>JAGOEI010000018.1:17099-22982 GCA_017997795.1 Thauera sp. | reverse complement strand
GGCGGTAGAGCCCGCTCGCTTCACCTTCGGCCATCGCGGCGGCGAGCAGGGCATTGCGGCGCGCGAGCCGCGCACTCATCGCAGCCACGCCGCCGGCGCGCTCGATCCAGTGCAGCATGCGATGGGCGACGAAGACGGGCAGCACCGGCGGCGTGCACAGGCGCGATTCGGCTGCGGCCTGGGCGCCGTAGTCCATCACCCGCGGCGTGCCGCGGCGGGCGTGGCCGAGCAGGTCGCGGCGGACGATTACCAGCGTGAGCCCGGGCGTGCCGATCGTCTTCTGCGTGCCGGCGTAGGCGAGGCCGAGCCGGCGCCAGTCCAGCGGCCGGGTCAGCAGCTCGGAGGTCAGGTCGGCCACCACGGGCGCGGCGCACTTCGGCAAGGCCGGGAACTGTAGCCCGTCGGCGGTCTCGTTCGGGGTGACGTGGACGTAGGCGAGCGCCGGGTCGCGCGGATCGAGCGCTTCGGGCGGGGATGCGGGCAGGCATTCGGACGGGAGCTGCAGTTCGCCCTCACCACCGGGGTCGCGAACGAGGGCGTGCACGTCGAGCACACGGATCCGTCCGAAACGCTGCGCCTCGCTGATCGCGCGCCGCGACCAGTGCCCGCTGTCGATGTACAGCGCCTGCGCGGCTCGCGCACCCGTTTCGCCTCGAGCGCGGCGAGCCCCCGCGCCACGCGCCGCGCTGGCGGACTTACCGTCCCCGGGGACGCCATCCCCGAGGGGCCCGTCCCTTTCTTCCGCCCCCCCGAGCAGGTTCATCGGCACCAGCGCGAACTGCGCGCTCGCCCCGCCGGCCATGAAGAGCACCACGAAGTCGTCCGGAATCGCCAGCAGGCGGCGCAGGCAGGACTCCGTCTCGGCCTGCAGGCTGCGATAGGTGGGCGCGGTGAAGGGCAGGCTCAGGATCGAGCCGGGGCCAGGCCGGCAAGCCTCGGCGACCTCGCTGGCGACCTCGACCGGCAGGGGCCCGGCCGCCGCCGAGAAGCTGAAGCCCGGCTGCGCCCGCCAGGCGGCGAAGGCGTCCGCAAAGCCGCCCTCAGGAGAACAGCCCGACGCCATGTGCCCCCACCCCCATGAAGAACAGCACCGGGATCGACAACATGGTGTTGACCCGCGCCGACAGGAAGGTGACGCGCGAGCAGCGCAGGCGCTCGTCCAGCGGCGCGCGCACGAAGCCGAGCACCCGCTTCTGGTGCGGCCACAGCACGAACCACAGGTTGCACACCATGATCACCGCCAGCCAGATGCCGACGCCCAGCGGCGCCAGGCTGCCCTGCAGGCTGAGCGCCTCGGCCAGCCAGCCGCGCTCCCACAGGATCAGCAGGCCGCTCGCGAGCACCACCAGCGACGCATAGCGGAAAGTGCCGTGCTCGCGCTGCATCAGCGCGCGCTGGCGCGGGCTGTCGGGGTCGGACAGGTCGGCCGCGGTCAGCGGCACGTAGCGCGAGCGGGTGACCGCGGTGGCGTAGTTGTGGCCGACCCACACCAGCGCAGCGAGAAAGTGCAGCCAGCGCGCGGCGACTTCGAGCAGCATCTCCATGATCGTCGTCGCCTCACATCACCAGGCGCAGCACCAGCGCCAGCGCCGCGGTAAGGGCCACGCCAATCGCGACGGTGACCACCGAGGAGTCGAACACGCGCAGCAGCAGATCAAACATGACCGACCTCCACCCGCGCCACGGTCAGCCCGGCGCTTGCCCCCTTCTCCCCTGTTCTCGACCCGCAGCCGCCACCCTGCCCAAGCAGGCGCGAGTTACGGTCGTTGCGCATGATCAGCGGTTTGAGCGTGCGCCCGGGCGCATGGGCCTGCGCGATCGCCTCGGTGATCAGGTGATGATGCGGCGAGCGCGAGCACGCGGGGTCGGTGTTCGACGCGTCGCCGGTGAGCAGGAAGGCCTGGCAGCGGCAGCCGCCGAAGTCCTTCTCCTTCTCGTCGCAACTGCGGCAGGTCGGGCTCATCCATTCGTCGCCACGGAATTTCTGGAAGGTGGGCGACTCGTTCCACAGCCAGGCGAGGCTCTTGTCGCGCACCGAGGGGAATTCCAGCCCGTCGATGACGCGCGCCTCCTGGCAGGGCATGGCGACGCCGTCCGGGGCGATGGTGAGATGGATCGCGCCCCAGCCGTTCATGCACGCCTTGGGGCGGCCCTCGTAGTAGTCGGGGATGACGAAGTAGATCGTCATGCGATCGCCGAGGCGCTCGCGCGCCGCCTGCACCGCGCGCTCGGCGGCCTGCAGCTGCTCGAGTGTCGGCAGCAGCTCGTCGCGATTGACCATCGCCCAGTTGTAGTACTGGATGTTGGCGAACTCGAGGTAATCGACGCCGATGTCCTCGGCGAGCGCGAGGATGTCCTCGACCTGGCCGATGTTGTGCCGGAAAACCGGCACATTGAGCACCATCGGAAAGCCGTGGGCCTTGATCAGGTGCGCCACCTTCACCTTGAGGTCGAAGGCGCGCGCGCCGACCAGGGTGTCGGTGAGTTCGCGCTCACTGGACTGCAGCGAGAGCTGGATCTGGTTGAGGCCGGCGGCCTTGAGCGCGATCAGGCGCGCTTCGGTCAGGCCGACGCCGGAGGTGATCAGGTTGGTGTAGTAGCCGAGCGCGCTGGCGTCGGCGACGAGCTCTTCGAGGTCGTCGCGCAGCAACGGCTCGCCGCCGGTGAAGCCGAGCTGCAGCGCGCCGAGCTCGCGGCCTTCGCGCAGCACGCGCTTCCACTCGGCGGTGGACAGTTCGGCCTCGCCGTCGCGGGCGTAGTCGACCGGGTTGCTGCACCACGGGCACTTCAGCGGGCAGCGGTAGGTGAGCTCGAGCACCAGCCACAGCGGCTTGCCCTGCCCGTCAAGCCTGACGACGGATCCATCCTTTGGCACGGAACACCTCCAGGAATTTGTACACGCCTTCGGCGACGCGGTCGTCGTCACCCGGATAGCGTTGCTGCAGTTCGGCGATCAGCTCGGCGACGGTGTGCTTGCCGTCGCAGCGTTCGATGATGTCACCGGCGGTCTGGTTTAGCTTGACGATGCCCTCGGGGTAGAGCAGGACGTGCGAGTCCTGCGTCGGCTCCCAGCGGAACAGGTACATCGGGTTGAGCGCGTAGCGCTCGCCGGCCGCGGGCGGGCTCGGGGTGGCGGTGTCGGTCATGCGGGCAGTCCGGTGCGGGTTGGCCGGGCCCGGTCCGCCTGCGGGCGGCCGGGCCGGCAGGCGTCAGCGCACGTAGACGTAGGCGGTGACTTCGAAGCCGAGACGGATGTCGCAATACGCGGGGTCGGTCCACTGCATGATGGGTCTCCTCTGGAATGATGGTGGGCGAACCGGCATGGCGGCCGGCTCACAAGCATCATCCCCGCGTGCGAGGGCCCGGGGATCCGCACAATCGCGGTCGTGCCATCAGCGCGATCGCGAGCCCGCGGTCGTGAAAATCATGATTCTTCAACGACCTGCGGGTGCGTTGACTTTCGTCAACGCGGGAAAGGCTGCACCGCTCGGATAGCCTCGGCCAGCGCTTCGCCGGCGGCATCGGCGGGCCCCTGCCAGCCGTCGAAGTGCAGCAACTCGGGCAGCGGCATGCGCTTCAGCCAGCCGGCGGCCTCGAGCTCGGGGCGGGCGTGGAAGTCGCGGACGTAGCCGACGCACAGGTAGGCGATCGGGATGATCTCTTGCGGGATGCCGAGCGCTTCGCGCAGCGCCGGCGGGTGCAGGATGCTGACCCAGCCCACGCCCAGCCCCTCGGCGCGCGCGGCAAGCCACAGGTTCTGCACCGCACACACCGCGCTGTAGATGTCCATCGCGCCGATGTGGGTGCGGCCGATCACCACCGGGCCGTGACGGCTGCGGTCGCAGGTGATGCAGATATTGACCGGCGACTCGAGGATGCCTTCGAGCTTGAGGTTGCGGTAGGTGGCGCGCTTTTCCGCGTCGAACATCTGCTCCGCCTCGGCGTGGGCGGCGAGGAAGTCGGCGTGGATCTTCGCGCGCACCTCACGCGAGCGCACCACGATGAAGTCCCACGGCTGCATGAAGCCGACCGAGGGCGCATGGTGGGCGGCGGTGAGCACGCGCGCCAGGACCTCGTCGGGGATCGCGTCGGGCAGGAATTCGCCGCGCACGTCGCGGCGGGTGTGGATGGCGCGGTAGACGGCGTCGCGCTCGGCGGTGGTGAAGCGCGGGTCGGTCTGGAAGCGAGGTTGCGAGTTCGCGGCGAAGCCAGCGGATGCGTCAGAGGAGAGAGGCGCGGCGGCGTCGGGGTCGGGGCGCCTAACGGCCTCAGGGTCGAGACGCGTGGCCGCTTCAGGGTCGAGACGCGTGGCCGCGTCGGCGTCGAGATTTGTGCGCGCGTGATCGCGCGCGGGCGCGGCGTGCGCCTGCGTCGGGCTGCTCATGAAGTATTCCCCTTGTCTGCGAGCAGTGGGCAGCCGCCGACCAGACGGCTGCAGCAAACACTTCGAGGCCGGTCTTCCGGCTGCGGATCATCTCGTCCGGGCGCCTTCCCGATCCTTGCGGACCAGTGACTGGGCGAACCTTGCCCGGACAATCCCCTTCACGGCGCTGGGCGCGCGGCGGATTGGCACCGCCTTCCCGATTCTCCCGCGGCGAGCGCGGGCACCTCGAAGCAAACGAGGCCGCAAGCTTAGCGGCAAAGGCCCCATGCTCGCAAAGGCGCTGTGCGCTTCGCTGGGGCGAGGCGCGGGCCGACTGGCCCGCTTCGCGGCTGGCGCCGCTCCTACAAGGGAGGGGGCGATCGTCGCGCAGCCGGCTCAGCCGCGCTGCCGCCGAGCTTCGAAGAGGCAGATGCCGCTGGCCACCGACACGTTGAGGCTCTCGACGCTGCCGTGCATCGGGATGCGGGCGAGCTCGTCGCAGGTGTCGCGGGTGAGGCGGCGCAGGCCGTCGCCTTCGGCGCCGAGCACCCAGGCCACCGGCACCTTCTGGTCGATGTCGTGGATGGTTTTCTCGGCCTCGCCGGCGGCGCCGATGACCCACACGCCGGCGTCCTGCATCTCGCGCAGCGCGCGCGCCAAGTTGGTGACGGTGATGTAGGGCACGGTGTCGGCGGCGCCGCTGGCGACCTTGATCGCAGTGGCGTTGAGCCCCACCGCGCGGTCCTTGGGCGCGACCACCGCGTGCGCCCCGGCGGCGTCGGCCACGCGCAGGCAGGCGCCGAGGTTGTGCGGGTCCTGCACGCCGTCGAGGACGAGGATGAGCGCGTTCTCGTCCAGGCTGTCGAGCACGTCGGCGAGCTTGATGTCGCGCCGGGTGGCGTCGACCTTGGCGACCACGCCCTGGTGGCGGCGGGTGCCGACCATGGCGTCGAGCTTGTCGCCCTCGCTCTGCAGGATGCGCGCGCCGGCGGCCTCGGCCTGGGCGATGAATTTCTTAACCCGCGCATCCTTGCGGTCGGCGGAGAGATGGATCTCCAGCACCGCATCGGGCGCGTGGCGCAGCTTGGCGGAGACGGCATGAAAGCCGTAGATCAGGCGGGTGGGTGCGTTTTCGGGTGCTTTAGCCACGGTCGGTGCCCTTTGCTGTGGTCTTGCGGCCGGCGCGTCGCGCGGGGGCCGGGGGCGCGGATTCTAGCGCTTCGGCGGCGGGTGCGGCGGGGGCTTCGGTCGCTGGGCTGGTGGCGGCCTTCGTCGCGCGTGGCTTGCGCAGCTTGGGCTCCGCAGCCGCAACCACGACGGCTGCGACCTCTGCGGCGGGCTGCGGGGCGAGCTCGGCCAGCGGTGCGGCAGCGGATTTCTTTCCAGCCTTGGCGCGGGACTTGGGCTTGGCGGGCGCCGCTGCGGAGATCGGCGACTGCTCGGTCGGGGTCTTGATGGCCGGCGCAGGCGCAGCCTCGACCACCGGCTCCACAGCACCCTTCTTCGTGCGCGGCTTGCGC
>JAGOEI010000018.1:0-16999 GCA_017997795.1 Thauera sp. | reverse complement strand
GCGGGACTTGGGCTTGGCGGGCGCCGCTGCGGAGATCGGCGACTGCTCGGTCGGGGTCTTGATGGCCGGCGCAGGCGCAGCCTCGACCACCGGCTCCACAGCACCCTTCTTCGTGCGCGGCTTGCGCGCCTTCTTCCCGGCTTCGGGCACGGCGGCCGCGGTCACGGCTTCGGCCGGCCTGGCAGGCGCCTTGACCTCGACCGGCAGCGGCCCCTCGATGAGCCTGAAGTCGATCTTGTTGGTCGCCATATCCACCCGCACGAGCTGCACCTTCACGCGGTCCGAAAGCCGGAACTGCTTGCCGGTGCGCTCACCCATGAGGGCGTGGCGCGTCTCGTCGTAGTGGAAGTAGTCGCTGCCGAGGTCGGAGATGTGCAGCAGGCCCTCGATGAAGATGTCGTCGAGCGCGACGAAGAGGCCGAAGGGCACGACCGCCGACACGCTGCCGGTGAACTCCTCGCCGACGCGGTCCTGCATGAAGTAGCACTTGAGGAAGGCGACCACGTCGCGGGTGGCCTCGTCGGCGCGGCGCTCGGTCATCGAGCAGTGCAGGCCGATCTGCTCCCAGTCGCCGGGGCGGTACTGGTCGCCGCCGAGCGCGGCCTTGATGCCGCGGTGGATCAGCAGGTCGGGGTAGCGCCGGATCGGCGAGGTGAAGTGGGTGTAGGACTCGTAGGCGAGGCCGAAGTGGCCGACGTTATCGGGGCTGTACATCGCCTGCTTCAACGAGCGCAGCATCACGGTCTGCAGCAGCTGGGCGTCGGGACGGTCCTTGACCTGCTCGAGCAGCCTGGCGAAGTCGCTCGCGCGCGGCTCGTCGCCCCCGCCCAGCCCGAGGCCGAACTCCTTGAGGAACTCGCGCAGCTTGGCGAGCTTGTCCTCGGAGGGCGAGTCGTGGACGCGGTACAGCGCCGGGTGCTCGCGCGTGGCGAGGAAGTCGGACGCGCACACGTTGGCGGCGAGCATGCACTCTTCGATGAGGCGGTGGGCGTCATTGCGCACCTCGGGCACGATCTGCGCGATCTTGCCGTTATCGTCGAAGATCATCCGGGTCTCGGTGGTCTCGAAGTCGATCGCGCCGCGCTTGGCGCGCGCCGTCAGCAGCACACGGAAGAGCTTGTCGAGGTTCTCGAGGTGAGGCAGCAGGGGCGCGAGCTCGGCCCGGGTGGCCGCATCGTTCTCGTACAGCGCCGCGGCGACCTTGGTGTAGGTCAGGCGCGCGTGCGACCAGATCACGGCCGGGTAGAAGCGGTAGTTCTTGATCTCGCCGGTGGCCGAGATGGCCATGTCGGCCACCATGGCGAGGCGCTCGACCTGCGGGTTGAGCGAGCACAGGCCGTTGGAGAGCTTCTCGGGCAGCATCGGGATGACGCGGCGCGGGAAGTACACCGAGTTGCCGCGGTCGAAGGCGTCCTTGTCGAGCGCGCTGGCGGCATCCACATAGTGCGAGACGTCGGCGATGGCGACGATCAGGCGGTAGCCCTTGCCCTGGCGCTCGCAATACACCGCGTCGTCGAAGTCCTTGGCGGTCTCGCCGTCGATGGTGACCAGCGGCAGCTTGGTGAGGTCCTCGCGCCCGGCCCAGTCCTTCTTGCGCACCACGTCGGGCAGCTTGCGCGTCTGCGCCTTGGCCTCGGACGAGAACTCGTAGGGCAGGTCGTGCTTGCGCAGCGCGATCTCGATCTCCATGCCGGGGTCGGCGTAGTTGCCGAGCACCTCGACGATGCGCCCGATCGGCTGGGCGAACTTGGTCGGTTGCTCGACCAGCTCGACGGTGACGATCTGCCCGGCCTCGGGCTTCTTGCGCCCGCCCGGGGCGACCAGGATGTCCTGCGCCAGGCGACGGTTCTCGGGCACCACGATCATCACGCCGTGCTCGTTGATGACGCGGCCGACGACGCGGCTGTTGGCGCGCTCGAGAACCTCGACCAGCTTGCCCTCGGGACGGCCGCGGCGGTCCAGGCCGGCGATACGCACGATCACGCGGTCGCCGTGCAGCAGCTCGCGCATCTCCTTGGGGCCGAGGAAGATGTCGGGCTGGCCGTCGTCGCGACGCAGGAAGCCGAAGCCGTCGGGGTGGCCCTCGACGCGGCCCTTGATGAGGTCGGCCTTGGCCGGCAGCAGGTAGGCATCGCGGCGGTTGCGCACCACCTGGCCATCGCGCTCCATCGCGCGCAGGCGACGGTCGAAGAAGTCGAGCTCGTGCGGCGCGATGTCGAGTGCGGCGGCGAGCTCGGAGAAGGGCATCGGCACGCCGCGCTCGGCGAGGATCTGCAGCACGTATTCGCGGCTGGGCAGCGGGTTTTCGTATTGCTGCGTCTCGCGCGCGTAGAAGGGGTCGGCGCGGCGGATCGCGCTGGTCTGGACCTGGCTCGCGGGCGCGCCGGCGCCGGCATGGGCCGCCGCAGCCTTGCGGGCCGCACGGCTGCGGCCTGTGCCGCGCGCAGGCGCAGGGGCGCTCCCCCTGTCGGCGGCGCCAGCCTGGTGCGCAGCGCTAGCAGCGCCGGTCTTGGGCGCGTCCCCGGGCGCACCGGCGCGCCTGGGCGCTGAATGCTTTGCAGAGGACTTCGCGTCCGCTGGTTTGTGGGTGGCCTTCGAGGCCGTCTTTTCGGTTTTTTTCGTTTTGCGAGTCATTGACAATCTTCTTTTCGTGCTTATAATGCGCGTCTTCTTGCCCAGATGGCGGAATTGGTAGACGCACTAGTTTCAGGTACTAGCGCTGCGAGGCGTGGAGGTTCGAGTCCTCTTCTGGGCACCAGTTGCAAGAGAGAAGCCGGCTGAAAAGCCGGCTTTTTTCGTTGACCGTCCGGTAGCCCACACGCGCTCACAGCGCCCTTCCCCCACGTCCGCCGCCATGCCCACCCGCGCACCGACAAAGCAGCGCGATCGCAAATGGTCAGCGGATCGTAAATCCCGGCGCTCCGAACCCTTCCCGGATCCGGAAACGTTTGCTATTATGCGCGTCCCTGCCCAGATGGCGGAATTGGTAGACGCACTAGTTTCAGGTACTAGCGCCGCGAGGCGTGGAGGTTCGAGTCCTCTTCTGGGCACCAAACGCAGGGAAAAGCCGGCTGACAGCCGGCTTTTTTTGTTCACCGCCCAGCTCGCGACGAGTTGGCCGAAAACATGGTGGAAGCAGGCTTGCCCGCGAATGTCCCCTGCGCGGCAGGCATTCGCGGGCAAGCCCGCTCCCACAGCGGCCACGGTGCCTGCCGAGTGCTGCTCTACCGACAAGACCCGATCAGGCGCCAAACGGATGCCGGCGCAGGATGGTTTCGTCGCGCTCGGGGCCGGTGGAGATGACGTCGATCGGGATCTCGCAGATTTCCTCGATGCGGTGCAGGTAGGCGCGCGCCTCCTGCGGCAGCGCGTCCCAGCTCTGCGCACCGAAGGTGGTGCCGCTCCAGCCCTTCATGGTCTCGTAGATCGGCTCGCAGCGGGTAACCTCTTCCGAGCCCATCGGCAGCAGGTTGATGCGCTTGCCGTCGAGCATGTAGCCGGTGCACAGCTTCAGCTCTTCGAGCCCGTCGAGCACGTCGAGCTTGGTGATGCACAGGCCGGTGACGCCATTGATGATGATCGAGCGCTTGAGCGCAGCCAGGTCCAGCCAGCCGCAGCGGCGCTTGCGCCCGGTGACGGTGCCGAACTCGCGGCCCTTGGTCGACATCTGCTCGCCCGGCACGCCCTTGGTCTCGATGTCGAGCTCGGTCGGGAACGGGCCGCCGCCGACGCGGGTGCAGTAGGCCTTGGTGATGCCGAGCACGTAGTGCAGGCGGCTGGGGCCCACGCCCGAACCGGCCGCGGCCTGGCCGGCCACGCAGTTGCTCGAGGTCACGAACGGGTAGGTGCCGTGGTCGATGTCGAGCAGCGTGCCCTGCGCGCCCTCGAACAGCAGCGAGCCGCCCGACTTGTTGATCGCGTAGAGCTCGGCCGAGACGTCCGCCACCATCGGCAGCAGCTCCTCGGCGTCGGCCATGGCCTGGTCGAAAACGGCCTGGAAATCCACCGCCTCGGCGCCGAAGTGCTGGGTGAGAACGAAGTTGTGGTACTCGAGGTTGGCCTTGAGCTTGGCGGCGAAGCGCTCGGGATCGAACAGGTCGTACACGCGCAGCGCGCGGCGGGCGACCTTGTCCTCGTAGGTGGGGCCGATGCCCTTGCCGGTGGTGCCGATCTTGTCGTCGGCCGACTTGGCGGCCTCACGCGCACGGTCGAGCGCGGCGTGGTAGCCGAGGATCAGCGGGCAGCCCGGGCTGATGCGCAGGCGCTCGCGGACCTTGATGCCGCCCGCCTCGAGCGTGCGGATCTCGGACAGCAGGTGATGCGCGTCCAGCACCACGCCATTGCCGATGAAACAGGCCACGCCCTCGCGCACGATGCCCGAGGGCACGAGGTTCAGCTTGTATTCGGTTTGGCCGATCACCAGCGTGTGACCGGCGTTGTGGCCGCCCTGGAAGCGCACGACGCCCTTCGCGTGGTCGGTCAGCCAATCGACGATCTTGCCCTTGCCTTCGTCACCCCACTGGGTGCCGACGACGACGACGTTCTTTGCCATTTTCTTACTCTCCCTGTAACGACACGACCGCCCAGCGATCGCCCCGCTTCACCAGTTGCCGGTCGCAGCCGGCTTCGTTCCATGTTCCGTGATGACCCGGCAGCGCCGTGACGACGATCTCGCCCCGCGCGCGCAGTACTGCAACCTCTTCGGCCAGCGCCGCATCGCCGTCCAGCGGCGCGAGCACCGCCCCCGCCATCGCGGTCGCGGTGGGCAGGCGCCACACCAGTTCGCGCAGATCGAGGCTGAAGCCGACCGCCGGACGCGCGCGACCGAAGGCCTTGCCGACGCGGTCATAGCGCCCGCCGAGGGCGAGTGCCGCCGGCGAGTCGGCGCCGTAGGCGGCGAACACGACGCCGCTGTGATAGTGGTAGCCGCGCAGGTCGGCCAGGTCGAAGCTCACCGGCAGGTCGGCGAGCGCCGCCGCCAACTGGCGCAGCTCATCGAGCAGCGCGGTGATCTCGGCGTCCTGCGGCAGGCGCGCCGCCGCCTCGTCGAGCACATCGGGACCGCCGTAGAGTTCGGGCAGCGCGAGCAAGGCGCTGCGCGCCGGTTCGGCAACGTCGGCCAGCACGCGGCGCAGCTCGGGCACGTCCTTCGCCTGCAGCAGGCCGAAGAGCTCCTCCTCGCGCCCCGGCACCAGGCCGGCACGCGCCGCGAGCGCATGGAAGATGCCGACATGGCCGATGTCGATCCGCGACGCGGGCACCTCGGCCAGGCGCAGCACCTCGGCGAGCAGGCGCAGGATCTCCACGTCGGCCTCGATGCCGGCATGGCCGTAGAGTTCGGCGCCGAGCTGCAGCGGCTCGCGCGTGGCGGTGAGCGTCGACGGCAGGGTGTGCAGCACGCTGCCGCAGTAGCACAGCCGCGAAACGCCCTGACGATTGAGCAGGTGCGCGTCGATGCGGGTGACCTGCGGCGTCATGTCGGCGCGCACCCCCATCGTGCGCCCCGACAACTGGTCCACCAGCGTGAACGTGCGCAGCGCCAGATCGCGCCCCGCGCCGGTGGTCAGCGAATCGAGATATTCCAGCAGCGGTGGCATCACCAACTGGTAGCCGCGCACGCGGAAGGCGTCGAGCAGCCGGCGCCGGAGCGTTTCGAGCTGGTGGGCATCGGACGGCAGCGCGTCCTGGATGTGATCGGGCAGTACCCAGCGCATGAGCAGGTCAGAGGAAGATGAAAAGCAGGATGACCCCGGCCAGCATGGAGGTCAGCCCGATGAAGCGGATCTGACCGTCGGCCATGCTGGCGAGGCGCAGGAAGGTTTCGCGCCAGGCTGCCGGCGCGATGAAGGGCAGCAAGCCTTCGATGATCAACATCAGCGCGAAGGCCGTGAGTAGCGAGCTTCCCATGAAGGAATCAGTTGCGCGGGGCGCCTCTAGAATCCTTCATGAAGCGGAAGAAATCGGAGCTCGGGTCTACCACCATCACGTCATCCTTGCCCGAGAAACTCGAACGATAGGCCTCGAGGCTGCGGTAGAAGGAATAGAAGTCCGGGTTCTTGCCGAAGGCGTCGGCGTAGATCGCGGTGGCCTTGGCGTCGCCCTCACCCATGGCCTCCTGGGCCGAGCGATAGGCCTCGGCGATGATGACCTCGCGCTGGCGGTCGGCGTCGGCGCGGATGCGTTCGGCCTCGGCGGCACCCAGCGAGCGCAACTCGTTGGCCACGCGCTTGCGCTCTGCTTCCATCCGGCGATAGACCGACTCGGTCACCTCGTTGGGCAGATCGACGCGCTTCAGGCGCACGTCGACGATCTGCACGCCGATGGTGCGTGCGTCGCGGTCTGCGCGCTCGCGCATCTGCTCCATGATCGCGTCACGCTCGCCCGACACCACATCGTGCATCGTGCGCCGGCCGAACTCCTCGCGCAGGCCGGCGTTGACCGTCTGCGTGAGCCGCGTGCGCGCACGCGCCTCGTCGCCGGCGACCGACTCGTAGTACAGACGCGGGTCGATGATGCGCCACTTGACGAAGTGGTTCACCAGCACGTTCTTCTTCTCGGACGTGATGAAACGCTCGGGCTCGGGCGTATCCATGGTCAGGATGCGCTTGTCGAAGTAACGCACGTTCTGGATGAAGGGCAGCTTGGCGTTGAGGCCGGGGTCGGAGATGACCTCCTTGATCTCGCCGAGCTGGAACACGATCGCATACTGGCGCTGATCCACGGTAAACAGCGACATGGAGGCAATCACGACGATCAGCAGCAATGTGCCGCCGATCAGGGACATCTTGTCACGCATCAACGTTCTCCCCGCTCACGGCTTCTCATCAATTCCCGGTTGCGCGGGTCCAGCGACGGCATCGGCGCGTTCGCGCTCAGGCCGGCAGCGGACTGCGAATCGGGCGCGGCCGCCGCGGCCGATGCGGCCGCCCTGCCGCCCGCCTGCTGCATCAGCTTGTCGAGCGGCAGCATCAGCAGGTTGCCGTTGCCGGTCGAGTCGATCATGACCTTGGAGGTGTTGGACATCACCTGCTGCATGGTCTCGATGTAGAGGCGCTCGCGGGTTACTTCGGGCGCGCGGCTGTACTCGGCGAACACCTGGTTGAAGCGACTCGCCTCGCCCTCGGCATTGGCAACCACACGCTCGCGGTAGGCGTTGGCCTCTTCGACCAGGCGCGACGCGGTACCACGGGCACGCGGCACGACGTCGTTGGCATAGGCCTCGCCCTCGTTCTTCTGCCGTTCGCGGTCCTGTCCCGCCTTCACCGCGTCGTCGAACGCGGCCTGGACCTGCTCGGGCGGCTGGGCGTTCTGCATCGTCACGCGGCTGATCTGAATGCCGGTCTCGTAGCGGTCGAGGATGCGCTGCATCAACTCCTGCGCGGTGGCGGCGATCTCCTCGCGGCCCTCGTACAGCACGAAGTCCATGCGGCTCTTGCCGACGATCTCGCGCATCGCGGTTTCGGCCGCCTGGCCGACCGCCTCGTCCGGGAAACGGTTGTTGAAGACGTAGTTTTCCGGGCTGTTGAGGATGTACTGCACCGCGAACTGGATGTTGATGATGTTCTCGTCGTCGGTGAGCATCAGCGATTCACGCAGCACCTTGTTGCGATCGGAGCCGCGATAGCCGACCTCAACCGTACGTACGCCGGTCAGGTCGACGATCTCGTGGCTCTCGATCGGTGCCGGCAAACGCCAGCGCAGGCCCGGCTCGGTGGTCTCGATGAACTCGCCGAGGCGCAGCACCACGCCGCGCTGGTTGGCATCGACCGTGTAGAAGCCGCTCGCCAGCCACACGACGATGACCAGCACCAGCAGCACGCCGATGCCGCCGCCGAACTGCCTGGGGGAGAAGCTCGGCAACTGCGGCGATCCGCCGCCGCCGCCGCCGCCACCGCCGTTGCCGCGGCCACTGCGCTTGCCGCCGAACATGCCGGTCAGGCGCTGGTTGAAATCGCGCCAGACCTCTTCGAGGTCGGGTGGCCCCTGGTTCGCGCCGCGATTGCGGTCGCCGCGCGGGTCGTCGTTGCGATTGTCGTCGCCGCGAGTTCCGTCGTTGCGATTGCCGTCATTGGGGCCGCCATCGTTGCCGCCCTGGCCACCCCAGCGTGGGTCATTGAGTGACATGAGAATGCCTGTTATCACGTTTGTTCTGGTCGTTCGTCCGCCTGATCCGCGACGCGGTCGGCGTTGTCACCAAAGGTCTGCTGCGCCACTTCGGCAAGCGCGTCGCGAAGCAGGTCCAGACCTTCCCCCGTTCGGGCGCTCAAAAAAACGCGCCTGATCTTATCACAGTCACCTCTCTCGACCGCCGCGGCGGCCAGGGTGAGGTCGATCTTGTTCCACACCAGGATCTGCGGCACGTCGGCCGCGCCGATCTCGGCAAGAACCTGATTCACCGCAGCGATCTGGGCGTCGCGGTCCTCGCTGGCCGAATCCACCACATGAAGCAGCAGGTCGGCCTGCGCGGTTTCCTCGAGTGTCGCCTGGAAAGCCGCGACCAGCGCATGTGGCAGGTCGCGGATGAAGCCCACGGTGTCCGAGAGCACCACGTTTGCCCCGCCCACGTAGAGGCGGCGCGAGGTGGTGTCGAGCGTGGCGAAGAGCTGGTCGGCCGCATAGGCCCCCGCCTTCGTCAGCGCATTGAACAGCGTCGACTTGCCCGCATTGGTGTAACCGACGAGAGAGACCGACAGCGCGTCGCGACGTTCCCTTGCCCGACGACGAACCTTGCGTTGCTTCTCGAGCTGGACGAGGCGCGACTTGAGCATCTTGACCCGATTGCCGAGCAGACGGCGGTCGGTCTCGAGCTGTTTTTCGCCCGGACCGCGCAGGCCGATACCGCCCTTCTGGCGTTCGAGGTGGGTCCAGCCGCGCACCAGGCGAGTGGCCAGATGCTCGAGCTGGGCGAGCTCGACCTGCAGCTTGCCTTCATGGCTGCGCGCGCGCTGCGCGAAGATGTCGAGGATCAGCGCAGTGCGGTCGATCACCATGCACTGCAGCTCGCGCTCGAGGTTGCGCTGCTGGCCCGGCGACAAGGCGTGATTGAAGATCACGATGTCGGCGCCGTGCGCACGCAAGGCTTCGCCGATCTCCTGGACCTTGCCGCTGCCGGCGAAGAGCTTGGGATCGGGCGCGGCACGCTTGCCCTGCACCACGGCCTCGACGCTCGCACCCGCACTCAGGGTGAGCAGCTCGAGTTCGGACAGACGCTCTTCGATCGCACCCTGGTTGAGGTCGAGCTGGACGAGAACCGCGCGCTCGCCAGAGGCGGGGCGCTCAAACATGGGCGCCCCCGGTGGCCGGCGTCAGCCGGCCGCGCAGGGTGTCTTCCGGCCTCAGTTGCTGCCCTCTTCCTGCTGGATGACGACGGGGCGCGCCGGCACTACGGTCGAGATCGCGTGCTTGTAGACCATCTGCGTCACGGTGTTCTTGAGCAGCACGACGTACTGATCGAAGGATTCCACCTGGCCCTGCAGCTTGATGCCGTTCACCAGATAGATCGACACGGGGATGTGTTCGCGACGCAGGGTGTTGAGAAAGGGGTCTTGTAGAAGTTGCCCTTTGTTGCTCATTGCTGAACCTCTTTATTTTGTGTTTATAAGAATATTGTGAATTGCATTGGTGCACTGCGCAATAACAGTATGCAATGAAATCCGGGTGTGGAAACGGGTTCTCGAACGTAAAAATTCTCAGGTCCGTGCCGCGTACGGATTGTGCGTGGTGCGGAACTGGATGCGCAAGGGCGTGCCCTGGAGCTTGAACGCCTCCATGAAGCAGCGCTCGAGATAGCGCACATACGACTGCGGGATGTCGTCCAGGGCGTTACCGTGGATGACGATCACCGGCGGATTCATGCCGCCCTGGTGGGCATAACGCATCTTCGGGCGCGCCATGCCGTGGCGCGGCGGCGCCTGGCGGACCACCGCCTGCTGCAGTGCGCGCGTCAGGCGGGGCGTGGACAGATCTGCCGTGGCCGCGGCGTAGGCCGCATCGACCGACTTGAGCAGGCCGTTGATGCCCTCGGACTTCAGCGCCGAGATCTGGTGGAAGCGCGCGAAGGACAGGAAAGCCAGCTTGCGTGCGATGTCGTTCTTCAGGCGCTCGCGGCGGTAGTCATCGGCCGCATCCCATTTGTTGATGCCCACCACCAGCGCGCGCCCAGCCTCGAGCGCGAAGCCGGCGATGTGGGCGTCCTGGTCGGAAATGTCCTGCGCGGCATCGAGCACCAGCACGACCACGTTGCATTCCTGGATCGCCTGCAGGGTCTTGATGACCGAGAACTTCTCCACCGCCTCGAAGACCTTGCCGCGGCGGCGCAGGCCGGCGGTGTCGATCAGCGTGTAGCGCCGGCCCGCGCGCTCGAAGGGAATCGAGATCGCGTCGCGCGTGGTGCCGGGCATGTCGAAGGCGATCACGCGCTCCTCGCCGAGCAGGGTATTGACCAGCGTGGACTTGCCGACGTTCGGGCGGCCGACGATCGCCACGCGCGGACCTTCGTCCTCGCGCGCATCCTTCTCCTCGTCGAGCGGGAACGGGGCGAGCACGATGTCGATGAGCTGCTTCACGCCGTCGCCATGCGCGGCCGAGACGGGCAGCGGATCGCCAAGGCCGAGCGCGTGGAAGTCGGCGGCGACCATCGCCCGATCCAGGCCTTCGGCCTTGTTGACCACCAGATGCACCGGGCGGCCCGCACGCCGCAGGCGCGCGGCGATGTTCTCGTCGTGCGGCGTGCGTCCGGCACGGCCATCGACCAGGAACAGCAGCACGTCGGCCTCGGCGATCGCCTGTTCGGCCTGGCGCGCCATCTCGTGCATGATGCCGTCCTTGGCCACGGGGTCGAAACCGGCGGTGTCGACGACGAGATAGTCGCGGTCGCCGAGGCGGCCGATGCCGTAATGGCGGTCGCGAGTGAGGCCGGGCTGGTCGGCGACCAGCGCGTCGCGCGTGCGCGTCAGGCGGTTGAAGAGGGTCGACTTGCCGACGTTGGGCCGGCCAACCAGAACGATGGTGGGTTTCACTTGCTGCGGTGCCTCAGCGTACTTCGTACGCGGTAATGTCGCCGTCCATGTCCTGGACGACGAAGCCCCGCCCGAACGGGACGGGATCGGCGGCGATTGCCTCGCTGCCGGCGCGGTCGCGGGCGGCAAATGCGCCGGTCTCGCGGTTGAGGAGATGGACGTAGCCCTCGACATCGCCGACCACGACGTGGTCGCCCACGATCAACGGACGCGACACATGACGACGAGCGAGCGCATCCTGTTTCCACACGCTCGCGCCGCTGTAGGCGTCGAGCGCCTGCACCGCGTCACGGTCGTCGGTGATCATGGCGAAGCGCGCATCGCGGTCCATGCCCACGCTGCTGGAAAAATCGCGCGCCCAGATGGCGTTGCCGTTGGAGGTGTCGAAGCAGGCGGCGCGGCCCTGGTAGGCCACCGCGCACACCTCGCGCCGACCCACGACCGGCGCGCCGGCGATGTCGGCCACGCGCTCGAGTTCGGTCGACCCGCGCGGCACGGCGACGTTCAGTTCGGTGATCGCCCCGCCGTTGGCGAGGTTGATCACCGCCAGCTTGCCGCCGGGGAATCCGGCCAGCACGACCGGACCTTCGATGATCACGCTGGCGAAGCTGCGCAGGGCGAGCGGCGGGTTGTTGCGCTGATACACCCAGCGCCGGCTGCCGTCGCGCGCGTCGAGCGCAATCAGGCGATTGTCGGAGGCGCGTACGACGACGAAGTCGAGGCTGACCGCCGGCGGCGCCAGCACTTCCGCCCCGACGTCGGCGCGCCAGCGTTCGCTGCCGGTCGCGGCGTCGAGCGCGATCACCGCGCCGTCGGTGGCGGCGACCACCGCCAGGCGGCCGTCGGTGCCCACGCCAGCCGAAAGGTCGGTATCGGTATCGGTGCGCCACACCGGGCGCCCGCCTTCGAAGCGGGCGACTTCGCCGTCATGACCAGCCGCGTAGACGGCGTCGCTCCACACCGCGGGCTGGAAGCGGTAAGGGCCGGCGTCGCCGATGTTGGCGCTCCAGGTGCTGGCGAGCTCGGCCGACGGCGTGAAATCCACCAGCGCTGCAGGCTTGGCGGCGGAACTGGCGAACGGATTCAGCGACGAGCACGCCGACGTCAGCAGCACGGCGGCGACGAGCGGGACGAGGCGCAGCGAGTACGATTTCATCGATCAGGCTCCGAGGGATTCGAGTTTCACGCGCACGACTTCACGCAGGGTCACGGCTTCCTCGCCTTCGGCGGCGAGGCCGTCGATCGCAGCCTGCCAGGCGGCGCGCGCCTCGGCCTTCTTGCCCTGCGCAGCCAGCACGTCACCACGCAGATCGTCGAAGCGCGCCTTGTAGGATGCGGTGGGCGCGGCCTGCAGGCGCGCCAGCGCGGCATCGTGTTCGCCCTGCTGCAGCAGCACCGCGGCCAGGCGCAGGCGCGCGAGATCGCGCAACGCGGCGTCCTTGCCCTTGTCGGCTGCCCACTCGAGCTGGGCGCGGGCATTGGCGAGGTCGCCGGTCTCGAACTGCAGCGCGGCCGACAACAGCGCGCCGAGCTGGGCGCTGACGGTGCCGCCATGTTCGCCGATCAGCCGACCCGCCGCGTCGCGGGCCTTCTGTGCATCCTGCTGTTCAGCCGCCTGCTGCACCGCGTAGTACAGCGCGCCAGCCTCGCCGGCGTTGCGGTTCTGGTACCAGTTCCAGGCCTGCCAGCCCACCGAGGCGAGCGCCGCAACCAAGGCCAGGGTGACGACGAAGTTGCCGTACTGCGCCCACCAGGCCTTGAGTTCGGATATCTGTTCCTGCTCTTCGAGATCGTAGACCGCCATCATCAAGCCTCTAGTTCGGGTTGTTCGGAATACAGCACACCAGCCATGGCCTCGGGCAGCGCCTCGAGCGTGACGCGCTGCTGGGCGCCGCCGCCGCGCAGCGGCTTGAGGCCGACCTCGCCGGCTGCGGCCTCGTCCTCGCCGATCACGATCGCCACCGCTGCCTCGCTGGCGTCGGCCTTCTTCATCTGCGCCTTGAAGCTGCCACCGCCGCAATGCATCAGCACCGCGAAGCCGTGCTCGCGCAGCGACTCGGCCGCGCGCATGGCCAGGCGCTGGGCGGCTTCGCCCACGCTCACCACGTAGGCATCGGGGATCGAGCGTTCGGCCTCGCCGCCGCATTCCTTCCACAGCAGCAGCAGGCGCTCGATGCCGATCGCAAAACCCGCGGCCGGCTGCGACTTGCCGCCGAGCTGCTCGAAGAGGCCGTCGTAGCGTCCACCGGCGCAGATCGTGCCCTGCGCGCCCAGGCGCGTGGTGACCCACTCGAACACGGTGCGGTTGTAGTAGTCCAGGCCGCGCACCAGGCGGTGGTTGATGCGATACGGGATGCCCGCATCCTTGAGGAAGACCTGCACCGCAGCAAAATGTGCCTTGGACTCGTCGCCGAGATAGTCGGCGAGCCTGGGTGCGGCGTCGACGATCGCCTGCAGCTCGGGGTTCTTGGTGTCGAGGATGCGCAGCGGGTTGGTGTGCAGGCGGCGCTTGCCGTCCTCGTCGAGCTTGTCCTGGTGCTGCTCGAGGTAGGCGATCAGCGCGGCGCGGTGCTGCGCACGCTCCTCGGGCGCGCCAAGCGAGTTGATCTCGAGCGCCACGTCCTCGATGCCAAGGTCTTCCCACAGACGCGCGCACATCAGGATGAGTTCGGCATCGGTGTCGGCGCCGGCAAAACCGAGCGCCTCCACGCCGATCTGGTGAAACTGACGGTAGCGCCCTTTCTGCGGGCGCTCGTGGCGGAACATCGGGCCGTAGTAGTACAGCCGCTGCGGGCCGCCGGAGGGGATCAGGTTGTGCTGGATCGCGGCGCGCACGCAGGACGCGGTGCCCTCGGGACGCAAGGTGAGGTGCTCGCCGTTCAAGGCGTCTTCGAACGAGTACATCTCTTTCTCGACGATGTCGGTGACCTCGCCGATCGCGCGCTTGAACAGCGGCGTCGGCTCGACCAGCGGCATGCGGATCGGGCGGTAGCCGTAGCTCTGCAGCCAGTCGCGCACGATGTCTTCGAAGTATTCCCAGGTTTCGGCGTCGGCGGGCAGGATGTCGTTCATCCCGCGCACGGCCTGCAAGGTCTGGCTCATGTCAGTGTTGTCTTTGCGTTGGTGCGTCGGTGCGCTGTTGTCATCGTGGGGCGCGGTGCCTGACGGCACGGCTTGCGGTTCGCGCCAGGCAGGTTCATCCGCCCTTCTTCACGTATCGGGTGGCGACGTAGTTGTCCACGAGCGCCTTGAATTCGGCGGCGATGTTGTCGCCGCGCAGGGTGACGACCTTCTCGCCGTCCACGAACACCGGTGCCGCCGGGGTCTCGCCGGTGCCCGGCAGCGAGATGCCGATGTTGGCGTGCTTGCTCTCGCCGGGGCCGTTGACCACGCAGCCCATCACCGCCAGCGTCATGTTCTCGACGCCGTCGTACTGCTCGCGCCAGACCGGCATCTGCGCGCGCACATACTCCTGGATGCCCGAGGCGAGCTCCTGGAAGAAGGTGCTGGTGGTGCGGCCGCAGCCCGGGCAGGCGGTGACCATGGGGGTGAAGGCGCGCAGGCCCATGGTCTGCAGGATCTCCTGCGCGACCACGACCTCCTGCGTGCGGCTGCCGCCCGGCTCGGGGGTGAGCGAGATGCGGATGGTGTCGCCGATGCCCTCCTGCAGCAGCACGGCGAGCGCGGCGGTGGAGCCGACGATGCCCTTGCTGCCCATGCCGGCCTCGGTGAGCCCCAGGTGCAGCGCGTAGTCGCTGCGCCGGGCGAGGTCGCGGTACACCGCGATCAGGTCCTGCACGCTGGAGACCTTGGCCGAGAGGATGATGCGGTCGCGGCCGAGGCCGTATTCCTCGGCCTTGGCGGCGGATTCGAGCGCGGAGACGACGAGCGCCTCGCGCATCACCGCGCCGGCGTCGCGCGGCTCGGCACGCTTGGCGTTGGCGTCCATGATGCGGGCGAGCACCGACTGGTCGAGGCTGCCCCAGTTGACGCCGATGCGCACCGGCTTGTCGTGGCGGCAGGCGAGCTCGACGATGGCAGCGAACTGCGGGTCGCGCTTGCGGCCGGCGCCGACGTTGCCCGGGTTGATGCGCAGCTTGGCGAGCGCCTCGGCGCAGGCCGGGAAGTCGGTCAGCAGCTTGTGGCCGTTGTAGTGGAAGTCGCCGACCAGCGGCACGTCCAGGTTGAGCGCGAGCAGGCGGTCGCGGATCTTCGGCACCGCGGCCGCGGCGGCCTCGTTGTTGACCGTGATGCGCACGATCTCGGAGCCGGCGCGGGCGAGCTCGGCGACCTGCATCGCGGTGCCGAGCACGTCGGCGGTGTCGGTGTTGGTCATCGACTGCACGACCACCGGCGCTTCGCCGCCGATCTTCACCTTGCCGACGAGGACCTGGCAGGTGCGGTGGCGGAGAAGCGGGCGGGCCGCGATCGGCGTGGAGTCGTGTTGCTGGGTCATGGGTTCGGTCATCAGCGAAGCGTCAGGCGGGCAACGGTGCCGCGGACATGGGCAGCGAGGTCGACCGGCTTGCCGTCCTGCTCGAGGGTGACGTTGGCGGCATTGCCGACCACCAGCGTGAAGGGCGCCGTGCCCTGCACGCTGCGGCTGCTGCCTGCACGGTTGGTGCCGGAGTGCAGGATGGTGCCGGTCGCGTCGCGCACCTCGACCCAGGAATCGGCGCCGAAGCGGAAGCTCAACTGGCCGCCTCCGGCGGGACTTGCGGCCGGCGCCTCGGCCGCTGCAGGCGCAGCCACCTGCGCCGGCGAAGCGGCGGCGGGGGCTGCAGGCGAGGCAGCCGCCTCCGCTGCGGGCGCACCCTCGACCGCGACGACCGCGGTATCGGGCGCAACCGCTGCAGGCGCCCCGTCTGCCGCCACCGTCTCTGAAGGCGTCGCCCCGGGCAGACCCTCTGCCGGCTCGACGACGGGCGGTTGCGACGGCTGCGCCGACATCGTCGGCATGGCCGATTGCGGCTCGATCGATTGCGACGGTGCCGGTGCAAAGGTGGGTGCCGGCTCCACGACGGCCTCGGTGGAGGTCGCGGTCTCGGTGCGGAACCAGTCGAAATACCAGCCCGTTGCCAGCATCAGCACCAGCACCAGAACGACGAGGCCCGCCGGAAAACTGCCGCTACGGCGGCTGCCGCCCGACGGCAGATCGCCATCGGCGTTGCGGATCGGCGACAGGTCGGGCGAGCCCTGCCCGGCCATGCGCTGCACGGCATCGAGCAGCGGCGTCGCGTCGAGGCCGACGTAGCGCGCGTAGTTGCGCATGAACCCGCGCAGGAATGCCATGCCCGGCAGCGCGTCGAAATCGTCGCGCTCGAGCGCGTCGACCTGGCGGGGGCTCAGCTTGAGCGCGAAGGCGACTTCATGCACCGACTCGCCACGCGCCTCGCGCGCACGACGCAACTGCGCGCCCGGCGACGACGGCACCGCAGCCACGGCTGCGGGGTTTTCGGACGACATGCTGCTCACTCGAACTTCCCTTCATTGAACAATTTGAATTCCTCCGATTCGGCGAACCGGGACTGCAACTGCGAAGCGTAGCTCGCCTCGGCGTCGTGGTTGCCCAGCCGGCGCTCGGCGCGCAGCCCCAGCCACACCGAGGCCGCGCTCGAGTCGTGTTGCTGGTGCAGGCGGATCAGGTGGTTGCGAGCCTGATCGTAGCGGCCGCTGCGGTAGGCGATGTCCGCGAGCTGGTAGAGCGCCTGGCCGTTGGCAGGGTCGGCCTGCACTGCGCGCGTGAACTGCGCTTCGGCCGCCGGCTCGTCCTTGAGCCGCAGGTAGCACAGGCCGGCGTTGGTCAGCGGGCGGGCCGGATAGCGGTAATAGGGATTGCGCGCAGCCAGCGCCAGCCTGTCCAGCCCCTGCTGCTCCTCGCCCTGGGTGCACAGGAACCAGCCAAAGCTGTTGTTGAAGTCGGGGTCGCCCGGCGCCTCGCGCAGCGCACGCTCGAAGTTCTCGCGCGCGGCGGCGTTCTC
>JAGOEI010000118.1 GCA_017997795.1 Thauera sp. | reverse complement strand
CCCGGGCCGCCGACCGCGATCGCGGTGGCCACGCCGGCGATGTTGCCCGTACCCACCGTGGCCGAGAGCGCGGTCATCAGCGCAGCGAAGGGCGAGATCTCGCCCTCGGCGCGCGTGCCGGCCGTGCGGCTGCCCCAGATCATGCGGAAGCCCTGCGGGATGCGCAGGATCGGCATGAAGCCGAGGCGGATCTGCAGATACAGGCCGGTGCCCAGGATCAGGATGATCATGGGCACGCCCCACACGATGCCGTTGAGCCAGTTGAAGAAATCGTTGATGAGCTGCATGGTGTCTCCTGCTTCCTTGTCGTTATGAAACCGGCGGGACGGCGCGCCTGCGGCGTCTTCCGTCCCCCGGTGGTGCATCAGGCCAGCGCATGCCGGCGTGTTGGATCAGCTCAGGCGCCGGCCTCCAGCTTGAGGTCGACCATCAGCTCGTTGGCAAGCGACTCGAGCGCTGCCTGGAGCTCGGCGGGCGGCACGCTGGCCGGCACGCGGACTTCGATCTCGGCGCGGAACATCGCCTCGCCGCTGAAGGACGCGCTCTCGCAGGCGCTATCCATGCGCTCGATGCTCGCGCCGTGCTGCGCCAGCACCGAGGAGATGTCGCGCACGATGCCGGGGCGGTCGTGGGCGAGCAGCTCCATGCGGATCAGCTCGCCGCCGGCCGCGCCTGCGGCGGCGGTGCCGCGCTCGATGCTCAGGCTCAGGCCGGTCGAGGACAGCGCGCGCAGCGCCGCCTCGAGGCGGTCGGCGTCCGCCGCCGCCACGTCGAGGCGCACGATGCCGGCGAACTTGCCGGCGAGGTGCGCCATGCTGCTGTCGAGCCAGTTGGCGCCGTTCGCGGCCGCTTGCTCGGCGAGCGCATTGACCAGGCCCGGGCGATCCTCGCCGACCAGGGTGACGATGAAGGGGATGTTCATGAGCGGGGCTCCTCAGGCTTGTTCGTAGTCGGACATCGGCGGGCAGGCGCACACCAGGTTGCGGTCGCCATACACGTTGTCCACCCGGCCGACCGGCGACCAGTACTTGTTGCCGCGCAGGCTGGCCACCGGGTAGGCGGCGAGCTCGCGGCTGTAGGGGTGGTTCCATTCGCCGACGATGGCTTCGGCGGTGTGCGGGGCGTTGACCAGCGGGTTGTCCCTGGCGTCGAACTCGCCGCTGGCCACTTTGGCGATCTCCGCGCGGATCGCGATCATCGCGTCGCAGAAGCGGTCGAGCTCGGCCTTCGACTCGCTCTCGGTCGGCTCGATCATCAGCGTGCCGGGCACCGGGAAGGACATCGTCGGCGCATGGAAGCCGAAGTCCATCAGGCGCTTGGCCACGTCGTCGACGCTGATGCCGGTGCTGTCCTTGAGCGGGCGCAGGTCGAGGATGCACTCGTGCGCGACCAGGCCGTTCTCGCCGCGGTAGAGCACCGGGTAGTGCGGCTCGAGGCGCTGGGCGATGTAGTTGGCGTTGAGGATCGCCATCACGGTGGCATGGCGCAGGCCGTCGCGGCCCATCAGCGTGATGTAGGTCCAGGTGATCGGCAGGATGCTGGCGCTGCCCCAGGGTGCAGCGGCGACCGCGCCGATGCCCTCGAGGCCCACCGAACCGTGCCCCGGCAGGAAGGGCGCGAGGTGCGACTTGACGCCGATCGGGCCGACGCCCGGGCCGCCGCCGCCGTGCGGGATGCAGAAGGTCTTGTGCAGGTTCAGGTGCGAGACGTCGCCGCCGAACTGGCCCGGGCCGCACAGGCCGACCATGGCGTTGAGGTTGGCGCCGTCGATGTACACCTGGCCGCCGTGGGCGTGCACGATGTCGGTGATCTCGCGCACCGCGGTCTCGAACACGCCGTGGGTCGAGGGGTAGGTGATCATGATCGCGGCGAGCTGCTCGGCGTGCTGCGCGGCCTTGGCCTTGAGGTCGGCGACGTCCACGTTGCCGTTGGCGTCGCAGGCGACCACCACCACACGCATGCCGGCCATGTTCGCCGTCGCCGGGTTGGTGCCGTGCGCCGAGCTCGGGATCAGGCACACGTCGCGGTGGCCCTCGCCGCGGCTGGCGTGCCAGGCGCGGATCGCCAGCAGGCCGGCGTATTCACCCTGCGAGCCGGCGTTGGGCTGCAGCGACACCGCGTCGTAGCCGGTGCAGGCGCACAGCATCTGCTCGAGCTCGGCGGTGAGCTGGGCGTAGCCCTGCGTCTGGTCGGCGGGCGCGAAGGGGTGCAGGGCGCCGAACTCGGGCCAGGTCACCGGGATCATCTCGGTGGTGGCGTTGAGCTTCATCGTGCACGAGCCGAGCGGGATCATCGTGCGGTCGAGCGCGAGGTCCTTGTCGGCCAGGCTGCGCAGGTAGCGCAGCATGCGGGTCTCGGACTGGTAGGCGCTGAACACCGGGTGGGTCAGGAAGGCGGAGCTGCGCAGTTGCGCGCCCGGCAGGGCTTCCTGCACCTGGGCTTCGACGGTGGCGAAATCCAGCGCCGCAGCGCCCGCGCCGAACACCGTCCACAGCGCCTCGACATCGGCGCGGCGGGTGGTCTCGTCGAGCGCGATGCCGACCGTGCCGGCGTCGATCTCGCGCAGGTTCATGCCCGCGGCGCGCGCGGCGGCATGCACCGCGGCGGCGTCGGCGACGCGCACGGTGATCGTGTCGAAGAAGGCCGTCGTCGGCACGTCGACACCGAGGCGGCGCAGGCCGGCGGCCAGGGTCGCGGTGAGGCGATGCACGCGGCGCGCGATCGTCGTCAGGCCGGCCGGGCCGTGGTAGCAGGCGTACATGCTGGCCATGATCGCGAGCAGGGCCTGCGCGGTGCAGATGTTGGAGGTGGCCTTCTCGCGGCGGATGTGCTGCTCGCGGGTCTGCATCGCCAGGCGGTAGGCCTTCTTGCCGTGGCTGTCGATCGACACGCCGACCACGCGCCCGGGCATCACGCGCTTGTGCTCGTCGCGGGTGGCGAAGTAGGCGGCGTGCGGGCCGCCGAAGCCCATCGGGATGCCGAAGCGCTGGGTCGAGCCGATGGCGACGTCGGCGCCGAATTCGCCCGGGGGCTTGAGCAGGGTCAGCGCGAGCAGGTCGGCGGCGACCACCACCAGCGCCTTCCTGTCGTGCGCGGCGGCGACGATGGCGGCGTAGTCCGTCACCTCGCCGGTACTCGCCGGGTACTGCAGCAGCACGCCGAAGACCTCGTGCGCAGCGAGTTCGGTCGCGGCGTCGCCGACGATGACCTCGAAGCCGAGCGGCTCGGCGCGGGTGCGCACCACCTCGATGGTCTGCGGGTGGCAGTCGCGCGAGACGAAGAAGGCCTTGGCCTTGCTCTTCGACAGGCGCTGGCAGAAGGCCATGGCCTCGGCCGCGGCGGTGGCCTCGTCGAGCAGCGAGGCGTTGGCGATCTCCAGGCCGGTGAGGTCGGTGACCATGGTCTGGAAGTTGAGCAGCGCCTCCAGGCGGCCCTGCGAGATCTCGGGCTGGTACGGGGTGTAGGCGGTGTACCAGGCCGGGTTCTCGAGCACGTTGCGCAGGATGACCGTGGGCGTGAAGGTGTCGTGGTAACCCGTGCCGATGAACGAGCGCAGCACCCGGTTCTTGCCCGCGATCGCGCGCAGCAGCGCCAGCGTCTCGGGCTCGCTGCGGCCTTCGGGCAGGGCCAGCGGCGCGGCCGACAGGATGGAGGCGGGGATGACCTTGTCGATCAGCTGGTCGAGCGAGTCGAGGCCGAGCACGTCGAGCATGGCGCGCGTCTCGGCGGCGTCCGGGCCCACGTGGCGGCCGACGAAGTCGTCGCGCTGCTCGAGCTGCGCGAGCGTCGCGGGGAAGCGGGTGTCGTGGATGTTCATGGCAGGGGCGGTCCAGGAAAAGTTGAGGCGGGCGGGATCGAGCGGACGGCGCCGATCAGGCGGTCAGCTTTTCGTAGGCGGCCTGGTCCAGCAGCGCGTCGGCGGCGGAGGGATCGTCGAGGCGGATGCGGATGAACCAGCCTGCGCCGAGCGGATCCTCGTTGACCGTGGCGGGCGCGTCGACGAGCGCCGGGTTCACCTCGACGACGGTGCCGGCGAGCGGCATCTTCAATTCACCGGCGGCCTTCACCGATTCGATCACGGCAGCCTCGTCGCCCTGGGCGAAGCTGGCGCCCACGTCGGGCAGCTGCACGAACACGATGTCGCCGAGCGCGTTCTGCGCGTAGTCGGTGATGCCAACGGTGGCGATGTCGCCTTCGACGCGCAGCCACTCGTGATCTTCGGTAAATTTCAGGATGCTCATGATGTCTCCCTCAGTCTGATTGATCGGGCAAGCCGCGGATCGCGATTGCCGACGGCATCTTAGCGCCGGAGGCTCATTTGCAAAGTTGATAGTTCAAATGAAATAATTAATCTCACAAATGAGCCGGATCCCATGCTGAATCTGCCGACGGAGCTCCTCCGCACTTTCCTCAAGGCCGTCGACCTGGGCAGCTTCACGCGCGCCGGCGACGCGGTCGGGCGGACGCAGTCCGCGATCAGCCTGCAGATGCGGCGCCTGGAGGAGATGCTCGATGCCCCGCTCTTCGAGCGCGGCACCCACCGCGTCAAGCTCACCGCCGAAGGCGTCACCCTCGCCGGCTATGCGCGCCGGATGCTCGCGCTCAACGACGAGGCGGTGGCGAGCCTGCACCGCCCACGGGTAGCCGGCTGCGTGCGGCTGGGCGCGCCGCACGAGTACATGGCCTCGCTGCTGCCGACGATCCTCGGCAAGTTCGCGCAGTCACACCCGGGCGTGACGCTGGAGGTGACCTGCGATCTGAGCAAGAACCTGCTCGAGCGCCTGGCAAAAGGCGAATTCGATCTCGTCATCGCCTTGCACGAAGACGGGGATCGCGGCAGCGGCATCCAGGTGCACACCGAACCCCTGGTGTGGGTCACCAGCGCCGACCACGCGCGCCACGAACAGCAACCCCTGTCACTGGTGCTGGCGCCGCCGCCCTGCATCTACCGCAACCGCATCCTGCACACCCTGGGCCGGCTCGGCCGCAGCTGGCGGGTGGCCTACACCAGCTCGAGCTACAGCGGCATCGTGGCCGCGGTGCGCGCCGGGCTGGGCGTGACCCTGCTGGCTGCGAGCACCGTGCCCGAGGGTGTGCGCACGCTCGGCGAGCGCGAGGGCTTCCCCGAGATGGGCGCGCTCGACGTGTGCGTGCATGGCAGCCGCGAGAACGCCTCGGAGGCAGCGGACTGCCTGGCGGAGTACGTTGCGGCCAGCTTCGGCTGAGCAAGGCCCGCTCAGCACGGCGCCGCGAACCAACGGCGCCGGGCGGGCCGCCCCACCCGCTCAGTCGGCAAATGCGCCCAGCGCCGCGCGCAGGTCGGACTCGTCGACGCCGTCGGCCAGCGCCGCCACCTGCGCACCCTCCAGCCACAGCGCCGTGGCCTTCATCTCGAAGGCGGCGCCCTGCTTCAGCGCCCCCACCACCGCGCCGGCCTCGCGCGGCGAGGCGAAGCCTTCGCCCTGCAGCAGCAGGCGGCCGTCGCCGTCGACCAGCTTGAAGTGGAAGCGGCCGTCGGCTTCGCGGTACTGCTTGAACTGCGGCAGCGCGGCCTTCGCCTTCTCGGCCCTGGCGGCCTGCGGCACGCTGGCCAGGTTGCGCAGGCCGACCGCCTGGCGCAGCTCGGCCAGGAAAGGCGTGGCGATCGCGCGCGCCTTGGCGGCACCCTCGTGCAGGTGCTTCTCGATGCGCGCCGGCTCGGCGATCAGCGCCAGGTAGTGCTCACGCATCGGCGCCACCGCGGCCTCGATGCGCTCGAACAGCGCCTGCTTGGCCTCGCCCCAGGCGATGCCCTCGTCGAAGGCGGTGCGCATGGCGCGCGTCTCCTCGGCGGTGGAAAACGCCTGGTAGAGCTGGAACAGCGCCGAGCCGTCGGCGTCCTTGGGCTCGCCCGGCGCCTTCGAGTCGGTGACGATCGAGAAGATCAGCTTCTTCAACTCGGCGGCGGGCGCGAACAGCGGGATGGTGTTGTCGTAGCTCTTGCTCATCTTGCGGCCGTCCAGCCCGGGCAGGGTGGCGACCGAGGCGTCGATCGCGGCCTCGGGGAGCACGAAGTGCTCGCCGTAGAGGTGGTTGAAGCTGCCGGCCATGTCGCGCGCCATCTCGATGTGCTGGATCTGGTCGCGCCCGACCGGCACCGAATGCGCCTTGAACATCAGGATGTCGGCCGCCATCAGCACCGGGTACATGTACAGGCCCATGTTCACCCCGGCGTCCGGATCCACGCCCTCGGCGGTGTTGCGATCGACCGCCGCCTTGTAGGCGTGGGCACGGTTGAGCAGGCCCTTGCCGGCGACGCAGGTGATCAGCCAGGTCAGCTCGGGAATTTCGGGAATGTCGGACTGGCGGTAGAACCACACCCGCTCGGTGTCGAGCCCGGCGGCCAGCCAGGTGGCGGCGATTTCCAGCGTCGAGCGCTGCACGCGCAGCGGGTCGGTGGTCTTGATCAGCGCGTGGTAGTCGGCCAGGAAGTAGAAGCTCTCCACCCCCGGCTGGCGGCTGGCGGCCACCGCCGGACGGATGGCGCCGGCGTAGTTGCCGAGGTGGGGCGTGCCCGAGGTGGTGATCCCGGTGAGGACGCGCTGGACAGTCATGGATCGCTCCGACGGAAACTGGACAAAGACCGCGAGTTTAACGGCTTCGGCGCGTGCGGATAAGGCAGTTCGCGCGCATTCGCCAATCGGGGCGAGGCGCGGCTGCTGTGGGAGCACGGCGCAACTCCCGTGCAAGCGGGCTTGCCCGCGAACGGTGCGTTCCCGGCCCCCGCCTTCGCGGACAAGCCGCTCACGGGGAAGGCCCCATCCAGGGCGTTTCCCGGCGGATCGGTGGCGCTTACTCCTGCCAACGCAGCGCCAGCCGCGCGCCGCCGCCCGGGCTCAGGTCGAGCCAGTGTTCCTGCGTCTGCCCGGCGTAGGTCGCGGTGACGCGGTAGCGCCCGGCCTCGGGCACGTCGAGCTGGCCGAGCGGACCGCAGGACGCCTCCACCCGACGGTCGCCGAGCGGATCATCCACCCGCGTCGCCACGTCGGTCACGAAGCCGCCCTCGGTGGTCGAGAAGAACAGCGTCAGCGC
>JAGOEI010000117.1:5047-7108 GCA_017997795.1 Thauera sp. | reverse complement strand
CGAGGCGGTCGGCGGGGTCGACCGCGGGCACGACCGGCGGCTTGTCGCGGTTGCTGCCGGGGATGTAGCCCACCAGGCGGCGGGTCATCATCAGCGCCTCGACGTCGTTCTCGAAGGCGAGGTCGGCGACGCCCGACTTGCTGGTGTGCGTCACCGCACCACCCAGCTCTTCGGCGGTCACTTCCTCGTGGGTCACGGTCTTCACGACTTCGGGACCGGTCACGAACATGTAGGACGAGTCCTTGACCATGAAGATGAAGTCGGTCATCGACGGGCTATACACCGCCCCGCCTGCGCACGGCCCCATGATCAGCGAGATCTGCGGCACCACGCCCGAGGCCAGCACATTGCGCTGGAACACGTCGGCGTAGCCGCCGAGCGAATCCACGCCTTCCTGGATGCGGGCGCCGCCCGAATCATTGAGGCCGATCACTGGCGCGCCGACCTTCATCGCGTGGTCCATGACCTTGCAGATCTTCTCGGCGTGGGTTTCGGACAGCGAGCCACCGAACACGGTGAAGTCCTGCGAGAAAACGAACACCAGGCGACCGTTGACCGTGCCGTAGCCGGTGACGACGCCGTCACCCGGGATATGGTCGGCGTTCATGCCGAAGTCGTTGCAGCGGTGCTCCTTGAACATGTCCCACTCTTCGAAGCTGTCGTCGTCGAGCAGCAGCAGGATGCGTTCGCGGGCGCTGAGCTTGCCCTTGGCGTGCTGGGCGTCGATGCGCTTCTGGCCACCGCCGAGGCGGGCCTTCTCGCGCTTCTCCTCCAACTGGCGAATGATGTCTTGCATTGATGATCTCCTGTCAGATCCTACGATTGTCTGCCCGCGCCAGGCGCGAGCCCTTGATTTGATTCAAAGATGGCCGAGCAGGCGGCGCGCCGCGGCCGAAGGGGTGACCTCCCCCGCCTCCACGGCCTGCGCCAGCCCGGGCAATTCCTGCCTCACCTGCGAATGGCTGCGGAAACGGCTGCGCAGCTCGGAATCGATCATTTCCCACATCCAGGCCAGGGCCTGATGGCGGCGCTTGGCGGCGAGCTCGCCCGACGCGGTCAGCGCCTTGCGGTAGTCCGTCACCGTGTTCCAGAACTCGGCGATGCCGTCCTTCTTCAGCGCCGACAAGGTCAGCACCGGCACCGTCCAGTTGGGGCTGGCCGGGCGCAGCATGTGCAGCGCGGTCTTGATCTGCGATTTCGCGCGCATCGCCGCGCCGGGGTCGATGTCGGCCTTGTTGATCACGATCAGGTCGGCGATCTCCATGATCCCCTTCTTGATCGCCTGCAGGTCGTCGCCGGCGTTGGGCAGTTGCAGCAGGCAGAAGATGTCGGTCATGCCGGCGACCGCGGTCTCGCTCTGCCCCACGCCCACGGTCTCGACGATGATCACGTCGAAGCCGGCGGCCTCGCACACCAGCAGGGTCTCGCGCGTCTTCTCGGCCACCCCGCCCAGGCTGCATGCAGAAGGACTCGGGCGGATGAAGGCCGCCGGGTTCTGCGACAGCAGCTCCATGCGCGTCTTGTCGCCGAGGATCGAGCCGCCGGTGACCGACGACGACGGATCGACCGCGAGCACCGCCACGCGCAGACCTTGCTCGATCAGGTACAGGCCCAGCGCCTCGATGAAGGTCGACTTGCCGACCCCCGGCACGCCCGAGATCCCCACCCGCATCGCGCCGCCGGTGTGCGGCAGCAGCGCTTCGAGCACTTTCTGCGCGCGCGCCTTGTGGTCCTCGCGCAGGGATTCGGTGAGCGTGATGGTCTTGGCCAGCGGACGCAGTTGACGCGCCAGCACGCCATCGACGAGGGCCTGGTCCGCGGGATCGAGGGGATGGGGCGTGGGCGAGCGCATGGTTGGTGGAGTGGGCGGGGCCTTTGCGTTCTTGGTGCGAGGGGTTGTGGTGTGAAAAAGCTCGCGGCTTGCGCCGCTCCTACAGCGTGCGATGCGCTCGGCGGTTTCCTGTAGGAGCGGCGCAAGCCGCGAGGTTTTGGGCGGTGTCGCCTTCGACGCCTCGCGGCTTGCGCCGCTCCTGCAGTTACGACCGCCTCAAGCCTTGCGTG
>JAGOEI010000117.1:0-4947 GCA_017997795.1 Thauera sp. | reverse complement strand
GCCTCTTCCGGGGTCTGGAAGAGCGGGCCGATGTCGATGTCGAAGCCGAGGTCGGCGAAGGCCGAGGCCACCACCTTGGCGCCGCGGTCGTGGCCGTCCTGGCCGAGCTTGGCGATCATGATGCGCGGGCGGCGGCCCTCTTCGGCGATGAAAGCCTCGATGTCGGCCTTGAGCGCCTTCCAGTCTTCCTGTTCTTCCACGACGGCTCCATACACGCCGGACACGGCTTGCGGGTTGGCACGGTAGCGACCGAAGACCACTTCGAGCGCATCGGACACTTCGCCCACGGTGGCGCGCAGGCGGATGGCCTTGACGGTCAGGTCGAGCAGGTTGCCCTCGCCGGTCTTCGCGCATTCGGTCAGCGCGGCGAGCGCGGCATCGACTGCGGCCTGGTCGCGCATCTTGCGCACGCGCGCCAGGCGCTCGATCTGCGCCTCGCGCACCGCATGGTTGTCGATGTCGAGGATCTCGATCGGGTCTTCCTTGGCGAGCTTGTACTTGTTGACGCCGACGATGACGTCCTTGCCCGAGTCGATGCGCGCCTGCTTGTCGGCGGCGCACTCCTCGACCTTCATCTTCGCCCAGCCGGATTCGACGGCCTTGGTCATGCCGCCCATGGACTCGATCTCCTCGATCAGCGCCCACGCCTTGTCGGCCATGTCCTGGGTGAGCTTCTCCATCATGTAGGAGCCGGCCCAGGGGTCGACGACGTTACAGATGTGGGTCTCTTCCTGGATGATGATCTGGGTGTTGCGCGCGATGCGGGCCGAGAACTCGGTGGGCAGCGCGATGGCTTCGTCGAGCGCGTTGGTGTGCAGCGACTGGGTGCCGCCGAACACCGCGGCCATGGCCTCGATGGTGGTGCGCACGACGTTGTTGTAGGGGTCCTGCTCGGTGAGCGACCAGCCCGAGGTCTGCGAGTGCGTGCGCAACATCATCGACTTCTGGCTCTTGGGGTTGAACTGCTTCATGAGCCGCCACCACAGCAGGCGCGCGGCGCGCATCTTGGCGATCTCGAGGTAGAAGTTCATGCCCACTGCCCAGAAGAAGGACAGGCGGCCGGCGAAGGTGTCGACGTCCATGCCGGAGTTGATGCCGGTGCGCACGTATTCCAGCCCGTCGGCGAGCGTGAAGGCGAGCTCGATGGCCTGGTTCGCGCCGGCCTCCTGGATGTGGTAGCCCGAGATCGAGATGCTGTTGAACTTCGGCATGTGCTGCGCGGTGTAGCCGAAGATGTCGGCGATGATCTTCATCGACGGGGTGGGCGGATAGATGTAGGTGTTCCGCACCATGAATTCTTTGAGGATGTCGTTCTGGATCGTGCCCGAGAGCTTGTCCTGGCTGACCCCCTGCTCTTCGGCGGCGACGATGTAGCCGGCGAGGATGGGCAGCACCGCACCGTTCATGGTCATCGACACCGAGACCTTGTCGAGCGGGATGCTGTCGAACAGGATCTTCATGTCCTCGACCGAGTCGATCGCCACGCCGGCCTTGCCGACGTCGCCGGTGACGCGCGGGTGATCCGAGTCGTAGCCGCGGTGGGTGGCGAGGTCGAAGGCCACCGACACACCCTGGCCGCCGGCGGCGAGCGCCTTGCGGTAGAAGGCGTTGGACGCTTCGGCGGTGGAGAAGCCGGCGTACTGGCGGATGGTCCACGGCTTGACCGCGTACATCGTGGGCTGCGGGCCGCGCAGGAAGGGCTCGAAGCCGGGCAGCGTGTCGGCGTGCTGCAGGCCTTCGGTGTCGGCCTTGGTGTATAGCGGCTTGACGGTCAGGCCTTCGGGCGTGATCCAGTTGAGCTTTTCGACGTCACCACCGGGGGAGTGCTTGGCAGCAACTTTCTTCCAGGCCTCCAGGTCGGTCTGGGGATAGACGGGCTCGTTCGAGTCGTAGGTTTGCGACATGAAAAACCTCTTGAAATCTGCAGTCTCATGGACTGCGGGCACAAAATTGGATGACCGGCACCACCCTCCGGCGCCCGCCCCCAAAGGGAAACAGACGCCCCGCGCGGCGACGGTGCCGTCCGCAGCAGACGCCACGGACGGCCGTCGACGCTCCAAGGCACGACGCGCCCCCTCTCTCTTCCGCCGGGACATGCCCGGCGCCTCCCATGACGCGTCGCGCGCGGAAGTTGACTTGCGTAACAGTAAAATAATACTTTATCCATAATTATGAACGCAATGGTCCGCGCGCTGGATCGACATCGACCGGCGCCGCGCCATCGACCTGCAGCATGCACAACCGAATCCGCACATGAACGCCACCCGCATCGCCCCCATCGCGCTGTACCAGGAAGTGGCCGAACGGCTGCGCCAGCGCATCTTCTCGCACGAGCTCCCCCCTGGCACCTGGGTGGACGAGCAGGCGCTGGCCGAACATTACGGCATCTCGCGCACGCCGCTGCGCGAGGCGCTCAAGGTGCTCGCCTCCGAGGGGCTGGTGACGCTCAAGCCGCGCCGCGGCTGCTACGTGACCGAGATCTCCGAGCGCGACCTCGACGAGGTGTTCACGGTGATGTCGATGCTCGAGGGCGAATGCGCGCGCACCTCGGCAACGAAAGCCAGCGCAGCCGACCTAGAGCGCCTGCGCGCCATCCACGCCGACCTGGAGAACGCCGCCGACGCGGGCGACATCGATGGCTTCTTCGAGGCCAACCAGGCCTTCCACCTCGCGCTGCAGGAGATCGCCGACAACCGCTGGCTGCTGCAGGTGATCGAGGACCTGCGCAAGGTCATCAAGCTGTCGCGCCATCACTCGCTGTTCTCCGAAGGCCGACTCGCTCAGTCGCTGGCGGAACACCGCGACATCCTGCAGGCGCTGCTCGCCCGCGACGCCGCCCGCGCCGAAACCCTGATGCGCGCCCACATCCTCAGCGGCCGCGCCGCGCTCGCCCGCATCGCCGACGCGAAGACCCAGGCGGCGTAACTCGGTCACGGCCCGGAGCGCCGCGTTCGCGCCTCGCGGCGCTCCTGCAGGGGGCGTCGCATGCTGGGGCATGGCGGCGAAACGCGCGATGGTTCATGCAGGAGCGCCGCAAGGCGCGAATCGGGCGCTGCCTCGAGCGGCTGTGTCGGGGGTGGCGCTTCGACCGCCGCGTTCGCGCCTCGCGGCGCTCCTACGGGGCTTCGACGGGAGTTTCGCGGGTGACCAGGACCTGGTCGATGCGGTAGTTGTCGATGTCCACCACCTCGAACTTGTAGCCGAGGTAGGTCACGAAATCGGTGCGCTTGGGCACCTTGCGCAGCCGATACATCAGGAAACCGGCCACCGTCTCGTAGTTCTGGAAGCCCTCGAAGACCTCGATCTCGAGCGCCTGCATGACGTCCTCGATCGGTGTCACGCCGTCGATCAGCCACGAATTGTCGTCGCGGCGCACGATCAGTTCTTCCTGGAACGGGCTCACCAGATCGCCCATCACCGTGCTCATCACGTCCTGCAGCGACAGCAGCCCCACCACCAGGGCGTATTCGTTGAGCACGAGCGCGAAGTCTTCCTTGGCATCGCGAAAGCGCTCGAGCGCCTCGAACAGGGTCAGGCTGTCGGGCAGCATCAGCACCTTGCGCACGATCGGCTGCGTGCGCAGCGACAGGTCCTGGCCCTGCACGATGCGCGGCAGGATGTCCTTGGCGTCGACGTAGCCGATCACGCTGTCGATGCCGTCCTCGCACACCGGAAACTTGCCGTGCGGATGGGCGGCGATCTTGCGCCGGATGCTCTCCTCGGACTCGGACAGGGTGAGGAAGACGATGCTCTCGCGCGAGGTCATCGCCGACGGCACGATGCGCGAGTCGAGCTCGAACACGTTGCTGATCAGGTGCTGCTCCTGGCGCAGCAGCGCGCCGGCCTGCGCGCCGGCGTCGGCCATGGCCATGATGTCGTCGGCGGTGATGTCCTCGATGCGCGCGCTCGGCAGCTTGAACCAGCGGAAGATGAGGTTGGCCGCACCGTTGAAGACCCACACCAGCGGCGCGAACAGCCACATGCACATCTGCATCGGCTGCACCACCGCCACCGCGATGCGCTCGGGCTGCAGCATGGCGAGGCGCTTGGGCATGAGGTCGGCGAAGAGCACGAACAGCGAGGTGACGAACACGAAGGAGACGACGAAGGCGGCGGTGTCGAGCATCGGGCCGTCGTAGGCCGCGCGCAGCACCTCGGTGACGTAGGGCGACAGCGCCTGCTCGCCCATCACGCCGCCCAGGATGGCGACGGCGTTGAGGCCGATCTGCACCACGGTGAAGAAGTTGCCCGGGCTGTCCTGCAGCGCGAGCACGCGCTGGGCGTTGATGTGTCCGCCCTCCGCCATCAGGCGCAACTTGATCTTGCGCGAGGCCGCGAGCGAGATCTCGGACATGGAAAAGAAGGCGCTCGCTGCGATCAGCAGCACGATGACGAGCAGTTCGTTGACAGGCACGACGACTCCTTTGGGATGAAGGCCCCGCCGGAAGGCAAAACCAGAATCGATGCAGCGAGTCTATCACCGCGGCCTGAGGGCGAATCGGGGGTGGGCACGGATTGCGGGCACCGTCATCGCGACTTGCGTCGCTCCTACAGGGGCGCGCCGGCGCCTGGTGAGCGCTGTAGGAGCGACGCAAGTCGCGATCCAGCCATCCAGCCCGCACCGCGCGCGTTCGCGACATCGCGGTTCTGGGCGCGAATCGCGCCGCCCACGGCACGGACGGTCGACGAAAAAACCCGCCCGGCGCAGGCGCGCGGGGCGGGTCGGGGATGCGACGCGGCTCGGGGAGCCGCGCGGGTCGGTCAGTGCGACGAGGCGGTCGCGGCGCCGACGCCGGTCTGGGCGCGCACGTACTGGTCCTCGAAGGCTTCCTTCTCGGCCTCGGCTGCCTTGCTCTTGTCGAGCGTGGAGAACAGCCAGGTCATGAAGAAGGCGATCGGCATCGAGAACAGCGCCGGCTGGGTGTAGGGGAAGATCGCCGAGGCGTT
>JAGOEI010000017.1:15627-23176 GCA_017997795.1 Thauera sp. | reverse complement strand
ACAGGATCGCCACGCCCTCGCGGCCGGCGCGGCCGGTGCGGCCGATGCGGTGCACGTAGGCCTCGGTGTCGTAGGGGATGTCGTAGTTGATCACGTGCGACACGCGCGGCACGTCGATGCCGCGCGCCGCGACGTCGGTGGCGATGACGATGTCGAGGGCGCCGTTCTTCAACTGCTCGATGACCCGTTCGCGCAGGCCCTGGGTCATGTCGCCGTTGAGCGCGGCGGCGGCATAGCCGCGCGCGGCGAGCTTGTCGGCGAGCTCGTCGGTGGCGAGCTTGGTGCGCACGAAGACGAGCGCGGCGTCGAAGGTCTCCTCGGCGTCGAGGATGCGGGTGAGCGCGTCGAGCTTGTCGACGCCGCGCACCAGCCAGTAGCGCTGGCTGATCTTGGCCACGGTCGAGGTGGCGGCGCGGATCTTGATTTCCTGCGGATTGCGCAGGTGGCGGTGGGCGACGCTGCGGATCACGTTCGGCATCGTCGCCGAGAACAGCGCGGTCTGGCGCTCGGCCGGGGTGTGCTCGAGGATCCACTCGACGTCGTCGATGAAGCCCATGCGCAGCATCTCGTCGGCCTCGTCGAGGACGATGGCCTTGAGCGCGTCGAGCTTGAGGCTCTCGCGCTCGAGGTGATCCATGACCCGACCCGGGGTGCCGACGATGATCTGCGCGCCGCGCGACAACTGGCGAAGCTGCACCACCATGCTCTGGCCGCCGTAGATCGGCAGCACGTGGAAGTTCTTCAGGTGGTGGGCGTACTTGGCGAAGGCTTCGGCGACCTGGATCGCGAGCTCGCGCGTCGGGGTGAGCACCAGCACCTGCGGACGGGTGTCGGCGAGGTCGATGCGCGCCAGCATCGGCAGCGCGAACGCGGCGGTCTTGCCGGTGCCGGTCTGCGCCTCGCCGAGGATGTCGTGGCCGGCGAGCAGTTGCGGGATGCAGGCGGCCTGGATCGGCGAGGGCGTCTCGTAGCCGACGTCGGCGAGCGCGGACAGCAGCGGCGCAGGCAGGTCGAGGTCGGCGAAGCGCAGGGGGGCTTCGGCAGCCGGGGATTCGGCTGCAGCGGGTTCGGTGCGGGAGGAGTCGGTCATGGCATTCGGGCCGCAGGCGCGGCGATGGACATCAGGGGCAGCGGTGCTGCGAAGCTGCGATTATCGGCGAAGTGCGGCTCGACAAGCGCAAGAGGTGAAGCATCGCCGCAGCGGCGCGCTTGCGCGGCGGGCGTGTGCGGCGATCAAGTGGTGCCGGAAAAGCAAAAACGCGGCGCAAGGCCGCGTTTCGGATGAATCGATGGACGTCAGCGACGTCGGATCGATTACAGCGGGCGGATGTTGGCCGCCTGCAGGCCCTTCGGGCCGGTCTTGACTTCGAATTCCACGCGCTGGTTTTCGGCCAGGCTCTTGAAACCCTTGCTCTGGATTTCCGAGAAGTGGGCGAACAGGTCGTCGCCGCCGCCTTCAGGAGTGATGAAGCCGAAGCCCTTGGCGTCGTTGAACCATTTCACGGTACCGGTTTGAGTGCTCATTTTGCGTTCCATTTTGAAGAATTGCGGGCTTGCGCCCTGGAGATGCAGGAACGATCAAGAAACGTAATCAGGAGGCATCAAACCGACACGCGTTCTCTTGGAACACGCTGGCAACCACCAGAACAACCACTGCTTGAATCGACTGCGAGCGGCACAATACACGCTTTTCGAACCGTGCGTAGACTTATTTCACGGGATGCATAAAAAAGCGGTCGGCACGCTTGCGGCGCCTGGAAATATCTCGAGAAATTCATGGAATTTCCATGACGCCAAGGCCTTGCGCGCCGACGCCCGGCTGCGGGCGCATTCGGCGCACGAGCCCCGGATGCGCCGTTTCTGGTGGGATAATCCGGGCCTCGAATGTTCCATCAGGTTTTTTCCATGCCCATCCAGTGGTTTCCCGGACATATGGCCTCCGCGCGCAAGAAGGCGGCCGAGGCCATGGCGGCCATCGACGTCGTCATCGAGGTCACCGACGCGCGCCTGCCCGAGGCCAGCAGCAACCCGATGATCGCCGAGCTGCGGCGGTTTCGTAACCGGCCCTGTCTCAAGCTGCTCAACAAGTCCGATCTCGCCGATCCGGCGGTCACGCGCATGTGGATGGATTTCTACAACCGCCAGCCCGGCGTCAAGGCGGTGGCGATCTCGGCCAAGAGCGCGGCCGAGGTCGCGCGCATTCCCACCTTGTGCAGCCAGCTTGCGCCGCACCGCGACGACGGCGTGAAGCCGCTGCGCATGATGATCATGGGCATCCCGAACGTCGGCAAATCGACCCTGATGAACGCGCTGCTCAAGCGCAAGGTGGCCAAGGTCGGCGACGAGCCGGCGGTCACCAAGCACCAGCAGACCATCGACCTGGGCCCGGGCATGACGCTGACCGACACCCCGGGCATGATGTGGCCGAAGATCGACCACGACGCCGACGGCTACATGCTCGCCGCCAGCCACGCGATCGGCCGCAATGCGGTAATCGACGAGGAGGTGGCCGCTTTTCTGGGCGAGATCCTGATCGCGCGCTACCCGGCGCAGCTCGTCGCGCGCTACCGGCTCGATGCCGCCTCGGTGCAGGCGATGGACGGCCCGGACCTGGTCGAGGCGGTCGGGCGCAGGCGCGGCTGCCTGGTCAAGGGCGGCGGGCTCGACCTCGAGAAGGCGGCGCAGATCCTGCTGCAGGATTACCGCGACGGCGCGCTCGGCCGCATCAGCCTCGAGACGCCGGACACGCGCGCGCAGATGATCGCCGCCGCGCAGGCCGCGGCGGCTCAGGCGGAAGCGAGCGCGGATGGGATGGATGCGGCGGATGGAGCGGCAGGCGAGCGTGCTGTGGATGACAGCGACTGAACGTTTTGTGCAGTTTGCGCAGTGCCCGCCGTTTGCGACGTACCTGCACTTGCCGCCCCAGCGCCTGAAGGGTGAGGTAGCGCCGCATCCAGGGGGGGAGCTGGCGCCAGCGCGTCAACGCGCGTGGATGCTGGCGCAGCCACGTTTTCAGATGCCGAAGTAGCGATCCGGGCGGTGGTTGACCGCGATGACGAAGTTCAGCGCGGCGGCGCCGAGCACCGACAGCGCGACCTTGTCCGCCGACAGCACGAACAGGCCGATCGACAGGATCACGCAGTCGATCGCCATCTGCACCCAGCCCGCGCGCCAGCCGCGGCGCTTCTGCAGGTAGAGCGCGAGGATCGTCACCCCGCCGAGGCTGGCGCCGTGGCGGATCAGGATCAGGATGCCGGTGCCCGCGAGCAGGCCCGCCATCACCGCGGCGAACACCGGGTGGAGCACGTCGAAGCTCACCAGCGCGGGCAGCAGTTCGGTCTGCAGGCTCAGCACCGCCACCGCGCAGAAGGTCTTGATCGTGAATGCGCGCCCCAGCGTGCGCAGCCCGAAGATGTAGAAGGGCAGGTTGAGCACGAACAGGATCGCACCCAGCGCCCAGCCACCGAGGTAGTGGATGAGGAACGCCAGCCCGGTGGTGCCGCCGGTGAGCAGGGTGCTCTCGCGGAACATGACCAGCGCCAGGGCTGCGAACAGGCAGCCGGTGAAGATGCCCTGCACGTCCTCGAAGGGCGTGTGCGGACGGCTCTGGGGCAGGAGCGGGCGCGAGGGTTCGGTGGCGGGGGGCGATGTGGGCATTGATGTACGGCGTATTCGTGGGGCGCAATGATACGGCTTCCTTGCAGCGTCGCCGCGCTCCCGGTCGAGCGCGCGCGGCGACGCTGCGTGCTCGACCGGCAGCTCGCCTGCAGCACGGTAGCGCCTGCGATGCTTCGAGCGCATGAGCGCTGCACGGCGAAGCAGGGGCGCGTTTGTTATCATTGACGCCAACATTTTTTCGACAGGAATCCCATGAGCGCTCCGTCAGCCGACAGGCTGCGTGTCCTCAACGCCGATCTGCATTGCCATTCCACCGTCTCCGACGGCTGGCTGGAGCCCGAAGCCGTGGTGTTGCGCGCGCTTGCGAACGGTGTCGAGCTGCTGGCGCTGACCGACCATGACGAGGTCGGCGGCATCGACGCGGCGGCGCGGGTTGCACAGGCGCATGGGCTCGGGTTCGTGGCGGGCGTGGAGATCTCGGTCTCGTTCGCGGGCGAGACCATCCATGTCGTCGGGCTGGGCATCGATCACCGTCACCCGGTTCTGCTCGACGGTCTGGCGCAGGTGCGCAGTGGTCGCGATGCGCGTGCCGTGCAGATGAGCGATGCGCTTGAGAAGGTCGGCATCCGCGGCGCGCTGGCCGGTGCCCGACGTTTTGCACGCAATCCCGCGCTCGTCAGCCGCGCGCACTTCGCCCGCCATCTGGTGGCGAGCGGCGTCATGCCCGACGTGCGCACGGTCTTCGACCACTACCTCGTGCGTGGCAAGCCCGGTTTCGTCGAACACGAATGGGCGGCGCTCGAGGATGCGGTCGGCTGGATCCGCGCCGCGGGCGGGATCGCGGTGGTGGCGCATCCGGCGCGCTATCGGCTGTCCGCTGCCGACATGACGCGTCTGTTCGATCGCTTCGTCGCCGCGGGCGGTGAAGCGGTCGAGGTCGTGTCGGGGGCGCACAGCGAGGACGAGATGCGCCGCTTCGCCACCGTGGCGCGTCAGCGCGGCCTGCTGGCGTCGCGCGCGTCCGATTTTCACGGCGAGAGCGAAAGCCCGGTCGATCTCGGCCGCTGCAATCCGCTGCCGCCCGACCTCGAGCCGGTGTGGGTGCGGCTGTTGCCGTCCGCCGCGCTGGACGGCTGAAACCCGCCGCACGCTCGAACCGTCACTACAACCGTACTCAAATGGCCCAATTCTTTTCGCTTCACCCCGAGCAACCGCAGGCGCGACTGATCCGCCAGGCGGCCGAGATCATCCGCGCGGGGGGCGTGGTCGCGCTGCCGACCGATTCCGCCTACGCGCTCGCCTGCCAGGTCGGCGACGCCGCGCTGCTCGATCGGGTACGCCGCATCCGTGGGGTGGATGATCGTCATCACTTCACGCTGCTGTGCCGCGACCTCTCCGAGATCGGCACCTACGCCCGCGTCGACAACAGCCAGTACCGCCTGCTCAAGGCGACCACGCCGGGGCCGTACACCTTCATCCTCGAAGGCACCAAGGAACTCCCGCGCCGGGTGCTGCACCCCAAGCGCAAGACGATCGGCCTGCGCGTGCCCGAGCACGCGGTGGTGTCGGCCCTGCTCGCCGAGCTCGACGGCCCGATGCTCAGCTCGACCCTGATCCTGCCCGGCGAGGACCTGCCGATGACCGACGCCGAGGAGATCCGCGACCGCCTCGGCAAGCTCGTCGATCTGGTCATCGAGGCCGGCTATTGCGGCCCGGAGGCGACCACGGTGATCGATCTCACCTCCGGTTCGCCCGAGCTGATCCGCGCCGGGCGTGGTCCGCTCGAGCCCTTCGGCCTGTAAGATCCCCGGTTTGAACACGGCCCCGCAATGGATTCGCTGATCTCCACCCTGGCCATCTGGGCGCTGCCGGTGCTGCTCGCCATCACCCTGCACGAGGCGGCGCACGGTTACGTGGCGCGCCACTTCGGCGACCCCACGGCCGACCTCGCCGGGCGCATCTCGCTCAATCCGCTGCGTCACATCGACCCGGTGGGCACCATCCTCGTGCCCGCGGGCATTCTCGCGCTCAGCTCGCTCGCGGGCGGCGGCGGCATCCTGTTCGGCTGGGCCAAGCCGGTGCCGGTCAATTTCGGCCGCCTGCGCAATCCCAAGGCCGACATGCTGTGGGTGGCCGCTGCCGGGCCCTTCGTCAATCTGGTGATGGCCGTGGGCTGGGCGATCCTGTTCACGATCGCGGCCAGGAGCGAGCCGGGTGCCTACAGCGTCCCGATGCTCAAGATGGCCGACGCCGGCATCCAGATCAACGCGGTGCTGATGGTGCTCAACCTGCTGCCCATCCCGCCGCTCGACGGCGGGCGCATCGCCGTCAGCCTGCTGCCCGACCGGCTCGCCTGGCAATTCGCGCGGCTCGAACCCTTCGGCTTTCCGATCCTGCTGGTGCTGCTGTTCACCGGCATCCTCGGCGAGATCCTGTGGCCGCTGATCGTCGGCTTCCGCTTCCTGCTTTCCACCGTTTTCGGTTTCTGAGTCCCCATGTACGCAGAACGCGTCCTCTCCGGCATGCGCCCCAGTGGCCGGCTCCATCTCGGCCATTACCACGGCGTCCTCAAGAACTGGGTCAGGTTGCAGGAGGAATACCCCTGTCTGTTCTTCGTCGCCGACTGGCACGCGCTGACCACACACTACGACACCCCCGAGGTCATCGAGAACAACGTCTGGGAGATGCTCGTCGACTGGCTCGCTGCCGGCATCGATCCGGCGCAATCGACGCTCTTCATCCAGTCGCACGTGCCCGAGCACGCCGAGCTGCACCTGCTGCTGTCGATGATGACGCCGCTCGGCTGGCTCGAGCGCGTGCCGACCTGGAAGGAACAGCAGGAGAAGATCGAGGGCCGCGACCTGTCGACCTACGGCTTTCTCGGCTATCCGCTCTTGCAGTCGGCCGACATCCTGATCTACCGCGCCGACAAGATCCCGGTGGGCGAGGATCAGGTGCCGCACGTCGAGATCACGCGCGAGATCGCGCGCCGCTTCAATCATCTCTATGGTCGTGAACCCGGTTTCGAGGACAAGGCGAAGGACGCCGTGCGCAAGCTCGGCGCCAAGCGTGCGCGCATGTACCACGAGCTGCGCACGCGCTTCCAGCAGGAGGGCGACGAGGACGCGCTCGCCCAGGCCAAGGCCCTGCTCGACGAGACGCAGAACCTGTCGCTCGGCGACCGCGAGCGCCTCTACGGCTACCTTGAGGGCAGCGGCAAGATGATCATGGTCGAGCCCGAGGCGCTGCTGACGCCGGCCGCGCGCATGCCGGGTCTGGACGGGCAGAAGATGTCCAAGTCCTACGGCAACACCATCAACCTGCGCGAGGACGCCGACAGCGTCACGCGCAAGGTCCGCACCATGCAGACCGACCCCGCGCGCATGCGCCGCACCGACCCGGGCGAGCCCGAGCGCTGCCCGGTGTGGCAACTGCACGCGATCTATTCGGACGAGAGCACGCTCGACTGGGTGCAGAAAGGCTGTCGCAGCGCCGGCATCGGTTGCCTCGAGTGCAAGCAGCCGCTGCTCGAGTCGATCCTCCGCGAGCAGGAAGAACTGCACGAGCGCGCCCAGCCCTACCTCGACGACCCGACGCTGGTGCGCAGCATCATCGCCGACGGCTGCGAGCGTGCGCGCAAGATGGCGCAGGAGACCATGCGTGACGTGCGCGAGGCCATGGGCCTCGACTACGGTTGAGCCCCGCCACGGCAGGGACGGAAGGGCAGGGGGCGCGATGAACATGCCGCTGGACCTGGCGCCGGTCGACACGTCCGTGCCGCTGGATGTGTTCGCGCGCATCTATGGCGAGCCCCTGCTCGAACTCCCCAAAGACCTGTATATTCCGCCCGACGCGTTGCAGGTGATCCTCGAAGCTTTCGAGGGACCGCTGGATCTGCTGCTGTACCTGATCCGCAAGGCCAATCTCGACG
>JAGOEI010000017.1:8312-15527 GCA_017997795.1 Thauera sp. | reverse complement strand
GCCGTGCTCGAGCTGGTCAAGGAAAAACTGGTCGAAGTGACCCAGAACGAGGCCTTTGCGCCGATCTACGTGAAACTGGCAGATGGAACCAGCAACGACGCCTGAGGCGTACCTGCGCATCGTCGAGGCGGCGCTGCTCGCCGCCACGGCGCCGCTGCCGGTGTCCGAGTTGCGCAGGCTGTTCGACGAAGACCCCGGTCCGGATCTGGTCCGCCGCCTGCTCGATGCCTTGCGTGCCGAGTGGGCGGCCGCAGGCCGCGGCGCCGAGCTCGTGCAACTGGCCAGCGGCTGGCGCTTCCAGACCCGGCCCGAGTATCAGGCCTACCTCGACCGCCTGAAGGAAGAAAAACCGCCGCGCTACTCGCGGGCGGTCATGGAAACACTGGCGATCATCGCCTATCGGCAGCCCGTCACCCGCGGTGACATCGAGGACATCCGCGGCGTGGCGGTTTCGCCCAACGTATTGAAAGCGCTGGAATCACGCGGCTGGGTCGATGTCGTCGGCCACCGCGACACGCCCGGGCGGCCGGCCTTGTTCGCCACCACCCGGCGCTTCCTCGATGAAATGGGCCTGCGCAGTCTGACCGAGCTGCCCGCGCTCACCGAAATCGAAAAGATAATGGACCTAGTTGATGCCTCCCAAACCGAACCGGCCGCTGCGCCCGCCCCTGAAGAAGAAGTCTGACGCGATCGAGATCCTCGATCGTGATCCACGCGACACGCGCGACCGCCGTGCTGCGGGTGCGGTGCGCGACGGGGACGCCCGGCCCGACCGCAAGGATGCGCAGCCCGACGCCGACCTGCGCGCACCCCGTGGGCCACGTGCTGCGCGAGGCGCGGGTGACGCCCCGGCGCCGCGGCGCCCGCGCGGCGAGGGCGCCGCGGCGCGCCAGCCCGACATGCAAGCTTCCGCGCCCGGCCGTCCCGAGCGCGGCGAACGCCCGGCGCGCGGCCGCAGCCAGGAGAGTGAACGCCCCGCGCGCGGCCGCGCGCAGGAGAACGGACGCCTCGCGCCGACCACGCTCGCCGAGCCCGAGCGCCTGCAGAAGGTGCTCGCTCAGGCCGGCATCGCTTCGCGGCGCGAGATCGAGGAGTGGGTGGTGGCCGGGCGCATCCTGGTCAATGGTCTGCCGGCCTCGCTCGGGCAGAAGATCGGCCCGGGTGATCGGGTCAAGGTCAATGGCAAGCTCGTCCCGCTGCGCTTCACCCAGCGCTCGCCGCGCGTGCTCATCTATCACAAGCCCGAGGGCGAGATCGTCTCGCGCGACGACCCCGAGGGCCGCCCCACGGTGTTCGAGCGCCTGCCCATCCTGCGCAAGGGGCGCTGGCTGGCGGTCGGCCGGCTCGACTTCAACACCTCCGGCCTGCTGCTGTTCACCAACGACGGCGAGCTCGCAAACAAGCTCATGCATCCGCGCTACGAACTCGAGCGCGAGTATGCGGTGCGCACCCTCGGCGAACTGACCGAGGAGCAGGCGAAGTCGCTGACCGAGGGCATCCAGCTCGAAGACGGGCTGGCGAAGTTCAACCTGTTGCGCGACGAGGGCGGCGAGGGCGCCAACCACTGGTATCGGGTGACGATCTCCGAAGGCCGGAACCGCGAGGTGCGACGCATGTTCGAGGCGGTGAGCCTGACCGTCAGCCGGCTCATGCGCGTGCGCTACGGCAGCGTCGAGCTGCCCGCGCGCCTCAAGCGCGGCATGTGGATGGAAATGCCCGAGGCCGAGGCCTGTGCACTCGCAGGCCTGCCGCCGCCGCAGCAGAGTCGCGAGCAGGACGAGCGTGCCAAGCGCCCGGTCAAGCTGCATCGAACCCAGCCGCGCGCAGGGGGCAAGCCGCGCTGAGCACACGCCGCCTCCCCCGCAGCGCGACCGTGTGCTGTCGGGCTTAGCGCCCGTTTCCCGCCATCGCCGGTGCGAACGACTTGCCCCTTGCAAGCGTTTGCCCGGGAGGCGGTATTAGCGCTATACTCTTGCGGCTTTGATGGATGGATTTCGTATTGCGTGCGTCGTGTCCGCCCGAAATGCCCGGCGGCAAGCAGGCGCGGGGCGCAGCGGTTCCTGTCCTTCATGCGGTTGTGACCCGCGCGGGTTTCCTGCAGGAGCAATTGTTTGATGGGCGTTTCGCCCATTTTTTATTTGTGGCGTCCGATGTGGCGCCGGTCGTAGCGCGTTTGAGGGGCAGGTCGAGTACATGCGAGCGGATGTCGAGCAACTGATCGAGCAGGTGGTGACGGGTCTGGGATACGAACTCGTGGATATCGAGTTCTCCCCCAAGGGACGGCTGCTGCGCGTGTTCCTCGACATCGAGCGCGGCATCACGGTCGACGACTGCGCCACGGTGAGCAACCAGTTGCAGCGCGTGTTCGAGGTCGAGAACATCGATTACGACCGCCTCGAGGTGTCCTCGCCCGGTCTCGATCGTCCGCTCAAGAAGCTGGCCGATTTCGAACGCTTTGCCGGCGAGCAGGCGCAGCTTCGGCTGTCGCTGCCGATCGGCAATCAACGCAATTTCGTGGGCGTGATCGAGGGGGTGCGTGACGGCGCGGTGGCGCTGCGCACCGAGAAGGGCGAAGTGCTGCTGCCCTTCGACGACATCGAGAAGGCACGCCTTGTACCCCAATTTTGAGACTGTGGATGTGGAGGTTTTACTGAAATGAGCCGCGAAATCCTGCTGCTTGTCGATGCGTTGGCGCGCGAGAAGAACGTCGCCAAGGACATCGTTTTTTCCGCGCTCGAAACCGCCTTGGCCTCTGCGACCAAGAAGCGCATCCACGACGACGCCGACGTGGTCGTGTCGATCGACCGCGACTCCGGTGACTACACCTCGAAGCGGCGCTGGCTGGTGATGCTCGACGAAGAGGTCACCAACGACGAGGCCGAGATGGGCATCATCGACGCCCGCGAACTGCGCGCCGACGTGCAGATCGGCGACTACATCGAGGAAGAGCTCGAGCCGATCGACTTCGGCCGCATCGGCGCCCAGGCCGCCAAGCAGGTGATCCTGCAGCGAATTCGCGACGCCGAGCGCGAGCAGGTGCTCAATGACTTCCTCGACCGCAAGGAATTCCTCGTCTCCGGCTCCATCAAGCGCATGGAGCGTGGCAGCGCGATCATCGAGGTCGGCCGCATGGAAGCGGTGCTGCCGCGCGATCAGCAGATCCCGCGCGAGAACCTGCGCGTGGGCGACCGCGTCAAGGCCTTCCTGCTGCGCATCGATCGCGGCGCCCGCGGCCCGCAACTCGTGCTGTCGCGTACCGCCCCCGACTTCCTGATGAAGCTGTTCGAGCTCGAAGTCCCCGAGATCGAGGACGGCCTGCTCGAGCTCAAGGCCTGCGCCCGCGACCCCGGCCTGCGCGCCAAGATCGCGGTCAAGTCCAACGACCAGCGCATCGACCCGATCGGGACCTGCGTCGGTCTGCGCGGTTCGCGCGTCACCGCGGTGCGCAACGAGATCGGCGGCGAGCAGATCGACATCATCGTCTGGTCTTCCGACCCCGCCCAGTTCGTGGTCGCCGCGCTGCAGCCGGCCGAGGTCGTGTCGATCGTGGTTGATGAAGAAGCCCATGCGATGGACGTGGTGGTGGACGAGAACAACCTCGCCATCGCCATCGGTCGCAACGGCCAGAACGTCAAGCTCGCCTCCGAGCTCACCGGGTGGACGATCAACCTGATGAGCGAGCAGGAGTCGGCCGAGAAGACCGCGCAGGAACAGCAGGGCCTGCGCGCCCTGTTCATGGCAAAGCTGGATGTGGACGAGGAACTCGCCGACATCCTGATCGACGAGGGCTTCTCCTCGCTCGAGGAAGTGGCCTACGTGCCGCTGACCGAGATGCTGGAGATCGAAGCCTTCGACGAGGACACGGTCAACGAACTGCGCAACCGCGCACGCAACGTGCTGCTGACCGAGGCGATCGTGACCGAGGAGCAGTTGGAGAACGTCTCCGACGACCTGCTCAACCTGGACGGCATGGAGAAGTCCCTCGCCGCCAAACTTGCCCAGCAGGGCATTCGTACCCGCGACGACCTGGCCGACCTTGCGGTCGACGAGCTGGTCGAGATGGCCGGGATCGACGAAGAACGAGCCAAGGCGCTGATTTCCGTTGCGCGCGCCCATTGGTTCGAAGAATGATGGGAGGGCAGTAATGGAACAGATGAGCGTGACCCAGTTTGCCGGCGAACTGAAAATGCCGGCCGCGGTGCTGCTCGAGCAGTTGAAGCGTGCGGGCGTGGAAAAATCCGGCCCCACCGAGCTGCTCACCGAACAGGACAAGGCGCGGTTGCTGGAATACCTGCGCCGGTCGCATGGCGACAGCCAGCCCAAGGGCAAGATCACCCTGACGCGCAAGCAGACCAGCGAGATTCGCGCGACGGATTCCACCGGTCGTGCACGTACGGTGCAGGTCGAGGTGCGCAAGAAGCGCACCTTCGTCAAGCGTGACGAAGCGGCCGAGGCGGTCGTGGCGGCGGACGAGGCCCTCGAGGCGCAAGTCGGGCACGAGGATGCATCCGCCGTGGTCGAGCCGGTGGTCGAGGCCGTGGCTGCGGCCGCCGTCGAGGCGCCGGTCGCGGAGGCGCCTGTCGCCGAAGCGGCGCCGGTCGAAGTCGCTGCCGTGGTCGAAGAGGCCCCCGTGGTCGCAGAGGCGCCTGCCGTCGAGGCCGCGCCGCCCGCAGCACCCGAACCCGGGCCGGCTGCCGTGGCCGCCGAAGCCGCGGCACCCGCCCGCGCTGCTGCGGCCGCAGCGCCCGCTGCGCCGACGGTGACCACCGTGCTCAGCAAGCCGCGGCCGCTGTCCGAGATTCTCAGCGACGAAGAGATCGCTGCGCGCAAGCGTGACGAAGACCGTCAGCGCGCCTTGAAGGAGCGCCAGGCTGCCGACCTGCGCGCCCGCCAGGAGCGCGACGCTGCGTCACGCGCTGCCGCCGATGCGCGCAAGGCCGAGGAAGAAGCCCGCCTGCGCGCCGAGCAGCAGAAGAAGGAAGAGCCGGCCAAGGCCGCCAAGCCGACCACCGGCACGCTCCACCGTCCCGCCAAGACCGAGGACAAGCCCGCAGCGCGCGAACCCAAGCGCAGCGCGGCGCCTGCCCCCGCGCGCGAGGCCGAAGGTGCCGGCAAGCGCCGCGGTGGTCTCAAGACCCGGGGCGAGGTCGGTGCGACCACCGGCAGCAACTGGCGTGGTGCCGGCAAGGGTGGCGGTCGCCGCCATCAGCAGCAGGACGACCGCTCGTCCTTCCAGGCGCCGGCCGAGCCGATCGTGCGTGAAGTGCACGTGCCCGAAACCATCACCGTGGCCGATCTCGCGCACAAGATGGCGGTCAAGGCCACCGAGGTCATCAAGGTGCTGATGAAGATGGGCACGATGGTGACCATCAACCAGGTGCTCGACCAGGAAACCGCGATGATCATCGTCGAGGAGATGGGGCACGTCGCGCTGGCGGCCAAGCTCGATGATCCCGACGCCTTCCTCGAGGAGAGCGACGCGCACAAGGACGCCGAAGTCCTGCCGCGTGCGCCGGTCGTCACCGTCATGGGTCACGTCGACCACGGCAAGACCTCGCTGCTCGACTACATCCGCCGCGCCAAGGTCGCTGCGGGCGAGTTCGGCGGCATCACCCAGCACATCGGCGCCTATCACGTCGAGACTGCGCGTGGCATGGTCACCTTCCTCGACACCCCGGGTCACGAGGCCTTCACGGCGATGCGTGCCCGCGGTGCGAAGGCCACCGACATCGTCATCCTGGTGGTCGCGGCCGACGACGGCGTGATGCCGCAGACGCGCGAGGCGATCCACCACGCCAAGGCGGCCGGCGTGCCGCTGGTGGTGGCGATCAACAAGATCGACAAGCCCGACGCCAACCCCGAGCGCGTCACCCAGGAGCTGATCGCCGAGTCGGTGATCCCCGAAGCCTACGGCGGCGACACCATGTTCGTGCCGGTGTCGGCCAAGAAGGGTACCGGCATCGACGAGCTGCTCGAGGCCGTGCTGCTGCAGGCCGAGGTGCTCGAACTCACCGCGCCGAAGGACACGCCCGCGAAGGGCCTGATCATCGAGGCGCGCCTGGACAAGGGCCGCGGCCCGGTGGCCTCGCTGCTGGTGCTGTCGGGGACGCTGAGGAAGGGCGACGTGCTGCTCGCCGGCGCCACCTTCGGCCGCATCCGCGCGATGCTCGACGAGAACGGCAAGCAGATCGACGAAGCCGGCCCGTCCATCCCGGTCGAGATCCTCGGCCTGTCGGACGTGCCGTCCGCGGGCGACGAGGCGATCGCGCTCGCCGACGAGAAGAAGGCGCGCGAAATCGCGCTCTTCCGTCAGGGCAAGTTCCGCGACGTCAAGCTCGCCAAGCAGCAGGCCGCCAAGCTCGAGACGCTCATGGACCAGATGTCCGAGGGCGAGGTCAAGAGCCTGGCGCTCATCATCAAGGCCGACGTGCAGGGTTCGCAGGAGGCGCTGGTGCAGTCGCTGCAGAAGCTCTCCACCGACGAAGTCCGCGTCAACGTCATCCACGGTGCGGTGGGCGCGATCAGCGAGTCCGACGTCAACCTGGCGCAGGCCTCGGGCGCGGTCATCATCGGCTTCAACACCCGTGCCGATGCCGGTGCGCGCAAGCTCGCCGAGACCTTCGGGGTCGATATCCGCTACTACAACATCATCTACGACGCTGTCGATGAGGTGAGGGCAGCGCTGTCGGGCATGCTGGCGCCGGAGAAGCGCGAGGAAGTGACCGGCCTGGTCGAGATCCGCCAGGTGTTCACGATCTCCAAGGTCGGTTCGATCGCCGGCTGCTACGTGCTCGAAGGTGTCGTGCGCCGCAACTCGCACGTGCGCCTGCTGCGCAACCACACCGTGTTGTGGACCGGCGAGCTCGAGTCGCTCAAGCGCTTCAAGGACGACGTCAAGGAAGTCAAGTTCGGCTACGAGTGCGGCCTGCAGCTTCGCAACTACAACGACATCCAGGAAGGCGACCAGCTCGAGGTCTTCGAGATCAAGGAAGTGGCGAGGACCCTGTAAGCGATGCCCAAGGAGTATTCCCGCAGCCAGCGCGTGGTGGAGCAGATCCGCCGCGAGCTGGCCGAGCTGATCCGGCTCGAGGTGAAAGATCCTCGGGTCGGTTTCATCACGCTTACCGACGTCGAGATCACGCCCGACTACGCCCATGCCAAGGTGTTCTTCACCAACATGACGGGCGAAGGCGACGTACCCGAGATCCTGCAGGG
>JAGOEI010000017.1:0-8212 GCA_017997795.1 Thauera sp. | reverse complement strand
GTCGCCGGCAAGGACGATGACGAGCGCTCCCGCGGCTGAGGCCGCAGCGGGGCTGGCGCGCCCGAAACGCAAGGGGCAGCCGCAGCGCAGGATCATCCGTCGCGTCGTCGATGGCGTGCTGCTGCTCGACAAGTCGCAGGGCGTGAGCTCCAACGGTGCGCTGCAGACCGCGCGCCGCCTGCTCAACGCCGCCAAGGCCGGTCACACCGGGACGCTCGACCCGATGGCGAGCGGGCTGTTGCCGCTCACCTTCGGCGAGGCGACCAAGTTTTCGCAGATGCTGCTCGACGCCGACAAGGTCTACGAGGCGGTGGTGCAACTCGGCGTGGACACCGACAGCGGCGACGCGGACGGTGCAGTGATCGCCACCCGACCGGTAGCGGTGGATCGCGCCGCGCTGGAGGCGGTGCTGACGCGCTTTCGCGGCGAGATCGAGCAGGTCCCGCCGATGTATTCGGCGCTCAAGCGCGACGGCAAGGCGCTCTACGAATACGCGCGCGAGGGCATCGAGCTCGAGCGCGAGGCGCGCCGGGTCACGATCCACGCGCTCGAATTGCTCGATTTTGCAGGCGAGCGCTTCACGATTCGTGTGCATTGCAGCAAGGGCACCTACATCCGCAGCCTGGCGATGGACATCGGCGCCGCCCTCGGTTGTGGCGCGCACCTGTGTGCGCTGCGACGCACGGCGATCGGTGCCTTCGAGCTGAGCGCGGCGGTCACGCTGGCCGAACTCGAGGCGGCCGCCGAGGGCGAACGTGATGTCCTGCTCGCACCGGTCGATGCCCTGGTGGCGGCGTTTCCTGCAGTGACGCTGGACGCGGACGCGGCACGCGCGCTGCTGCAGGGGCGCGTGCTGGACGAACCGCGCGGCGCGCCGGGCGTGTCGCTGCGGGTCTATGGCCCGAGCGGCTTTCTCGGCCTCGGTCGCTGGCAGGACGACGGTCGGCTCGCGCCACGCCGCCTGATTGCCACCGCAGCCGGATCGACGACGGCAGTTGCATGATATTGATTGAGTTAACGGCGCGGGTTTGGGTATAATCCGCGGCTTCTGATTGGCAGAAAAACACGAGTAAAGACACACATGGCTCTTGATACCGCATCCAAGTCGAAGATCGTCTCCGACTTCCAGCGCGCCCAAGGCGACACCGGTTCTCCGGAAGTCCAGGTTGCGCTCCTGACCGCCCGCATCAACGGGCTCGCCCCCCACTTCAAGGAGCACGGCAAGGATCATCACTCCCGCCGTGGCCTGCTGAAGATGGTCAGCCAGCGCCGCAAGCTGCTGGACTACCTGAAGGGCACCAACGCTGAAAGCTACCGCACTCTCATCGAGCGTCTGGGCCTGCGCAAGTAATTGCCGTCCGTGACGAGTCCGACAGCGCCGATCAGGGCGAAGTAAGCCAGCAAAGCCGGTGCGTGCCCCTGCGGCCGCGCCGGCTTTTTGCTGTCTGCGCCCCCTGTCCGCAATCAATGTCGGCCGCGTCTTTCCGTGGTGTCGCGCTGCCCGCTCGGGCGGCCCGCCACAAGCAGTTGTAGTTCGCTGCATCAACCGAAAAAGGAAAACACCTTGCCTACCGCAATCAAGAAAACCTTCGCCTACGGCGCCCACACCGTCACGCTCGAGACCGGTGAAGTCGCCCGCCAGGCCGGCGGCGCCGTCATCGTCAATATGGACGAGACCGTGGTGCTGGCCACCGTGGTCGGCGCCAAGGAGGCCCGCCCGGGCCAGGACTTCTTCCCGCTCACCGTCGACTACGTCGAGAAGTTCTATGCCGCGGGTCGCATCCCCGGCGGCTTCTTCAAGCGCGAAGGCCGTCCGAGCGAGAAGGAGATCCTCACCTCGCGCCTGATCGACCGCCCGATCCGTCCGCTCTTCCCCGATGGCTTCATGAATGAAGTCCAGGTCATCATCACCGTGCTGTCGCTGAACCCCGAGATCGACTCCGACATCCCGGCGATGATCGGCGCCTCGGCTGCGCTGGCGATCTCCGGCCTGCCGTTCAACGGCCCGGTCGGCGCCGCCCGCGTCGGCTACCTCGACGGCCAGTACATCCTCAACCCGACGTCTACCGAGCTCCAGTCCAGCCAGATGAACCTGGTCGTGGCCGGCACCCAGACCGCGGTGCTGATGGTCGAGTCCGAAGCCCAGGAGCTGCCCGAAGACGTCATGCTCGGCGCCGTGATGTTCGGCCACGAGCAGATGCAGACCGCGATCAAGGCCATCAACGAACTGGTCGAAGTCGCCGGCAAGCCCGAGTGGGACTGGCAGGCTGCGCCCGCCAACGAGCCGCTGATCGCCAAGGTCAACGAACTCGCCAAGGCCGAGATGGAAGAGGCCTTCCGCATCACCAGCAAGCAGGAGCGCTCGGCGCGCCTCTCCGAGATCCGCAAGCGCGTGATCGGCCAGCTCACCGAAGGCGTCGATAACGCGCCCTCGGTCAACGAGCTCAAGGACATCTTCTTCAACCTCGAGTCGGGCATCGTGCGCAGCCGCATCCTGAACGGCGAGCCGCGCATCGACGGGCGTAACACCCGCACCGTGCGTCCGATCGAGATCCGCACCGGCGTGCTGCCGCGCACCCACGGATCGGCGCTGTTCACCCGTGGCGAGACCCAGGCGCTGGTCGTGGCCACCCTCGGCACCGGTCGCGACGAGCAGATCATCGACGCGATCGCCGGCGAGTACCGCGAGCGCTTCCTGCTGCACTACAACTTCCCGCCGTTCTGCACCGGCGAGACCGGCCGCTTCGGCGTGACCAAGCGCCGCGAGGTCGGCCATGGCCGCCTGGCCAAGCGCTCGCTGGTCGCCATGCTGCCCAAGCCGGAAGAGTTCTCCTACACCGTGCGCGTGGTGTCCGAGATCACCGAATCCAACGGCTCGTCGTCGATGGCCTCGGTGTGCGGTGGCTCGCTCGCCATGATGGACGCCGGCGTACCGCTGAAGAACCACGTCGCCGGCATCGCGATGGGCCTGATCAAGGACGGCAACCGCTTCGCAGTGCTGACCGACATCCTGGGCGACGAGGACCACCTCGGCGACATGGACTTCAAGGTCGCCGGTACCGAGAACGGCATCACCGGCCTGCAGATGGACATCAAGATCCAGGGCATCACCCGCGAGATCATGCACGCCGCGCTCGAGCAGGCCAAGGAAGGCCGCCTGCACATCCTCGGCCTGATGCAGCAGTCGCTCGGCAGCAGCCGTGGCGAGGTGTCCGAGTACGCGCCGCGCATGATCAACATGAAGATCAACCCCGAGAAGATCCGCGACGTGATCGGCAAGGGCGGTGCGGTGATCCGCGCGCTGCAGGAAGAGACCGGCACCGTGATCGAGATCGAGGACGACGGCGCGATCAAGATCTCTTCGGTGAGCGCCGAGGGCGCGCAGATTGCCAAGGCCAAGATCGAGGCGATCACCGCCGAAGTCGAAGTGGGCAAGGTCTACGAAGGTCCGGTCGTGCGTCTGCTCGACTTCGGCGCCATCGTGAACATCATGCCGGGCCGCGACGGCCTGCTGCACGTGTCGCAGATCGCCAACGAGCGCGTGAACAACGTCTCCGACTATGTGAAGGAAGGCCAGGTCGTGCGCGTCAAGGTCCTCGAGACCGACGAGCGCGGCAAGATCCGCCTGAGCATGAAGGCGCTGCTGAACGAGAACGCCGGCTGAGAAGCCTCGGCACGGTGAAGCCACCGTGCCTCGCGGGTGCAAGGAAAAAGGACGCGAGAGCGTCCTTTTTCGTTTTGGGCGCCGCCGTGTCGGCTGGCAGGAAAAGCAACAAAAAAGGGCGCCGGCGCGCCCTCTTCGTGCGTCTGCGAGGTCCGGTGCTTACTTTGCGACCTGGCGCTCGCGCATCTCTTCGAGCGTCTTGCAGTCGATGCACATCGTCGCCGTCGGCCGAGCCTCCAGGCGCTTGAGGCCGATCTCGACACCACAGCTATCGCAGTAGCCGTATTCGCCGTCCTCGATGCGACCGATCGCCTCGTCGATCTTCTTGATCAGCTTGCGCTCACGGTCACGGTTGCGCAGCTCGAGCGCGATGTCCGATTCCTGGCTGGCGCGGTCGTTGGGGTCGGCGAAAACGGTGGCCTCGTCCTGCATGGTGTGGACGGTGCGTTCGATGTCGTCGACGAGCTCGCCCTTGAGCGAGCCGAGGATCTCGCGGAAGTGGGCCAGCTGCTTTTCGCTCATGTATTCCTCGCCGGCTGCAGGTACGTAGGGCGGGAATTGCTTGTGCAGGGTATCGTCGGCCATGGATCAGCTTCCGTAGGTGGTCATTGAAGAGAGCCGACTTAATAGCAGAATCAGCCAGACGCAGCAAGCCATGACCGCGGTGCCGATGTGTCGGACGGACGGGGCGGACCCAGGCGCGGCGCCGCGCTCCCTCAGGGGCGCGCGCCAGTGTTCAGGGCTCGGGTTGGCGGCCACCGAACTGAAGCAGCAGATCGCAGGTGCGCCCGCCCGCAAACCAGCGCGAAACCACGCGCACGCCGCCGCGCCCTGGGGTGTCGCCCGCGGCAACGAAGATGAATTCGGTGGACACGGGCTTGTGCTGCACCGACCACGCCTGCATGGGGCCCAGTGTCGCCGCCAGGCCGGCCGCGAAATCGGCGCCGTGGGCACGACACGCCTCGGCGTCCGCAAGCCGGACGCCGGCATTGCCCGCCGGCGTGGCGAGGATCTCCTCGATATGGCCTCGTGCGTTGGCCATTGCCATCACCGACATCGCCTGGCCGGCGACCTGCAGCACTACCGTGATCTGCTCACGCTCGTCGCAGCCCGGGCCGATCATGGCCGCGGCGGGATCCAGCGGCACGGTCTGTCGCGACGCCTCGACCAGCGGCACGCCGAGCACCAGCGGCCCGATACCGCGCGCCGACAGGCGCACGTCGGCCGGGGGCGCAGCGGCGACAGCCGTGCTCGCCAATGCCAGCAGAAGGCCGACGAGGCCAACGCAGCCGGTGAAGGAAGCGAATGACGGTGCGGGGGCGACACGCCCCCGTCCTTGCAGCATGCTGCGGGCGCCCAGGCTCATTCGGCGCGGATCAGGCCGCAGAAGTGGCGCGGTCCCGCTCCGCCGATGGGTTGCGTGGCATGGTCGTCGCGGTTCTCGTGGATCACCAGTGCCGCGCCATCCGCGTCGAGGATGGCTGCTCGTCCGCCTGCACCTCCCAGGCTCGCGAAGGTGGTGAAGAACTCGGCCTCGACGCTGCCATCGGCATGCACGAAGAGGTTCGGCAGATCGCCCGCGTCCGGTCCCTCGGGATTCATCAGGCCGTGCGGTCTGGTGGCGGGGTTCAGGTGGCCCTTGGAGGCCACGAAGCCGGCCGCACCGTCGTCGCAGGTGCCGACGCTGTGGATGTGGATGGCCTTGGGGCCGGGGGGCAGGCCTTTTGCCGAGATGTGGATCAGCACCCCGTGCGGGCTCTCGGTCAGCGTTGCCGTGCCGACCGTGGCGCCGGCGCGATCGACGATCTGCGCGTTCGCGCGCTCGGCGGCAAGAGCAGGCGTGCTTGTGAGTGCTGCGGCGAGGGCAAGGGCTGTCAGGGAATGTGTGTGCATGTCGTGGTCTCCTCTGTTCTGGATCCGGTCCAGTGAATGAAGAATAGAAGATGCGAACGCTGCATGCTGCTCGAATCTGCCCTTGCGACGCTCATTCGTGCACGCCGGCTGGACGGCGTTCTGGTGCGGATGGTGGCGAGGGCTTAACATCGCCACTATTCCGACCCGGAGAATTCCATGGCTTCCTCCCCCGACAGTGTCAGCATGGCGCTGTTCTGCGACTTCGAAAACGTAGCCCTCGGCGTGCGGGATGCGAAATACGACAAGTTCGACATCAAGCGCGTGCTCGAGCGCCTGCTGCTCAAGGGCAGCATCGTGGTCAAGAAGGCGTACTGCGACTGGGACCGCTACAAGAGCTTCAAGGCGGCGATGCACGAGGCCAACTTCGAGCTGATCGAGATCCCGCATGTGCGCCAGTCCGGCAAGAACTCCGCCGACATCCGCCTCGTGGTCGATGCGCTCGACCTGTGCTACACGAAATCGCATGTCGACACCTTCGTGATCATCAGCGGCGATTCGGACTTCTCGCCGCTGGTCTCCAAACTGCGCGAGAACGCCAAGCAGGTGATCGGCGTCGGCGTCAAGCAATCCACCTCCGACCTGCTGATCGCCAACTGCGACGAGTTCATCTTCTACGACGATCTCGTGCGCGACAGCCAGCGCGCCGCCGCCAAGCGCGAGGCGCGCGACAACCCGCCGCCCGCCAGCCGGCGCTCGCCGGAGGAGGAACGCCAGCGCCGTGAAGAGATCGAGGCCTTGCGCGGCAAGGCCATCGACATCGCGGTGGAGACCTTCGAGGCGCTGCTCGCCGAGCGTGGCGAGAGCGGCAAGATCTGGTCGTCGATGCTCAAGGAGGCGATCAAGCGTCGCAAGCCCGATTTCAACGAGAGCTACTTCGGCTTCCGCGCCTTCGGCAACCTGCTCGAAGAAGCGCAGAGCCGCGGCCTGCTCGAACTGGGACGGGACGAGAAATCGGGCACCTATGTGACGCGACCGGGGCCGGGCATCGCGCTGGCCGAGCCCTATGCTGCGCCGAGGGAGGCGCGCAGCGTCGAGGTGCCCGAGCGGGCGGCCGAAGCACATGCAGAGCCGGGCGTGGTCGCAGCCGCCGAGCCGGCTGCACGTGGTGGTCGGCAGGCCGGGCGAGGGGCGCGTCGGCGCGCAGGCAAGGCAGTCGAGGCCGAGTCGCCCGCCGTGCAGGCTGAGCCAGCAGCCGAAGTTGTCGAGCCTGCGCCGCAGCCGCAGCCGATCGGGCATGAAGTGGCGCACGGCGAAGCGCTGGTTGCGGAGCTGGCGGACTCGAGCGTTGCCAATGCGCCAGCCGCCGCGGCGCCCAAATCGAGAGGCGGGCGGGGTCGGGGCCGTGGCCCGGCAGCGAAGGCTGAGGCGGCGCCCCTTCCTTCGCATGCGGTGCCTGTGCCGGCGCCGGAGCCCGAGGCCGAGGCCGAGGCGCAGCGCGCCGATGAGGTGTCTGCGGACTCCGTCAGCACAACGCGCGCCAAGCGCGGCGCGGCGCGGTCCGGGCGCAAGCCGGCGCAGTCCGCCGGCAGCACGGCTGCGGGCGGGACGAAGGTGGCGGAGATGAAGATGGCCGAGGCGGCCGAGCCTGACAAGGCTGCGCCCGCGGCTGTCTCGACCGAGGGCGTCGCAAAGGGTGGCCGTGCAGCGCCCAAAGGGGCCGCCCCGACCGCGGATGCAGCTGGACCTGCCTCCGCGATGGTGGATGCCGCAGGGGCAGGGAACGACGTAGCCGGTGCCAACACACCCGAGAGCCGCAACGGCGAGCCGGCTCCGGCGCGCAAGTCGGCGCCGCGTGCGCGCCGCCCGCGCAAACCCAAGCCCGACGCCGGCGAGTGAGCATGTCGGCCGCCTGGCCCTATCCGCGCTGGATTGCCCACCGCGGCGCGGGCCGGCTGGCGCCTGAGAACACGCTCGCTGCCTTCGTGCTCGGACATGCGCACGGCTATCGCATGTTCGAGTGCGATGTGCGCTTGAGCGCCGACGGACAGCCTTTCCTGCTCCATGACGACCGCCTCGAGCGCACCACCGATGGCGCGGGCGAGGCCCTCGCGCTGAACTGGGCGGTGCTCTCGCGCCTGGACGCAGGGGCCTGGCACTCGCCGCGGTTTGCGGGCGAGCGCCTGCCGACACTCGGCGCGGTGCTGGCATTCTGCGCGCGCCATGACTGCGCGTTGAACGTCGAACTCAAGCCTGCACCGGGTGATGCCCGGCGCACCGGGGCGGTCGTGGCTGCGCAGATTGCGCGTGAATGGGCTGGCGTGTTGCCGCCGCTGCTCACCTCGTTCGAAACCGCAGCGCTCGAGGCCGCGGCCGAGGCCGCACCGAACTTGCCGCGCGGCCTGCTGCTCGAGTGCTTCGTGGCGGGCTGGCGCGAAACCGCGCAGCGCCTGGGCTGCGTGGCCGTGGTGGCCGAGCAGCGGGCATGGACGGCCGACACCGTGGCGGCGGCGCGCAGCGCGGGCCTGCGCACGCTCGCCTACACGGTCAATGACGACGCCCAGGCCGCGCGCCTGCTCGCGTTGGGCCTGGACGGCGTGATCACCGATCGCGTCGATCATTTTCGCGCCTGAACTCGCGCACGCTGGGCGGGGTCCGGAACTCGCCGCTGCGCGCGGGCTCTACCGCTGGTTACTT
>JAGOEI010000116.1 GCA_017997795.1 Thauera sp. | reverse complement strand
AGCCCGGCACCCTGCGCGTCGCGGTGTATGCCAACTTCGCGCCCTGGTCTGCGACCGGCAAGGGCATCGACGTCGCACTCGGCCGCGCGCTGGCCGAGCGCCTCGGGCTGCAGCCGCAGATCGTCGAGTTTCCCGCCGACGAGAACATGAACGACGACCTGCGCAACATGGTCTGGCGCGGGCATTACCTCGGCCACAAGCCGGCCGACGTGATGCTGCACGTGCCGGTGGATGTGCATTTCGCCGCCGCCAACCGTCAGGTGAAGATCTTCGCCCCCTACCACCTCGAGACCCTGGCCCTGGCGCGCGTCGCCGAGCGCGTGCCGGCGCCTTCGGGCTCGGCGGCCGAGAGCTTCGCGGTGTTCGCCCAGGAGCGCATCGGCGTGGAGCTCGACAGCCACGCCAGCGACTTCCTGCTGCAGTTGATGGACGGCGCGCTGCGGCCCAACGTGGTGCACTTCCGTAACCTCGGCGAGGCTGCGGCCGCGCTCAGGAACGGCGAGATTGCCGCGGCGATGGGCACGCGCAGCGAGCTCGAGGCCGCGCTCGCCGCGCATCCGGGCATCGCGGTCGACACGCTGGCCATGCCCGAGCTGCGCATCAGCGGCTGGCCGCTCGGCATGGCGGTGAAGGCCGACAGCGCCGCGCTTGCCGATGCCCTTGGCAACGCGCTGGCCGACCTGCAGCGTTCGGGCGAACTCGCCCGTCTGTTCGCGGCCAACGGCGTCCGCCACCGCGTCCCCTGAGCAATGGAGCGTTCCGGAGCGCAACGAATCTGTTGCGTTCCGGAACAAGTCCTGCTCCCTTATTCCAGGTAGTGCCCCACCCCGATCAGCGAGCGCCCGTCGCGGCGCACGTAGGAGCGCTTGTTCTCCACCACGTTGGTCACCGGGTTGCGCCACACATAATCCACCGTGACCTCGTCCGCCGACTGCAGCTTGGCGATCATCTCCGCCACCAGCGCGTTGCCCGCCGCGTCACGCAGCCCGACGGCGTCGGTGTCCGACAGCGCGGGGTTCATCCCCATCGCCTCGAAGCGGCCGCTGTCCATGTCGACCATGAACACGTAGAGATCATCCTTGACGAAGTCGCCACGGCGGTCGTTGAAGCGCGCCGCGGCCGTGGCATGGCCTTCGCTGCGCGCCAGCACCACCGCGCGCTCGAGCATCGCGCGTGCGTCGTCGGCGGTAGCGCGCGGCGCCGAGTAGCCGACCCCGAGCACATAGCCGCCGAGCTTGCGCACGTGACTGACCTTGGGCTCGACCTTGTTGGTCACGCGGTTCAGCCACATGTAGCGCACCGTCGCCTCGGGGCTCACCCGAGTGCGGTCGATCATCTCGCGGAACAGCGGGTTGCCGGCGGCGTCGGTGGTGTTGAGCACGGTCAGGCCGACCAGGGCCTCGGGCGCCGCGCCGCTGGCGTGATAGACACCCTTGTCGTCGATCACGAACACGTACAGGTCCTTGCGCACGAATTCGCCCTTGCGGTCGTTGAAGGCGGCGAAGGCGCGCTCGGGGCCGTTCGCGTCCATGTACTTCACCGCCTGCTCGAACAGCACCTGCGCCTCGCGCGGCGTGGCGCGCTCGCCGGCGTAAGCGACGGCGTGAGCGCCGAAGCTGGTGAGGGCCGCGAACGCGAGCGCGGCCAGGGTTTTGGTTTTCGGTTGATGCTTCATCGTCTGAACTCCATGGTTGCCGAAATCTATCGCTGCACACGACGCAACGCGGCCCGGGCGCTGCTGCGTCCGGGCCGCAATCACGCACCCCGGCACCGCCTGCAGGCGGCGCCAGGGCATCAGCCCCGCGATCAGCTCTTGTGCAGCTTGAACACCCACACCATGCCGCCCTGCTCGAGGTAATTCACGCGCTTGGCGACGTCACCCCCCCACAGCGGCACCGCGCCGCCCCAGCCGGACACCACGGCAACGTACTGCTCGCCGTCCATCTCCCAGGTCACCGGCGGTGCGATCACGCCCGAGCCGGTCTGGAACTGCCAGACCTCTTCGCCGGTCTTGGCATTGACCGCCTTCAGGTAGCCCTCGGGCGTGCCGTAGAACACCAGGTTGCCGCCGGTGGTGAGCACCCCGCCCCACAGCGGCGCGTTGTTCTTGACCTCCCACACGATCTTGCCGCTCACCGGGTCGACCGCGCGCATGGCGCCGATGTAGTCCTCGTACAGCGGCTTGATCGTGAAGCCCGCGCCCAAGTAGGCCGCGCCGCGCTTGTAGCTCACCGGCTCGTTCCAGATGTCCATGCCCCACTCGTTGGCGGGCACGTAGAAGAGCCCCGTGTCGGGGCTGAAGGCCATCGGCATCTGGTTCTTGCCGCCGAGGAAGGACGGGGCGTTGAACACCACCTTGCCCTTGCCGCCCTCGACCGCGCCGCCACCCTCGGTGAAGGGGTTGCCCGGGCGCTTCTCGTCGTCGAAGATCGGGCGCCCGGTCTGCATGTCGATGCCCTTGGCCCAGTCGATGCGGGTCACGAAGGGGAAGGCATTCAACAGCTTGCCGTTGGTGCGGTCATTGACGAAGAAGAAGCCGTTGCGGTCGGCCTTGCCGCCGGCCTTGACGACCTGGCCGGTCTTCGGGTCCTTGTATTCGAAGGACACGAATTCGTTCACGCCGTCGTAGTCCCAACCGTCGTGCGGGGTGCTCTGGTAATGCCAGGCGATCTTGCCGGTGTCGGGGTCGATGGCGACGGTGGCCGCCGAGTACAGGTTGTCGCCCGGACGCAGCCACGAGTTCCACGGCGACGGGTTGCCGGTACCCATGAAGATCAGGTCGACGTCGGGGTCGTAGTAGGCTGCCTGCCACGTTGCCGCACCGCCGGTCTTCCACAGGTCGCCCGGCCAGGTGGCGTTGGTCGTGCCGGAGATGCCGTTCTCGACCTTGTTGCCGTCCTTGTCGTAGGTGTAGCCCATGTGGCCCTCGACCACCGGGCGCATCCACACCATCTTGCCGGTCTTCGCGTCGCGCGCCTCGACCCGGCCCATGACGCCGAATTCACCGCCCGACACGCCGCTGATGATCATGCCCTTGACGATCTGCGGCGCCGCGGTCAGCGAGTAGCCGGCCTTGTAGTCGTCGACCTTCTCGCGCCACACGACCTTGCCGGTGTCCTTGTTGAGCGCGACGAGCTGGGCGTCGAGCGTGCCGAAGATCACCAGGTCGCCATAGATGGCCGCGCCGCGGTTGATCACGTCGCAGCAGGGCATGATGCCGTCGGGCAGGCGATGCTCGTATTTCCACAGCTTCTTGCCGGTCCTGGTGTCGAGCGCGTAGATGCGGCTGTACGAGCCGGTCACGAACATCTTGCCGTCGTGGATCAGCGGCTGCGACTGCTGGCCGCGCTGCTTCTCGCCACCGAAGGAGAAGGACCACACCGGCACCAGGTCCTTCACGGTGTCGGGATTGACCTTGGCGAGCGGGCTGTAACGCTGGCCCTTGGTACCCAGGCCGTGGGTGAGGACCTGATGCGTGGTCTCGGCATCCTTCAGGATGTCCTCGTCGGTCACGCCGGCCGCCAGCGCGTTGCCTGCGGCCCCGAAACCCGCCATGGCGATGGCGAGCGCGCTCAGCATGGCGGGCAGGTGCTGCCGCTGTTTGTGTTTCTTCATGTTCGACTCCTCCTCGTGTCTCTCTTGCCTGTGGTGTGGTGGCATGGGCTCCGGCACCGTGCTGGCGCCGGACAGGAGGCAAACTGCAATCGCCATGCCATCCCATCCTCAGAGCGCACCGCAAGCGGCCCGCAGCGCCAGCGCCGGCGCGGCAGTCGGGCGCTGCAAAGGCCTCCATCGACGGGCTTGGCCTGCACCAGCAGGTACGGGCGTGGTGCTCCAGCCGCGTCGCAAAACCCTGCCCGCAACGCAGCGCCGGAGCAGAAATGTTGCGCTTCGGAACAAGCCTGTTCTGCGCCGCACGGACACACCCGGCCTCCCCGGCTGGCACGCCGATTGCAGGCTCTGGACACGCACATCAGGGCCCAGCAGACACCCGCGGCGGCCCGGCTTCGAGGATCCACGCATGAGACCACCCGGTACGGCCCGCCGCCTGCTGGCGACCGCCATCACTGCCCTGCTGGCCTGCGCCTGTGGCGCTGTCGCCGCCGCTTCTGCCATGGGCACCGCTGCCACGGCCACCGCCGCGACGCCCGCAGCGGCACCGGCGACGGCGCCCGCGGTGCTCACCGACCCGCTCGACTCGCCACGCTGGGGCGACATGCAGAAGGAATTCTTCGACGCGCAGCCGGTGGTGTTCGACGCCCGCATCAAGGTCAGCGGCCCGGCGGTGGCGGAAGACCCGCTCAACGTGCCGATCACGGTCGACGCCACCGCCCTGGCCGGCGTGGAAGAGATGATCGTGTTCGCCGACTTCAATCCGATCGTGAAGGCGCTGCGCTTCGAGCCCGGCACGGCGCGCGCCGCCCTGGGCTTTCGCATCAAGCTGCAGCAGTCCTCGCCGATCCGCGCGGCGGTGCGCACGGCCGATGGCGTGTGGCGCGTGGGCGGCGCCTGGGTGACCACCACCGGCGGCGGCTGCACCCTGCCCTCGCTCGGCTCGGGCTCGCCCGAATGGCAGGAGCGGCTCAACGAGGTCAATGGCCGCCTGTGGCCGCGCATCGGCGGCGGCGAACGCCTGCGCATGCGCATCATCCACCCGATGGACACCGGGCTGGCGGCGGGCATCCCGGCGTTTCACATCGACGACATCGTGATCGCGGATGAATCCGGCCACACGCTGGCCCGCATCCAGCCGCTGGAGCCGGTGGCCGAGAACCCGAGCTTCACGCTCGACTTCGCCAACGTCGCGCCGGGTACGCGCCTGCAGGTGAGCGGCCGCGACAACAACGGCAACCGCATCGACGCGTGGGTGACGCGATGAGGCCCGCAGCGCCATCGCCGCGCAGGCCCGCCCTGCTGTCGGCCGCATCGCCCGCACGCATCGAGGTTTCGTGTCGCGTGTGGTCACGCCGCCTGCCCGCACATGGCGACGCGGCCACGCGCATCGGCCTGCCTGCGCTGATCCGGCTGCTCGGTCTTGTGCTCGCGCTGCTCGTGATGATCCCCGCCGCGCACGCCGAGCGCTTCGATTACCGCCTCGAACCCCGCCAGATCGCCGATGGCGTCTACGTGCTGGTCGGGCTGAAGGAGGATTTCTCCTTCGCCAATGGCGGCAACATCGTCAACACCGGCTTCATCGTCGGCCCGGACGGCGTGATCGTCATCGACACCGGCTCGTCCCGGCGCTATGGCGAGCAGATGCTGGCCGCGATCCGGCGCATCACCGACCACCCGGTCGTGCTCACCGTGATCACCCACCACCACCCCGACCACTTCCTCGGCAACCAGGCCTTCCCGGCCGACACGCTGGCGGCGCTGCCCGGGACGATCGCGGCCATCCGCAGCGAGGGCGAAGCCTTCAACGCCAACATGTACCGCCTCAACGGCGACTGGATGCGCGACACCGAAGTGGTGGTGCCGACACGCGAACTGAGTGCCGGCCGCCAGCGCATCGGCGGCCGCGACCTCGAGCTGCTCGCGCTCGGCGGCCACACCGCCGCCGACCTGGTGGTGGTCGATCACGACAGCGGCACCGTGTTCGCCGCCGACCTCGTCTTCAACGGCCGCGCGCCCACCACGCCACACGCCGACATCCCGCGCTGGCTCGGCGCGCTCGACACGCTGGCGCGGCTCCCGGCGCGACGCTGGGTGCCCGGCCACGGCGAGGTCGCCACCGACACTGCGCCGCTACAGGAAACCCGCGCCTGGCTCGGCTGGCTCGCCGACACCATCCGCAGCGCGGCAGAGAACGGCCTGGACATGAACGAGGTCTTCGCGACGCCCATACCGCCGCGCTTCGCCGCGCTGGCGCTGGCCGAGCAGGAATTCCACCGCTCGGTGGTGCATCTGTTCCCGGCGGCCGAACAGGCGGCACTCGCCCGCAACGCCGATGCAGATCCGCCGCCAGCGGGTGTCATGAGCCGCAGCTTTGCCGATCTCGAATTCGCCGCCGTGCGCGACGCGCTCGCCGAGTCCATCGCCGAAGAGGGCCTGGCCACACCCGTCGTCAGCCACTTCGGCGACATGCTGGCGCGCACCGCCGGTGACCTCGGCCACCGTCCCGACCTGTACGCGCATGCCGAGATCTTCACCTTCTGCAGCGCGGCGCTTGCCGCACGGCTGGCAGGCGAGGCGCGCGGCCACATTGCGCTGTGCCCGCTGTCCATTGCGGTCTATGCGCTGCCCGAGGCACCGCGCACGGTGTTCATCGCCTACCGCCCGCCGGCGGTGGATGGCGCGGGGGGCGAGGCCGCGCGCGGCCTGATGGCGCAGATCGTGGCGCGCGCAGCCCGTCTGCTCGGCCGCCCCTGAGGGCTGGGGCGGCTGCACGCGCGTTCAGCTCATGCGGCCCAGCTTGCGATACAGCGTGTTGCGGCTGACGCCGAGCCGACGCGCGGCGGCAGACACGTTGCCCTTGACCTCGCGCATCACCACCGCAATCGCCTCCATCTCGAGCTCGTAGAGACTGCGCGGCGCGGTCTGCTCCGCGGCCTCCACGCCGCCCAGCACCGTCGGCGCCATGGTTGCCAGCGCCGCGTCCACGCGCGCACACGCCGGGTCCGAGCCGAACAGCTCCTCGGGCAGATGCAGCGCGCCGATCTCGTCCTCGTCATCGTCCAGCAGCGCCACCGCGACCCGCATCACGCTGTGCATCTGGCGGATGTTGCCCGGCCACGGATAGGTCTCGAAGAAGCGCATCACCTCGGGGCTGATGCGCACGCCGGGGCGACCCGACTCGCGCGCCTCGATCTGCAGCAGGCGCTCGACCAGCGTCGCCACGTCATTGCGCTCGCGCAGCGGCGGCAGCGTCACGGTGAGGCCGTTCACGCGGTAGTACAGGTCCTCGCGAAACTCGCCGTTGGCCACCGCGTCGCGCAGCACGCGGTGGGTAGCGCACACCAGCGAGATGTCCACCGGGATCGCCTTGAGCCCGCCCACCGGGGTGACGCTGCGCTCCTGCAGCACCCGCAGCAGGCGCGTCTGCATGGCCAGCGGCATGTCGCCGATCTCGTCCAGGAACAGCGTGCCGCCGTGGGCCTGCTGCACCTTGCCGACCGCGCCCTCGCGGCGCGCGCCGGTGAAGGCGCCGCCGACGTAGCCGAAGA
>JAGOEI010000115.1 GCA_017997795.1 Thauera sp. | reverse complement strand
GGCGTCAGCTCGTGATTCCGCTCGCATTCTCGTTCGCCGACCGGCTCACCGTGGGCTTCATCGTGTCCACGCTGTCGCTCTACCTGGGGCTGGTCATCGGCTTCGATGCGCGCCAGATCGGGCTGGCGATGGCCGCCTTCCTGGTCCCCTTCTCGGTGCTGACCTGGCCTGCCGGCCACCTGTCGCGGCACTGGGATCCGCTGCTGATGATGGTGGTGGGCAGCGTGCTGTATGGCGTGTTCCTCGCCGTGCTCGCCTTTCTGCCCGGCGAGCACATCGTCGCCGCGATGGCGGTGGGCGGTGTGATCGCCGCGCTGATGTACGCACCGTCGCTGGTGCTGGCCGCGCACTACGGCGGCGCCGAGTGTCGCGCCAGCGCGCTGGCGGCGTTCAACATGGCGGGCTCGCTCGGCTTTGCGGCCGGGCCGGTCATCAGCAGCGTGCTGCTCGCGGTGTTCGGCTGGTTCCTGGCGCGGCCCTACGCGCCGGTGTTCGTGATCATCGGCGCGATCGAGATCGTGCTCGCCCTTGGCGTGCTGATGCTGGTTCGCACTGGACGTCTGGGAGACGCGCGCGCCGTCGCATGAGCGGCGCACAGGCGGGGCTCAGTGGTGCGCCGGCACGGCAGCACCGGTGGGTTGGGCCGACGACGGCGGCGTTCGCACCTCATCGCAGCCCTCGCCGCCATCCACCCGTGGCGCGATGAAAAGCACGCCCAACCGCCACGCCGCGAGCGCAAAGGCGACGATCCAGGTCAGCCCGGCCAGCATCTGCAGGAGCGCCACCGGCATCGCGGGCAGTCCGGCGGCCGCGCGCAGGAGCGCCGCCGCCCCGATCAGCAGGGCTGCAAGCCCCACCCACGGCCGCTCGTCGAGCGCGTAACCGGCATGCGTTCGCCCTGCGATGCACAGCACCGCGAAGATCGACAAGCCCATCGCACCAATCGATAACAGATGCACGCCGCCGCTCGCTGCCACCGGCGCGCCCAGGTGCGCGAGCCCGATCAGCCCATAGCCGAGCGCGAGCAGCCAATACACCGCGTAAAGCATGAAGGCCCAGCGCGAGAACAGCGCGCGCCCGACGTGCCAGTCGTTGAGCAGGTTGAGCACCGCGGCAGCGGCGGCCAGACCGAGCCAGCCAGTGATCGCCGCCTGCGGTAGGGCAAATTCGGCCGCGGTATACAACGCGATCGCCGAGATCGCCAGGTTGCGCCGCGGCGGACGCGCGCGGTAGGAAGGCAGCTCGAGTTCGGCCTCGTCATGATGGCGCCGCGCGTGCGCCGGCAGGCGACGGGCACGCTCGGCATCGAGCGCGTCGTTCATGACCCGCATCGAGATCCGGCTCATCGCCACCACGATCAGCGTCATCATCACCCCGAGCGCGACCAGCACCCAGCGCATCGGATACGCGCCGCGCAGCACATCGACATGGAAGCCGGCCACCGCCACCGCCATCGCGCCCAGCCCCCACAGGAAGCCCAGGTGGCGACGTTCGGGATCGCGCCACAGGCGTGGCGCCACCAGTGCGACCACCGCCAGCGCGAAGCCCGTGTTGAGCACGGCCGCCGGCAGATGGCCGATCCATTCCACGTCGCCCTGCGCGCTTGCCGCGCCGCTGCCGAGCCCGCCGCCCACCAGCGCTGCCAGGCTGCCCGACAGCCAGAACGCTGCCCGCGCAGCCAGCCACAGCAGCACCATGCGCACCGCCACCCGTGCCGCAAACGCCGGCGTGGCGGTGAACTCCGGCACCGCAGTCAGCACGAAGCCCGCCACCGCAGCAAGGCCGAAGCCGAACATCAGCTCGTGCGCGTGCCACACGAACGGGCCGCCCGCCACCGCCGGCAAGGGCAGGCCGATGCCGAGGAAGCCTGTCCACGCCAGCACCACCAGCACACTGTAGAGCGCGGTCGCGAGGAAGAAGGGGCGAAAGCCGCACATGAAGAGCGGCAGGGCCGCGAGCCGGGCCGCCCATCCAGGCTGTTCGGTGGTCCGCCCGGCGATTCGCTCAGCGCTTCCGGCAGTGACGCCCTCGGTGCAGCCCTCGGTTCCACCCTCGGTTTCCCCCTCTCCACGCCCTTTGCCGGACCCCATCCGCAAATCTGCCATGGTCTCGTTCATCCTCATGCTCCGCAGCGCTTGCCACCGGCCACCGCGATGAGCGGCGACGCCGGCATGACCAGACGCAGCCCTGCGCCGCCCTGCGCGCGCTCGCAGCCGGCAGCCCGCGTCGACTCCGCGGTTGCGACGACCGGCGGCAAGCCGAAGCTCGCGCGAACGTCCGGTGTCTGCAGCAGCTCGGCGGTGTGCCGATACACCCAGGCGTCGTCGCGCCGGGCCGCCGGACGGTCGAGCTCGAAGCGACACACGATGCGCCCGGGCTCGGGCGCCATCACCAGGATCGCGTCCGACAGGCGCACCGCCTCCATCAGGTCGTGGGTGATCATCAGCACGCCCATGCCGCGTTCGGCCTGATGGTCGAGCAAGAGGCGATAGAGCTCTTCCTTGAGGCCGACGTCGAGCGCCGAGAACGGCTCGTCGAGCAGCAGCAGCCCGGGGGCGAGCACCAGCGCGCGCGCCAGCGCCACCCGGCTCTGCATGCCGCCCGAGAGCTGGTGGGGGAACTTGTCGAGGTCGCGGTGGGCGAGTCCCAGGCGCAGCGCCAGCTCGCGCGCGCGGAAGTGGCGCTCGGCGCGCTGGATGCCGGCCGCCTTGAGGCCGAGCGCGACGTTGTCGAGCGCGGTCTTCCACGGCAGCAGGCGCGGCTGCTGGAACATGAAGGCGGTGGAGGCGAAGCCGTTGTCCACCTGTCCCTCCTGCACCGTCAGCAGGCCGGCGGCTAGGTGCAGCAGCGTGGTCTTGCCGCAGCCCGAGGGCCCGACCAGGGCCACGACCTCGCCCGCACGCACGCGGAAGTGGATGCCGGAGAGCACCTCGTCGCGCGCGAAGGCATGGGAGAGACCGTGCACGTGCAGTTCGGCAGTCGAAATCGTGCTCATGCGCCCTGCTCCCGCCAGCGTTCGACCTCGCGCTTGATCGGCTCCAGCACCAGGTACTCCACCGCCAGCAGCAGCCCCACCACCGCCGCGATCCAGGCCATGGTGGCGGCCGTGTCGAGGTGCGAGCGCGACACCGCGAGCGCCGCGCCCACGCCGTCCTGGGTGGCGAGCAGCTCGGCCATCACCACCACCTTCCACGCCGTGCCGAGCGCGGCGATCCAGGCCGGGAACAGGTAGGACACCACGTGCGGCAGGTAGACGTCGGTGAGCATCATCCGGCGCGGCAGGCGAAAGGCCTCGGCCATGCCGTGGAGCTGGTTGTCGAGCGTGCGCGTGCCCTGCAGCGCACCGATGAAAATCACCGGAAACGCGGCGACGAACACGGTGAACACCGGCGTGCCGTCGCTCGCGCCGAACCACAGCATCGCCAGCACCAGCCAGGCGATGGGCGGCGTGCCCATGAGCACGGTGACGAGCGGGCGCGCCATCATCGAGGCGGTCATCGACAGCCCGGCGATGAGGCCAAGCACGCTGCCGGCGACCACCGACAGCGCGTAGCCGGTGAGCGCACGGCGGGCGGTGGCCGCCAGCTCCGGCCAGGCCGCGCCGCTGTCGATCAGGCCCCACAGCGTGGCGAAGGCCGCGCGCGGATCGGGCATCACCAGCGGGCCGTAAACGAGGCTCACCGCCTCCCAGGCGGCGAGCAGCAGACAGAGGCTGGCGATCGCGCCCCAACCGCTCCACAGGTAGGCCGGCAAACCGGCCAGCCAGGCGCGCAGCAGGATCATTGCTTCGTCGCTCCGGCGTAAAAGCCCTCGTCCGGCAGCTTGCCGCCGACCAGTGCCGGGTTCTTCGCCACCAGCTGACCGAACATGAACTCCAGTTCCGCGCGTGCATCCGCGATGGACACCGCCTCGAGCTGGCTCACCGCGATCGAATCCGTGACCGCCTCGGGGCTCAGCATGTCGATGCGCGCCGCCACCGCCTTGCCACAGGCCTCGGCGTTGTCCTTGCACCACGCAAGCGAGCGCGCGTACTCGGCCTCGATGCGCGCCACCAGCTCGGGACGCTCGCGCAGCGCGCCCATCACGGCGATGCCGGCCTGCGGGATGCGCGCCGCGCGTGCGAACACCCGGCCCCACTCCTGCTGAAGGTCCACGCTGCGATGCAACTCGGGCGCGATCATGCTGAGCGGAAACGACCCGGTCTTGCGCAGCGCCATCGAGGCCGCCGGCTCGGCGAGCAGCGCGTGGTCGACGCGGCGCATCACCAGCAGCTGCATCGCGTCCACCGGGCTGGCGACGTAGCGCAGCTGCAGGTCCTTCTTCACGTCCAGGCCCTGCTGCTCGGCGAGCAGTTGCAGCACGATGTCGGGCATGTCGCCGCGGAAAGGCATCGCCAGCTCCTTGCCGCGCAGGTCAGCGAGCGACTTCAGCGCCGGATCGCGCGACACCAGCCACAGCACGCCCCAGGTCGACACGTTGATCAGCTGCAGCTTCGCGCCGCGGTTGTAAAGGTTGGCGGCGACGTTGGTGGGCATCGCCAGCACGTCGGCGCGACCGTCGAGCGCCATCACGCGCAGCTGGTCGGGGTCGCGCCAGGGCACGAACTCGACCACGTCGGCGATATCGTTCAGCGCACCCGAGTCGACCATGTGGATCAGCGCGTTCGACACCGCCGCCGAAGGGCCTGCCAGGGTCAGCTTGGGCAGCTTCTGCGCCTGTGCATGGACGATGCCGGTCACGAGCAGGAAGGCGCACAGAACGCAAAGGTGCAGCGCGGCGCGCGTCCACGCCGGTAGTGCCCTTGGGCAGTGCTGGTGCCTGTTCATGTCAGAAGCTCCCGTTCAAGCCGAGCGCGATGCCGCGGCCGGGCGCAGCGAGTTCGTTGCCGGAGACGCCCTCCGTCTGGTGCTCGTGGTAGCGCTTGTCGGCGAGGTTGGTGAGCTGCACGGCGAGGCCAGCGGACTCGAAGGCACCGACCTTGCCGAACTGCCAGCCGAACTCGGCGTCGGCGGTGACGAAGCCGGCGGTGGCATCCTCGGTGCCGTTGGAGAACCTCGTCGCGATGCGGTCCTGCTCGGTCACCGCACGCAGCTGCGCACGCCACCAGAAACCACGTTCGGCCGGCTGGCCGATGCCCAGAGTCAGCTCCGGCGCCGGCATCTGATACAGCGGCTCGTCGTCCTGATGATTCTCGCCGCGCAGCCAGGTGAAGCCGACGTCGGCGACGAAGGCGCCGACCGGCATGCTGGCGCTGCCCTCGATGCCGTAGATCGTGACCTTGTCGAGGTTCTCGGTGAGCTTGAAAGGCAGACCGTTCTGCGGATTCACGACGCCAGTGACCCGTCCGGCGATGTAGTCGTCGATCCGCGTGTAGAAGGCGGCGAGCTGGTACTGCAGGCCGACGCCGTGCTGTTTCAGACCGAGCTCGAAGCTGGTCGACACCTCCGGATCGAGTTGCGGATTCCCGACGTGGAAATAGCCATCGCCCCGTGCAGAATCCTCGAAGCGCTCGCGCATGTCCGCCGCGCGATAGGCTCGGCCGAGGTTGGCGTAAGCGCTCAGGCTCTCGTCCAGCGGCTGGATTGCGGCGAGCGACCACGACAGATTGTTGTCCGCATTGTCCAGCCCGGTGGTCTGCGTCATGCCCTTGCGTTGCGCGTCGCCGGTGACGCGATCGAAGCGCGCGCCAGCGACGATTCGGGTGTCGCCGAGGGTGAACTCGTCCTGCACGAAGGCGCCCGCCGACTCGATCTCGCCCTTGTCGAAAGGGTCGTTGCGCATGTTGTTGTCGAAGGCAGGCGGGTTGTTGTCGATGTAGCGCTCCGGATCCCCGCGCATGCGCCAAAGCTCGGCGCCAAAAGTGAGCAGATGGTCCTGCCCAACGGGAAACAGGTACTTCGCCTTCGCGCCATCGGTCACGAAGGTGACGTCGTTTCGAACGTAGTCGCGTTGTTTCGTGGACGAGAACGCACGAATCTGCCGGAAGATCTCCTGTCGATAGACCTCGGCCGACAGCGTACCTTCGCCCAGCCTCGCATCGACGCCGAGCTCATACAGCTCGCGGCGTTGCTCGGGCGAATGGATCGTGGCGGTGCCGAGCGGCACCGGAATTCCCGCGCCGGTGCGCGCCGAACCCTGGTACCACACATCCTCGTCCTCATGCCGCTGCAGGTTCACCCGCAGCGTGAGGTCCTCATTCAGCTTGTGCCTGTACTTCGCAAGCAGCGTGTCGGACTGGTATCCCGTGCGGTCCTCGCGGCCATCCGGGCTACGGTAGTCGTCCACGTCGCGTCGGGCCACGCCCAGCACCAGCGCACTGTTCTCGCTCGAGCGCGTCAGCAGCGCAGCGCCGGCGACGCCCTTGTCGACGCTGGAAAAGCGCGCGCCGATGCGACCGCCGAACTGCTCCTCGGCGCTGAAGCCGACGTCGGGCGTGATCAGGTGGACCACCCCGCCCATCGCACCGCTGCCGTACAGCACGGAGCCTGGGCCCTTCACGACCTCGGCGCGCTCGAGCAGGCCGAGATCGAGAAAGGACGCGATCGCACCCTGCGGCTGCGCCGAGTTCATGCGCACGCCGTCGACCATCACAACCACGCTCTCCTTCTTGAGCCCGCGCAGTACCGGGTTCTGTCCCCAGGCGCCGTCGGCCTGCACCGCCAGGCCGGGCTTGCCGCGCAGCAGTGCGCCCGCGACCGTGCCGCCGGCCGCCGGTGCCTGCAGGATCTCGACCGCCTGCGGGGTGTCCAGGGTGTCGGCGGCGTAGCCCTTGGCGGTGACGGTCTGGGCGCCGAGCACGGTCTCTGCGCGCGCTGTGTGGGAAACAGGAAGAATGGACAGGCCGAGCACGGCCAGCGCCAGCGGATTCAGGCGAAACAGCATCGATAGCTCCAGGAAGACGGGTTCCCGGGCTGGCTGGCGGCGGCTGGCTTGCCCGATCTAAAACGTTATGGCAGATATCATATCGCTAATGCGACTTATTCGCATCTGATGAAGATCAAATTTCGTGCTTTCCCGAAGCCCGTTAACATGCGCCCTACCCCATCCCCGACGCGGTGAAGCCCCGACGATGAAACTCTCCCGCCTTTACCGCCCGCACGATCGCCGCTTCTGGCTGATGATCCTGCTCAACGTGCTGTCCGCGATCCTGGCCTGGGTGCTGCGGAC
>JAGOEI010000114.1:5596-7187 GCA_017997795.1 Thauera sp. | reverse complement strand
AGGGCGAGTCCGGCGAAGAGCGCGGCGTGTTCGATCTTGTCCTGCCACGACACCAGCTTGACCACGTCGGGCGCGGGCAGCAGCGCGAGCCAGAACACCGCGAACAGGGATGAAACGAAGACGAAGCGCAGCAGTTGGCGAACGGATGAGGGCATGCAAAGTCCGAAGAACGTTGATGTCGCGTAGATGTCGATTGTCACTGTTGGCAGGGCGGGCACCGCACAGGTTCCCGCCCGCCGGAAAATGAGGAGATCCGCCATGCGTCCTGCCCTTCGCCTGTCGCCGCTACCTGTCCACGCCGAAGCGGCGCGAGCCGGTGCCCGGCCTACCTCCCGATTCCTCCGGGCCTTGCCGCCGATGCTGCAGTCCATCCGATTGCGGACGCTGTTGTTCGGCACGCTGCTTGCGGCGGCCTTGGTGGCCGGACCGGTTGCGGCGCGCGACCTGATCGTGCGCACCGAGGCGGGCAGCGTCAAGCTCACCGAGGTGGCGAGCGGGCTGCAGAACCCGTGGTCGCTCGCCTTCCTGCCCGACGGCCGCATGCTGGTGACCGAGCGCCCCGGGCGCTTGCGCATCGTCGGCCGCGACGGCAGCGTGTCGGCGCCGATCGACGGGGTGCCCGAGGTCCATGCGCGCGGGCAGGGCGGGCTGCTCGACGTCGCCGTCAGTCCGAACTTCGCCGACGACAAGCTCATCGTCTTCTCCTACGCCGAGCCGACCGCAGGCGGCGCCCGCACCGCGGTGGCGCGCGCGCGGCTCGACGCCGAGGGCCTGCGGCTGGAGGACGTACGCCGCATCTTCGCGCAGAACGAGGATCCTTCCGGCAATCACCACTGGGGCTCGCGCCTGGTGTTCGCGCGCGACGGCACGCTCTTCATCACCCTCGGCGACCGCTTCCACTCGCGCGAGCGTGCACAGGCGCTCGACAGCCATCTCGGCAAGGTGGTGCGCATCGCGATCGATGGCAGCGTGCCCGCGGACAATCCGCTGATCGGGCGCAGCGACGCGCGTCCCGAGATCTGGTCCTGGGGCCATCGCAACGTGCAGGGCGCAGCGCTGCACCCGCAGACGGGCGAGCTGTGGACCCACGAACACGGCCCGCAGGGTGGCGACGAGATCAACCGCACCCGCGCCGGCCTCAACTACGGCTGGCCCGAGGTCACCTACGGCCGCGAGTACGTCACCGGGCGCAAGATCGGCGCGGGCGAGGCGCGCGAGGGCGTGGAGCCGCCGGTACTGCAGTTCACACCCTCGATCGCGCCTTCCGGCATGGCCTTCTACACCGGCGACGTGTTCCCGCAGTGGAAGGGCAACCTCTTCGTCGGCGCGCTCAAGTTCCAGCTCGTCGCCCGCGTCGTGCTCGAGGGCGACCGCGTAGTGCACGAAGAACGCCTGTTCGCCGAGCTCGGGCGGCGCATCCGCGACGTGCGCCAGGGGCCGGACGGCCATCTGTGGCTGGTGGATGAAACCGAGGGCCGCATCCTGCGCCTGGACCCGGCCTGAGATAAGGACCCCCACGCTTGCCGCTTCGCGTCGGCGCTGCCCCCCGAGGGGGCGCAGTTCGGCTTGGGGCGGCCCGGCGCCGAACCGT
>JAGOEI010000114.1:0-5496 GCA_017997795.1 Thauera sp. | reverse complement strand
CCCCCACGCTTGCCGCTTCGCGTCGGCGCTGCCCCCCGAGGGGGCGCAGTTCGGCTTGGGGCGGCCCGGCGCCGAACCGTCCGAGCTCGTCCGACCAGCCGCGTGAGAACGCGCTGTGAACGTGGGCTGGCGTCTCAGCCCGCCTGCTTGATCGCCAGCACCGCCTGGTTGCGCAGGGTGCGCAGCAGCGCGAGTTCCTGCTCGCTGATGCGGATCTCGCCGGCCTGGTCCTTGTCGGCGTAGATCATCGCCACCGGCCGGCCCTTGATCATCAGCGGAAACAGGCAGAAGGTGCGCGACGGCACCGACTTGCGATACCACGCCGGCACGCGGCTGGCGATCTTGGGGTCGTCGATGTCCGAGATGAGGATGTCCACGCCCTTCGCGGTGGCGACGTTGAACACGTTGTCCGGATGCGCCGACAGGCTGAAGCGCACATGCTTGGCCAGTTCGCCAACCTCGGGGCCGTAGCCGAAACGCCCGGTCATGCTGTTGCTGCGCCCGTCCCGGATGCACAGCAGCACGCGCTTGAAGCCCATCGCCCGGTACATGGTCTCGAGGATGATGCGCAACACGTCGTTGAGCTTGAAGTCTTCGACCAGGGTGTTGCTGATGTCCTGGATGCCCGAGCTCAACACGGCCTGGGCGTCGGCCGCCTTCTGCCCGGCGGGGGGCGCTTCGACCGGGGTGGATTGCTCGAGCAGCGCCGAGGTCGGGACCTCGAGCGGCGCGGCCTCGAGCGTGGGGTTCGCCGGTGCCCCGGCGATGAACTGGTTCAGATGGCGGCCGATCCGCGTCTGCCCGAGATTGACCTTGATGATGCGGGCGAAGTCGCCGATCTCGTCGATCGCGCCCTGCATCACCTCGCGCGCGTTGCGCACGTCGACCGGCACCGCGTCGGTGAAGCGCGCGGCGATGGCCTGCATCGCGCGCTCGCGCTCGGCGGGCGCCAGCAGCGCGACCGCATCGCAGTATTCGTTGGCGCAGGCGGCCAGCGCGCGCAGGCGCTCCTCGGTATTGACCGGGCGTCGCGCCGGGCCGTCGGGCAGGCGGCGCATGCTCTGCTGGATCACGTCCGGGAAGCCCCAGTGGCGCGCGAGCGCAATGCCGAGCTCCTCGAAGCCGGTGCCGATCACGCGCTGCGCGGCGCTCTCCTCGCTGCAGCCCTGCTGCTGGGCCACGCGGCGGATGTCCTCGCTTTCTTCCGGGAAGTAGAACTGGCACAGCAGCCGTCCCAGGTTGTGGAACACCGCGCAGATGTAGCTCTGCTCGGTGTCGCGCAGGCGCATGCGGGTGGCGATGTCGCGCGCGAACAGGCCGGCCAGGCAGGCGCGCAGGAACTCTTCCTTGAGGTGGCTGGCGTTGGTCTTGTTCTGCAGATGCTCGAACAGCAGCACGGTGATCGCGATGTTGCGCACCGCGTCGAAGCCGAGCACGACCACGGCGCGCGAGATCGTGCTGATCTGCCCGCCGCCGGCCGGGCGGAAGTGCGCCGAATTGACCACCCGCAGCAGCTTGTTGGTGAGCGAGAAGTCACGCAGGATCAGCGCCGACAGCGTGCCGACGTTCTCCGATTCGCTCGAGGCGATGCGGTTGATCGCCACCACCGATTCGGACAGCGCCGGGAAGTCGCCGCGGTGCTTCATGCGCCGCAGCAGGAAGTCGATGGCGCCCGGCTGGGCGGCGTCGGTGTCGGCGGCGCTTTCCTCGACCGGCTTCAGCCAGGCTTCCAGCGCCTGGCGGAGCTCCTCGGCATCGGCGAAGCGGGCGTCGGGGTCGAGCGCCGCCGCGCGCAGCGCGATCGCGGCCAGGGTCTCGTCCACCGGTGCGCCACCCGCAGGTAGCGCGACCGCGGTGGTGCGCGTGCGCTGGAGGATGCGGTGGGCGTCGGTGTCGGTGTGCAGCGGGCGGCCGCTCAACAGCTCGACCAGCATCACGCCCGCAGCATAGACGTCGTTGCGCGCGCTCAGCTCGCGGCGGTCGATGTACTCCGGCGCCATGTAGCCCGGCGTGCCCGACATGCCCTCGCGCGCGCCGGCGTCGTCGACGCGGCGGGCGATGCCGAAGTCCATCACCCGCGGCCGTCCGCCCTTGTCGATCAGCACGTTGCTCGGCTTGAGGTCGCGGTGGATCACGCCCTGGCCGTGGGCCTCGGCGAGCGCGGTGAGCACGCCGAGCATCAGCGTGACGGCCTCGGCAGCGGGCAGGGCGCCACGGCGGCGCATCAGCGCGGCCAGTGTTTCGCCCTCGACGTACTCGAACACCAGGTAGGGATCGCCGCCTTCCTCGCCCGCTTCGAACACCGGCACGATGCCGGCGTGGCGCAGGCGGCTCACCGAACGCGCTTCGCCGAGCAGGGCGGCGTTGTCGCGGCGCTCGGCCGCGGTCAGGTGCAAGGTCTTGAGCGCGACCTCGCGCTCGAGCTGCGGATCCCACGCCAGATGCACCACGCTCTGCGCGCCGCGCCCCAGCTCACGTCTGATTTCGAACCGCCCGATCCTGCCTGTCATCTGCCGCCTTGTATCCTGTCGTGCGCTCGCCCATGGCGGCGAGCCCTGTGTCATCATCGCGCACCCTTTTGCACCACGGATGGAATCGCTCGGATGGAAAGCCCCTTCAAAGGCAAGACCGGCCTGCGCCGGATCTTGAACGCCTTCAACTACTCGGTGGACGGGCTGACCGCAGCCTATCGGCATGAAGATGCGTTCCGCCAGGAAATATGGCTCACCCTGGTGGCGATTCCGCTGGCCGTGTGGCTGGGAGACTCCGCGCTGGCGCGCGCGATGATGATCGGCAGCATCTTGCTGGTGCTGATCGTCGAGCTGGTGAACTCTGCGATCGAAGCGACGGTCGACCGTGTGTCGCTCGAGCGCCATCAGCTTGCCAAGCGCGCAAAGGACATCGGCAGCGCTGCCGTGCTCATCGCACTGATCAACGCTGCCGTGGTGTGGGGTCTGGTGCTGCTGGGCTGAAGGGTCGGGCGGCGGGAAGGTGCAGAACGGGCCGCACCGAGCCCGCCATCAGGACCCTGCCCCGGGCCTCAGGCTGACTTCGGTCCCCAGCTACGCACCGGACCGGTGTCGATGTGCAGGAAGTCGGACTCGGGGTAGTAGCCGACCCCGCCCGCGCCCAGCGCGAGCGCTGCGTCGCGCAGGCGCGCGGTGTCGACGCCGACCAGGCGCACATCCATCGCCTTGCCGTCCATGTGCAGGCTGCGCTTGGCGACGCCGCCGCCGCCGGTCTTGCGCAGCATGCTGTTGGTGACGGGCGAGCGGTAAGCGGAGATGATCTCGAAGGTGTCGCCGCCGCAGGTGAGGCGCAGGGCGTGAAGGATGTCATAGAGCATGGGGTCCATGCGTGTAGACTCCCCGGTACGGAAGTCGCGCAGGAGCCAGTTCATGCGCTGGAGCGCAGGCTCGACGTAGCCGTGGCGATTGCGGAATGCGACGTGCAGACGTTCGTTGGTATGGGTGTGCCGGAAACCGAGTTGGCGATCGTGCTGCGCAGCATGGAGGGCGCCGGCCGACAGACCCAGCGGCAAGGCCGCGAGGCCCTTGAGGAACAGACGGCGCTCGGGGACTGCGTGATTTCGGAAGAATCTGGACATGAATAAATCCCTGCCTGAACAATCACTTAACATAAACATTTTACTCGCACCCGAGGCGTTTTTGGGCAAGAGTTTTGTAACGTTCGCGGCCGCAGCGTGTGTGCTGTTCTCGCCGCTGGCTGCGCTCGCGGTGGCTGCCGATGGCGCGCCGGTCGATGCTGCGCTGGTGGCGCCCACGGCCGATGGCGCCCTGCAACTGCAGATCGAGCAGCGCCTGCGCGAGCGCACGGCCGATGCCGACGAGACCACGTCGCTGTTCTACCTCTCGCGCGCCTGGCGTCCCGTCTGGGATGACCCGGCCCGTGTCGAGGCGCTCGTCGCCGCCGTCGAAGCCATCCAGGTTCACGGTCTGGACCCGGCCGACTTTAGCCCAGACCAGCTGCGGCGCGCAGCAGCCGAGTCCACGACCGTGGAAGCCCGTGCCGAGCGCGAACTGCTGCTGACGGACACGCTGGCCGCGCTGTTGTTCCAGCTTCGCCACGGCAAGGTCGATCCGCGCAGGCTGTATCGGGAGTGGAACTTCACGCCGCCGCCCAATCCGTACGAACGCGCGGGCGCACTGGCGGCGGTGCTGCAGGCGGGCGATCTGCGCGCGGCGATCGACGCGCATGCGCCCGATCTGCCGCTCTACCGCGCACTGGTGCAGGGCCTCGCGCACTATCAGGCGCTCGCCATGCTGGGCGACTGGCCCAAGGTGGCGGGCGGGCCGACCTTGCGCCCGGGTGCGCGCAGTGCGCGTGTCCCTGCGCTGCGCGAACGCCTGCTGGTCGAGCCCGAATCGGGTCTCGATGAAGCCACCCGCCGTTCCAGCCATTACGATCCGGCGCTGGTCGAGGCGGTCAAGCGCTTCCAGGCCGGTCACGGCCTGGAGCCCGACGGCGTCATCGGCGCGCAGACCCTGCTCGCCCTGAATACCAGCCCGGCGCGCCGGGTCGAGCAGATCCGCGCCAACCTCGAGCGCCTGCGCTGGGTTGCCGCCGACCTTCGCGGCGACCGCCTGCTGGTCGACATCGTCGGCTATCACGCCGACCTCGTCCTCGATGGCCAGCCGGTGTGGGAATCGAAGGTCATCGTCGGCAAGCCCGCGCGCAAGACGCCTTCGCTGCGCGACAGCGTGGTGAACCTGGTATTCAACCCGAAGTGGGTGGTGCCGCCCACCATCCTGCGCGAGGACGTCATCCCGCGCGCCGCGCGCAACCCCGGCTATCTCGCCAGCCAGCGCCTGCGCGTCGTCGATCGCAGCGGGCAGAGCGTGGATCCGTCGACGATCGACTGGGGCAGCGCGCGCCAGAGCGGTTTTCCGTACCGCGTCGTGCAGCAGTCGGGGGCGGATGGGTCGCTCGGGCGGATCAAGTTCGCGCTGTCGAACCCGTACGCGATCTATCTGCACGACACCAACGCGCGTTCGCTGTTCGGCCGCGCCGAGCGGGCGTTGAGCTCGGGCTGCGTGCGCGTGGCAAAGCCCGCCGAGTTGGCCCGCATTCTGCTGGACGACCCTGTGAGCTGGAGCGCCGAGGCGCTGGAGGCGGCCCTCGCCAGCGGGCGCACGCGCACCGTGGGGGTGGGGCGCGACGTCACGGTGCTGCTGCACTACAGCACCGCCGGCCTGGACGAGCACGGCCGACTGCAACTGCGCAACGACATCTACGATTACGATCGCGCCATCCTCGATACGCTGGCGGCGCGGCGCACGGCGCTGGCGCGCTGATCGCAGCGCCCGCCGTCAGCCAGGCCCGCGCGCGTAACCTGCCGGCAACCCGCGCTTAACGCCGCTGTCTTGTGCGCCGCCTAAGCTGCGGCGTCATGAGAACGCTCGATTACACGACCGAAGAGCTGTGCCAGGCGCCGCGCCTGCGCATCGCGCTGGTGACCGAGACCTGGCCGCCGGA
>JAGOEI010000113.1 GCA_017997795.1 Thauera sp. | reverse complement strand
GCCTCAAGTCGAGCTCGGCCAACGTCGGCGCCCGACAGCTTTCCGTGCTGCTCAAGGAGTTCGAGCTGCTTGGCAAGGAGAACCGGGTGGATGAGGCGCGCGCGCAGTTCGACGCGCTGCGCGCCGAGTATGCGCGCGCACAGGAAGGCATCCGCGCGCTGCTGCTGGAGTTCGAGTCATGAGTGCATTGCGCGTCCTCGTCGCCGACGACGACCAGACCACCTGCCTGCTGATGCAGGCCGCCCTGATCAAGGGCGGTCTCGCAGTCGAGCTCGCCCATGACGGCGAAGAGACCCTGGCCGCGTTCGAGCGCGCGCCCTTCGACATGGTGATGCTCGATGTCGACATGCCGCGCATGAACGGCTTCGCCGCCTGCGCAGCGCTGCGCCAGCGCTGGGGCGCCGAGCTGCCCATCATCATGGTCACCGGCATGGACGACATCACGTCGATCGAGGCCGCGTTCGAAGCCGGCGCGACCGACTTCATCTCCAAACCGATCCCCTGGCTGTTGCTCGCCCACCGCGTGCGCTACGTGCTGCGTTCGACCCAGGCCGCAGCCGCCCTGCGCGTGGCCAACGCGCGCAACGCGGCCATGCTCGACGCCCTGCCCGACACCCTGCTGCGCATCGACGGGACCGACCACATCGTCGAACTGCGCGCGGCATCCGAAACCGGGCGCAGCTCGAACGCGCTGTCCGTCGGAGAACCGCTGGCGACGGCGTTTCCAGCGCCGGCCAGCGCAATCCTGACGCGCGCACTGGAACAGACCCGGCGCAGCGGTGAGCCGCTTACTGTGGAGTTTGCGCTCGCCGGCGAAGGCGACAACCCGATCCACCAGGAGGCCCGCCTGAGCACGATCGACGGCAGCGAGGCCCTGTGCCTGCTGCGCGACATCACCGAGCGCAAGGAATACGAGCGCCGCATCCATCAACTCGCGTATTTCGACAGCCTGACCGGGCTGGCCAACCGGCGCGGCTTCATGGAGCGCCTGGAACGCGAGATCCACCGCGCCGATCAGAACGACTGGCGGCTCGCGGTGCTGTTCCTCGACCTCGACCGCTTCAAGAGCATCAACGACACGCTCGGCCACGCCGCCGGCGACGCCGTGCTGCAGCAGGCGGCGGAACGGCTGCGCACGATCACCCGCCCGGGCGACACCGTGTCGCGCGACACCAGCGACCTGGGTGGCGCCGAGTCCGCCCGCCTGGGCGGCGACGAGTTCACCGTGGTGCTGCCGCGGATCGTGCGTGCCGAGGATGCGCTGCCGATCGCCGATCGCATCCGCCACAGCATGAGCGCGCCCTTCCTGGTCGGCGGCCAGAGCCTGAGCCTGACCACCAGCATCGGCATCGCCGTGTTCCCCGACGACGGCAGCGATGCGGCCACGCTGATCAAGCACGCCGACACCGCGATGTACGACGCCAAGGCCAACGGCCGCGACGGCTGCCGCTACTACAACCCCACGCTGACCGCAGAGGCCGTGCATCGCGTCGAACTCGAGGCCGGCCTGCGCCGCGCGCTCGAGCTCGACGAGTTCGTGGTGATGTACCAGCCCCAGGTGGACGCGCGCAGCGGGCGCATCACCGCGGTCGAAGCGCTGGTGCGCTGGCGTCGGCCCGGCGGCGGGCTGGTGCCGCCGATGGAATTCATCCCCTTTGCCGAGGAGTGCGGACTGATCGACGCGATCGGCACGCGCGTGCTGCAGCATGCCTGTCGCGATGCCGCGGCGTGGATGGCGCGCGGCCTGGAGCTGCGTGTGGCGGTGAACCTGTCGTCGATGCAGTTCAGCGCCAGCGGCCTGCTCGACATCGTGCGCGACGCGCTGGCTACGAGTGGGCTGCCGGCCGACCGCCTCGAACTCGAGATCACCGAGAGCGCGCTGATGGCCGACGACGAAGCCACCTACGCTACGCTGGACGCGTTGCGCACGCTCGGCATCGACATCGCGCTGGATGATTTCGGCACCGGATATTCGTCGCTGAGCTACCTCAAGCGCCTGCCGCTCGGCAAGCTGAAGATCGACCGCAGCTTCGTCAGCGGCCTGCCCGACGATGCCGACAACCTCGCGATCGTGCGCGCCATCCTCGCGCTCGCGCGCCATCTGGGCTTTCGCATCACCGCCGAGGGCGTCGAGACCCCGGCGCAGGCGCGCCTGCTCGGCGAGCTCGAGGCCGACAGCCTGCAGGGTTACCTGTTCAGCCGGCCGGTGCCCGCGGCTGAGATCGAGGCCCTCGCCCTGCGCACGTGGTCGCCGGAAGGCGCCGCCGGCCTCCGTTGAGCGGCCGGCGCAGCTTGCGTGCGAGACCGAGCAGCGCCGCGCCCGGCTCGAGCCCGGCGCGGCCCAAAATCCACGAGCATCCACCTTGGCGCGCACCTCTGCGTCAATTGTGCACATACCCAGAGCGGCAAGTCGGCTATCTTACGAGTCTCGCCCCGAGCCAATGCGCGCCGAAATGAAGAAGCTCGAACACATCCCGCTGAATGGTGATCTGCCCAGCCCGAAAGGGGTTGCACTGGCCATTCTCGAACTGTGCCGACGCGAAGACACCACCATCGCCGAGGTCGCCCACATCGCCCAGACCGACCCGGCGCTGGCGAGCCGTCTGATCCGCCAGGCCAACGCCGCCGCACAGGGTGCGGGGCGGCCGGTGGCTGCAGTGACCGACGCGATCCTGCGCCTGGGCATGGGCACGGTGCGCAACCTGGCGATGGGGTTTTCGCTCGTCGACCAGTACCAGAACGGCCCCTGCGAGGGCTTCGACTACCAGGCGTTCTGGTCGCACTCCCTGCTGATGGCGCTGGCCGTGCAGCAGTTCTCCACGATGGCGCATGCGGGCTCGAGCGAGGAACTGTTCGCCTGCGGCCTGCTGGCGCAGGTCGGGCGGCTGTCGCTCGCCACGGTTTATCCCGCCGCCTACGGCCGTCTGCTGCAGAACCCGGATTCATCGGGCAACCTGATCGCGCTCGAGCAGGAACACCTGCAGACCGATCACAACGAGCTGACCGCCGCGCTGCTGCTCGAGTGGGGCTTCCCCGGTGCGCTGGTCGAGCCGATCTACCACCACGAGCGCCCCGACGCGTCCGGGTTCTCGCCCGGATCGCGCCCGCACCAGTTGGTGAACCTGCTCTATCTGGCGCGCCGCGTTGCCGACCTCGGCCTGGCGACCGACGCCGAGCACAACAGCCGCACGGCCGAGCTGCTGCTGCTCGGCGGCAAGATCGGCCTCAACGCCGACGAGCTCGGCGCCACCATCGACGAGCTGGTGGGGCGCTGGCGCACCTGGGGCGAACTGCTGCGCGTGCCGGCCTCGGCGCTGCCCTCGTTCGCACAGATGTCCACCCCGCACGCGCTGCGCCCCGAGGACCGCAGTGGCGCAGGCGCGCTGCGCGTGCTGCTGGTCGACGACGATCCCACCACCCGCGCCATTATGGAAACCGTGCTGCGCGACGCGCTCGGCCATTCGGTGGTGTGTGCCCGCACCGGCACCGAGGCGCTCGCGCTCGCCGTCGAGGCCCAGCCCCAGATCGTCATCACCGACTGGCTGATGCCCGGGCTCAGCGGCCTCGAGCTCACGCGCGCGCTGCGCGCCACCGAGTGGGGGCAGACGATCTACCTGATCATGCTCACCAGCCTCGACACCGAGGAAGAAGTCTCGGAAGCCTTCGAGGCCGGCGTGGATGATTTCCTGACCAAGCCGGTGAACGTGCGCACGCTGCGCGCCCGCCTGCGCGCGGCCTGGCATTACGTGCAACTGCTGGAGGCCTGGGAACGCGACCGCGCCCAGTTGAAGCAGTTCGCAGCCGAGCTGGCGATCAGCAACCGCCGGCTCGAACATGCGGCAATGACCGACCTGCTCACAGGCCTGCCCAACCGCCGCGCCGGCATGAACGCGCTCGCCACGGCGTGGGCAGCCGCCGACCGTTTCCGGCAGCCGCTCTCGGTGCTGGTGCTCGACATCGACCACTTCAAGCGCGTGAACGACACCCACGGCCACGCGGTCGGCGACAAGGTGCTGGCCGCGGTCGCGCAGGAGATCCATCGCGCCGCGCGCAAGAACGACAGCGTGTGCCGGATGGGTGGCGAAGAGTTCCTGATGATCTGCCAGAACACCGATCTCAAGGCGGCGCTCCTCGCCGCCGACCGCCTGCGGCGCACGATCGAGGCGATGAAGATCGTGGCCGGTGATGCGCAGATCCGCAGCTCCGTGAGCATCGGCGTGGCTACCCGCGAACCGCGCATGGCCGACAGCGATGCGCTGGTCAATGCCGCTGACCGCGCGCTCTATCGCGCCAAGGAAACCGGCCGCAACCGGAGCTGCATCATCGTGAACGGCCAGTTGCGCTGCCTGCCGTAAGGCATCCGCTGCGGCGATCGCACCGGCGGGCGGGATCTGCTTGCTGCGGGAGCGGGCTTGCCCGCGAAGGGCGCCCTTCGTTCGCGGGCAAGCCCGCGCACACAAGAGCTGCTCCCACAGCTTCTTGCAGAACTCAGCGCCGCCCGCCCAGCAGCGAGCCCAATATCCCGCGCACGATCTGTCGGCCGAGGCTGCTGCCGATGGTGCGGGTGACCGTCTTGGCGGCGATCTGCACCAGGCCGTCGCGCTTGCCGCCGCGCGGGCCGGTGGCGCCGAAGAGGATGTCGCTCACCATGCTGCCGGTCTCCTCGCCGCCGACCTCCTTCGCCGCCTCGCGCCCGGCCTCGACCGCCGCCTTGGTGGCCGCGCTGGCCTTGAGCAGCTCGTAGGCCGATTCGCGGTCGACCGCCTTCTCGTAGTGGCCGTAGATGACCGAGCCGGTGATCGCCGCCTGGCGCTCGGCGGGCTGCAGCGGGCCGAGGCGGGAGTCGGGCGCGATGACGAAGCAGCGCTCGGTGATCTGCGGCCGGCCCTTGTCGTCGAGGAAGGAGATCAGCGCCTCGCCCACGCCGAGCTCGGTGATCGCCGCCACCGCGTCGAAGGCCGGGTTGGGGCGCATGGTGTCGGCGGCGGTCTTCACCGCCTTCTGGTCGCGCGGGGTGAAGGCGCGCAGCGCGTGCTGCACGCGGTTGCCGAGCTGGCCGAGCACGGTGTCGGGCACATCCAGCGGGTTCTGGGTGACGAAGTACACGCCCACGCCCTTGGAGCGGATCAGGCGCACCACCTGCTCGATCTTCTCGATCAGCGCCTTGGGCGCGTCGTTGAACAGCAGGTGGGCCTCGTCGAAGAAGAACACCATCTTCGGCTTGTCGGGGTCGCCGATCTCGGGCAGTTGTTCAAACAGCTCGGACAGCATCCACAGCAGGAAGGTCGAGTACAGCTTGGGCGAGTGGTAGAGCTTGTCGGCGGCGAGCACGTTGATCACGCCGCGACCGTCGGCGCCGGTCTGCATCAGGTCATTGATGTCGAGCATAGGCTCGCCGAAGAACACGTCTCCGCCCTGCTCTTCCAGCGCCAGCAGGTTGCGCTGGATGGCGCCGATCGAGGCGGTGGAGATGTTGCCGTACTCGGTGGTGAAGGTCTTCGCGTTCTCGCCCACGTACTGGACCATGGCGCGCAGGTCCTTGAGGTCGAGCAGCAGCATGCCGTTGTCGTCGGCGATCTTGAACACCAGCGTCAGCACGCCGGTCTGGGTGTCGTTGAGGTTGAGCAGGCGCGCGATCAGGAGCGGCCCCATGTCCGAGATGGTGGCGCGCACCGGGTGGCCCTGTTCGCCGAACACGTCCCAGAACACCACGGTGTTGGCGCGCGGGGTGTATTCGGTGATGCCGATCGCGGCCAGGCGCTGCATCAGCTTGTCGGACTTGACGCCCGCGGCGCCGATCCCGGAGAGGTCGCCCTTGATGTCGGCGACGAACACCGGCACGCCGATGTTGGCGAAGGATTCGGCGAGCTTCTGCAGGGTCACCGTCTTGCCGGTGCCGGTGGCGCCGGTGATGAGGCCGTGGCGGTTGGACAGCCGCGGCAGCAGGCAGATGTCCTTGAGCGCGTCCTTGTCGTGCGCGCGTGCGATCAGCATCGGGTCGGCCATGAAAAGCTCCTTGCAGGCAGAAAAATGATGTCGGCGAGTTTAACAGCGCGGGAACCGTAACCGTGGGAGCGGGCGAGCCCCGGGCGCTATAATGCGCGCCTCTTTCAACGCGCACGCAGTACAGAGGTTTCTATGGCGGGTCATTCGAAATGGGCCAACATCCAGCACCGCAAGGGTCGTCAGGACGAAAAGCGCGGTGCGGCGTTCTCCAAGCTGGCGAAGGAGATCACCGTCGCCGCCAAGATGGGCGGGGGTGATGCGGGCTTCAACCCGCGCCTGCGCCTGGCGGTCGACAAGGCCAAGGGCGTCAACATGCCCAAGGACAAGATCGACAACGCGATCAAGAAGGGCACCGGCGAACTCGAGGGCGTGAGCTACGAAGAGATCCGCTACGAAGGCTACGGCATCGGTGGCTCGGCGATCATGGTCGACTGCCTGACCGACAACAAGACCCGCACCGTCGCCGACGTGCGCCACGCCTTCTCCAAGTACGGCGGCAACATGGGCACCGACGGCTGCGTGGCGTTCCAGTTCAAGCACTGCGGCCAGTTGCTGTTCGCCCCCGGCACCAGCGAGGACGCGCTGATGGAAGCGGCGCTCGAGGCCGGCGCCGAGGACGTCGTCCCCAACGAGGACGGTTCGATCGAGGTCATCACCGGCCCGTGGGAGTTCACCGCGGTGAAGGAAGCGCTGGAGAAAGCCGGCTTCACCGCCGAGTTCGGCGAAGTGACGATGAAGCCCGAGAACGTGATCGAGCTCGCCGGCGACGAGGCCACGCGCATGCAGCGACTGCTCGACGCGCTCGAAAGCCTGGACGACGTGCAGGAGGTGTATACCTCGGCGGAGATGGACGAGTAAGCCCCCCGATCTGCCCCAGGAAAGCGGCGCCCGGCGCCGCTTTTTTGTTTGATGGACCCGACACGATGCCGACACCGTCCCTCCTCACCCGCCTGACCCCGCTGCTGTTCGTGCTGCTGTGGAGCACCGGCTTCATCGGCGCCAAGTACGGCCTGCCCTACGCCGAACCGCTGACCTTCCTGGTCGCGCGCTACGTGCTGGTGATCGGCGTGATGGGGCTGCTCGCGCTCGCCATGCGCGCGCCGTGGCCGGCCAGCCCGCGCGAGGCGATCCACATCGGCGTCACCGGGCTGCTGGTGCAGGCGCTGTATCTGGGCGGGGTGTTCATGTCCATCCACCGCGGCCTGCCGGCGGGGGTTTCGGCGTTGGTGGTCGGCATGC
>JAGOEI010000112.1:5097-7291 GCA_017997795.1 Thauera sp. | reverse complement strand
ACGAGGGCCAGGACTTCATGGAGCCCTGGCGCGACGCCCTGCTCGCACTGCTCAAGCCCGGCGGGCGCGCGTGGTGGCTGGAGGATCCGCTGCAGAACCTCTACGACCGCGCGCCGGTGCCGCTGCCAGGCTGGGTGGGGCTGAGCGCCGACACCAACTACCGCACCCCGGCCGACGTGCTCGCGCTGCTCAACGCCCGCCTGCCGCTGCCCGCGCCGATCCGCGCCGGCAGCCCGGTGGCCGACAGCGAGCCGGAGTTGTTCGCCTGGAACGACGACGCCGGCCTGCTCGAGGCCACCAAACGCGCGATCACGCGCGCGCTCGGCCTCGGCTTTCGGCGCGAGATGATCGTGCTGCTCACCTTCCGCGGCCGAGAACACTCGCGCTTCACCGCGCTCGAGCAGCTCGGCCCCCACCGCCTGCGCGCCTTCACCGGGCGCTACGACCTGCTCGGCGAACCGGAACATTCCCAGGGCGAGCTGCTGATCGATTCGGTGTACCGCTTCAAGGGGCAATCGGCGCCCTGCATCATCTTCACCGAGATCGACTTCGAGACGAGAGACGGGCAGATGGACGAACTCACCATGCGCAAGCTCTTCGTCGGCGCCACGCGGGCGACGATGAAGCTGATCCTGGTGGCGTCGGAGCGTTGTGCGCAGGCCCTGGCAGTTGGTCCCCGACCGGATTCACCCGGGTATGTCGACACCAGCGGAAGGTGATACGGCCGGATTCAAGACACCAATTTCGGCTGACGTGTGAATAACGTCACAACTCATCCGGAATATACGCACCTCGCGCAGGATGCCCTCCATGGCATCATCGCGTAACAATTCGTTACCCGCTCAATAATCCGAGATACCTCCGCTCATGAACACCCGCAAGAAACTCACAGCACTCGCAGTCGCCGCGTGCGTCGGCATAACCACCGGCTGCGCCAACATGCCGCAGAGCGATGCCTTCAACAAGGAGAACATCGGCACCGTGGTTGGCGCGGCAGCCGGCATCCTGATCGGCAGCCAGATCGGCAAGGGCGGCGGTCGCACCGCAGCCATGGTGATCGGCGCCCTTGCCGGCGGCATGCTGGGCAAGTCCATCGGCGCGGGCCTCGACGAGCGCGACCGCCAGGCCCTGGCCATGCAGACCCAGCAAGTGCTGGACAACGCCGGAGACGGCCAGACCATGACCTGGAAATCTGACCACAGCGGCGCATCCGCCACGATCGTGCCGGTCTCGACCGAGCAGGCCAGCCGCGAGATGGCGGTCAAGCGGACGGCCAAGGTGCAGGGCGTTTCCAATCTGCAGGTCATCAACAAGCCCTACCGCGCCATCAAGAGCGCCAACGTGCGCAACGCCCCTGACGCCAACGCCGAGAAAGTGGGCGGACTGGCTGCAGGCAGCACGTTCACCGCGATCGGCCGCACCGACAACAACTGGCTCGCAGTGGGCCGCCGTGGTGTGACCGTGGGCTATGTGTTCGCGCCGCTGGTCGAACCCGCCCCCGCCCGCCAGCAAGTCGCCAAGGCCGCGACCAAGCAGACCCAGGCCACCAAGCCGGTCGACACGGCGACCGATCTCGACGCCATGGACGTCGCCAGCGCCCAGAGCCAGGGCTTCGATCTGGACAGCATGCCGGTCGTCGAGGAAAAGGTCGCCGCGACCACGACTTGCCGCACCCTGCAATACACCGTCAACGCCGAAGGCAAGCGCGAACAGCAGAACGTCAAGGCCTGCCAGGCCGCTGACGGCGCCTGGGAATTAACCTGAGGACCACCCACATGAAGCAATACCCCGTCCTCGGGCTGCTTGCGCTCAGCCTCGCCGCCTTTGCCGGTGACGCAAGCCACCGCCTGGCGTTCTCGAAAGCAGAGAATGTTGAGGTGTTTGTAGACCACCGCGCCGGCGAGCCCTGGTGCGCCCCCGCACTGCAGATGCGCTTCGCCTTTGGCGGCGAGCCAAGCGTGGAAGCAGTCGAGCGCCTGATGCCGCGCCTGGGCGGCCTGCTCGCCAAGGAGTGCCCGCAAGCCGCAACCGCGCAGTGGAAGAGCTTCGATGCGAGCGGCCGCGAAGCCCGCGACGGCCTCAGCGAGAAGGCCGGCGGCTGGCTCGCGGTCGCCACCCAGCCGAAGCCGGCGGCGGCGCTCGCCAGCGCGACGGTGCCCGCCGCCGAAGCGCCCCCCGCAGAAAAGCCCGCGCC
>JAGOEI010000112.1:0-4997 GCA_017997795.1 Thauera sp. | reverse complement strand
CCCGCGACGGCCTCAGCGAGAAGGCCGGCGGCTGGCTCGCGGTCGCCACCCAGCCGAAGCCGGCGGCGGCGCTCGCCAGCGCGACGGTGCCCGCCGCCGAAGCGCCCCCCGCAGAAAAGCCCGCGCCTGCCGCTGCTCCAGCCCCGGCTGCGGCCGAGGCTGGAGCAGCGGCAGGCGCAGCAACACCCCCGGCAACAGCACCCGCGCCGGCTCCGGTCGCAGCTTCCGCGCTAACTGCAGCACTGCCGGCCGAAGTCGTGCCGCCGCAACCCGCTGCCGCAGCGCCCACCCCGGCTGCGTCGCCCGCGCCGGGGCCAGCCGCGCAAACAGCCGCCTCCGCGGCTGCATCCGCTGTCGCACCAGCCCCTGCACCGACCGCGACATCCATTGCAGCTCCGGCCCCGACACCGAGCGAGCCCACAACGCCGGCTGCGGTCGCAGTTGCCACGCCACCCGCACGTGCAGATTTCGGTGTTGCCGGTTGGACCCCGCCGCGCGAGGACACAGTGCTGGCAGGCGCGAACTTCCTCACTGAACTGCGCGACCAGGCGGGTTGTCGCTACCGCGTGGGCTACAAGCCCGACGTAGCGGCAGAGTTCCTGCGCGTCGAATCGAAAGGCTCGACTTGCGGGAGCGACGGCTTCGCCACGGGCGAAGGCGAGTTGAACATCATGCGCAGCGACGGCGTGCAACTCCGCAAGATCAAGGCCACCTTCAACCGCGGCCTGCCCATCGTCAACGGCAACACTGCGTGGCCGATCGCCGGCTTCGACGACGAGCAGAACCTACTGCTGCTGGTCGGCAGCGATGCGGACAATGGCGTCCATTACCTGGCGCAGTTGCCGCGGGATCGTCACAACGGCACCTGGCAGGCCGGCAGCCTCTTCATCGTCGCGCTGACCGAGAAAGTCGACCTATTCCGCAACCTCGACACCATCCGCAGCACCTTGATGCAACCGATCGCCGAGCTTGAACAGCGAGGCCCGCGCTTGAACTCGGTCCGCTTCTACGCCATGCGCAACATCCAGCAAGGCCTGCTGCAGGAGCAGCGCGACGCCTGGCTGTACGAGGTCGTGATGCAACGCGACTGGCGCAGCAAACAGCTCGGCTTCGACCCCAACCACGCGGTCAATCACCTGTTCAATCACGAGCGCAAGCAGGCCGAACTGGCACAACGCCAGGCCGCCCAACGGGAGCGCGCCGAGCGGCAGCGCCTGCAGCAGATCGCGACGCAGGCCGAGAGCGAGCTGCAGGTCTACGAGGGATTTGGCAGGCTCGCGCGTGACCCGCAGCAGCTGATGGCCCAACTGGTCGATGACCTGGACGGTGCGAACGACTTCGCACAGTTGATGGGTGGTCGCAGCAAGCCGGTGAGCCTGATCGTCCGCGTCGGCGACACGACCGACGACGGCGGCCGCTTGGACTTCCCCTACGAGGCCCAGTTGCTTGCCGGCAACACCGGGAAGCTGTCCAAGGGCTGGTACCTCGTCACCGCCGATGCAAGCCTGGACAGCAAGGCGCGCGACGCGGAAGGGCTGCCACTGACCCAACTCGCTGCGAAGACCCTCGTCGCCTGCGAAAAGGACGGCTGCGCTGACCTCCGCGACCCGCTCAAACTCACCCGCCATCGCCTCGGGCAACCCGAATGGACCCCCGAACGCGCCAAGGACCAGGTGCGCGCCGTCTGGCCTGATCGCTACGCGCAGTCGGGCGCACAGGAATGACCATCATGCAGAAACACGTCAAATTCATCGCACCCGCCGTCCTCGCCGTCGCCATCGGCGGCTACTTCGGCCTCGGCGCCTACGCCAGCGGCAAGGCGGAAAAACAATTGGAGGACTGGGTGTACGACAACGGGCTGAGCGGCCAGGTCAGCTGGCACTCGGTCAGTTCGACTCCGCTGGGCGGCACGGTCACCATCGACGGCCTTGCCATCCGCAGCGAGAACCCTCTGGTCGGCAAGCTCGACATCGACGTCGAGCGCGTCGCCATCTCTGACTACGAGGACGGCAAGGAGCGCAAGCGGGTCACCCTCGATATCAGCGGCATCCAGATGCCCACTGGCCAGAAGACAGCAGCCGATGCGCTCAAACCCTTGCTCCACGCAAGCGGCCGCAGCGAGTTGCAGCCGTTCGACCTCTACCTGAAGGCCGACTACAAGGACAAGGAGCGCGAACGAAGTCTGGGACTGGAGTATCGGGCAACCCTGCCGGACCTCCTGGCGGCGGAAGCCAGCTTTGAACTCGGCAGCCTGCCCGACCCCGCCGAGCTCGCCAACGCTGCCGCAATGGCGGGCAACCCCTTTGGGGGCGGCATGCTGAGGGCGCTAGGGGCGCTCGAGTCGATCGAGATCGGCAAGACCTCTGCATCCGTGCGCGACCTGGGCTATTTCGCCCGTCGTGGCCTGATCGAGCAGCGCTACAAGTACCCGGTCGACCCGCTCAAGGGCGACCCGGACAAGCAGCGCAAGACCGCGCATGAAGCGGACGTCGCTCAGCAACTGGGTCGCTGCGAGCAGGAGCTCGCCAGGATGTTGCCCGCCCCCAAGGACGCCTGTGAGGCCTGGGTCGGGCTCGCGAACGGCTCGGGCGGAGGCGCGAAGGTCTCGATCGCACCAGAACGCCCGCTGCGTGTTGAGGAGTTCACCCGCCTGATCGGCGCCCCCCAGCAAGTGGGGCCGATGCTCAAGCGCTTGCAGCTCAAGATCGACGCCTTGTGAATTACGGCAGGTATGCCGCCCCTTGAGCGGCATACTTTTCCGTCGTGAATATGGCATCAGGCCCAGCACACGGACTGATCCGCTTGCTCAAACGCGCAGATCAACCTGGCTTATCGTCCCGCGCCCGCCAGCCGCACGCACGCAGGTACACGCTGCTCGCGCGCATCAGGGCCTGGGTGGCGTTGGCCGCCGGGGCTCCCGGCTCCAGGTCGCGCATGCTGAAACGCCGCACCGGCTCACCGGCGAGGAACTCGATCATCCGCACCAGCATGACCAAACGTGGATCGCGGTCGATCTCATCCTCGGCATCCGCGCGGTCACGTTAAGTCTGCGCTAGGATGACGAGGCCCCTCCACCCACGGAGCGCACCATGAGCAACAAGCACCGCCACACCCTGGAAGCGATCTTCCGCGATCCACATACCGGCAACCTGCAGTGGCGCGAGGTCGAATCCCTGCTCCATCACCTCGGCGCGGTCGTCGAGTCCGGCCACGGCGCGCGCTTTCGCATCGTCATCAACCGCCATGAGTTCTACCTGCACCACCCGCACCACAGCAACGAGTTCGGCAAGCAGGCGGTGAAGGCTTTGCGGGAGTTCCTAGCCAGCGCCGGGATGACGCCCTCGCAGTACGACCAGATGCAACAGAGCCAGCAGTAGGCCTGGCGCTCTGCGCGCGACGGCAGAACCGGCCACGGTCTGCCCTGCGGTTTCGGGCAGACCGTGGCGACCGTCACGGATCGATTTTGCTCATGGCTGGATTCCATGACAAATGTCAAATGCTGCGCCGCAAGATATTCGTATGGTGACTCACACGCCCCACGTAACGCGGGCGCCTACGAAGCCCGCAGAGAGATCAGGCCATGACTACCAGGATCACCATCGACGGCAACGAAGCGGCTGCTTCCGTTGCCTTTCGCGCATCCGAAGTGATCGCGATCTACCCGATCACGCCCTCGTCCAACATGGGCGAGCTCGCCGACGAGTGGGCCGCCCACGGCAAGGCCAACATCTGGGGCAGCGTGCCGCGGGTGGTGGAGATGCAGTCCGAAGGCGGCGCCGCCGGCGCCGTGCATGGTGCGCTGCAGGCCGGCGCGCTGGCGACCACCTTCACTGCGTCGCAGGGCCTGCTGCTGATGATCCCGAACATGTACAAGATCGCCGGCGAGCTCACGCCGACGGTGTTCCACGTCGCGGCGCGCGCGCTCGCCACCCATGCGCTGTCGATCTTCGGCGACCACTCCGACGTGATGTCCACCCGCGCCACCGGCTTCGCGCTGCTGGCGTCGAACTCGGTGCAGGAAGCGCACGACTTCGCCGCCATCGCCACCGCGGCCACGCTCGCCGGGCGGGTGCCGGTGCTGCACTTCTTCGACGGCTTCCGCACCTCGCACGAGGTCGCCAAGATCGACTTCATCCCGGACGAGGTGCTGCACGCGCTGCTGCCGGATGACCGCATCACCACCCTGCGCGCACGCGCGCTGTCGCCCGAGCATCCGGTGATCCGCGGCACCTCGCAGAACCCGGACGTGTTCTTCCAGGCGCGCGAGGCGCAGAACCCGTGGTTCGACGCCTTCCCCGCCGTGGTGCAGCAGGCGATGGACGAATTCGCCGCGCTCACCGGTCGCCACTACCACCTGTTCGACTACGTCGGCGCGCCGGACGCCGAACGCGTGATCGTGATCATGGGTTCAGGCGCGGACACGGTGGAAGAAACGGTTGCCCACCTCACCGCCCGCGGCGAGAAGGTCGGCCTGCTCAAGGTGCGCCTGTACCGCCCGCTTTCCGCCGCGGCGCTGCTCGCCGCGCTGCCGCAGAGCGTGCGCAGCCTGGCGGTGCTCGACCGCTGCAAGGAACCCGGCGCCGACGGCGAGCCGCTGTTCAAGGACGTGATGGTGGCGCTGGCCGAGGACCAGGCCGACGCCACGCCGCGCTTTGCCGCCATGCCCAAGGTCATCGGCGGGCGCTACGGTCTGGGCTCCAAGGAATTCAACCCGGCCATGGTGTGCGCGATCTATGCCGAGTTGCAGCAGGCCCTGCCGCGCCGCCGGTGCACGATCGGCATCGAGGACGACGTCACCGGCCTGTCGCTGCCCTGGGACCCCGCCTTCCGCACCGACGCCGCCGCCGACGCCTTTGCCGCGGTGTTCTATGGCCTGGGTTCGGACGGCACGGTGTCGGCCAACAAGAACTCGATCAAGATCATCGGCGACGAGACCGAACTCTTCGCCCAGGGCTACTTCGTCTATGACTCGAAGAAATCCGGTGCGATGACGGTGT
>JAGOEI010000111.1:2023-7378 GCA_017997795.1 Thauera sp. | reverse complement strand
CACCGGCTCGCACAGCGCCTTCACGGCCTCGCGCGCTTCTTCCAGATCCTCGCGCCCCTTCTGCAGTCGGTTCTCCAGCAGGCCGGCGACGTCGGCCCGGTCGTAGCCGTCGAGCGCGCCGCTGGTGTAGTCGCCCACCGCGCCCTCGATGCTCTTGAACAGATCCTTGTAATCGACGATGTAGCCGTATTCCTTGTCGTCGCCATCGAGCCGGTTCACCCGGCAGATGGCCTGGAACAGGCCGTGGTCGCGCATCTGCTTGTCGACGTAGAGGTAGGTCGCCGAGGGGGCGTCGAACCCGGTCAGCAGCTTGTCGACCACGATCAGCAGCTTCATCTGGCCGGGCTCTTCGATGAATTTCTTCTTCACCGCGATCTCGAACTTCTCGACCTTGCCCATCGCAGTCTCTTCCGTCTCGTGGAACCAGTCGGCAAGCATGCGGCGGTAGGTCTCGTACTGGCGCAGGCGCTCGGTCAGACCCTCGGCAGTGGATTCGCCCTTGATGTCGGCGGGTGCGGGCTTGTAGCTGGTGACGATGGCGCACTTGCCGGCGAGTTCCGTCTTCGCGAACAGATCAAAGAGCTTGCACGCCTGGTAGATGCTCGACGACACCAGCATCGCGTTGCCATGCCCGTCCATCAGTCGCGGCCTGGTCGCCATGTCGAGCAGGATGTCGTCGACGATGCGCTCCAGCCGGTCCTGGCTCGACAGGATCTTCCGCAGCGTGCCCCAGCGCTGCTTCAACTGCGCCTTGGCGAGGTCGTTGAGGCCCGCGGTCTTGGCGGCGAACCACTCGTCGATCTTTTTCGGGTTGGAGATGTACTGGTCGATGTCGCGCGCCTCGTAGCGCAGGTCCAGCACCACGCCGTCACGCACCGCCTCGTCGAACTTGTAGGTGTGGATGTAGCTGCCGAAGACCTCGATGCTGCGCGCCTTGTCGTCCTTCAACAACGGCGTGCCGGTGAAGCCGATGAACATCGCCCCGGGCAGGATCGCCTTCATCGCCCGGTGCAGGTCGCCCGACTGGGTGCGGTGGCATTCGTCGACAAACACGTATAGGTCGCCCTTGGCGCGAAAGTCCGCCGGCAGCGCGCGTTTCAGCTCATCGAGAAAGCCGCCGATGTCGCCCTCGTCCTTGCCGCCGAACTTGTGGATCAGCGAGCACAGCAGCCAGGGCGTGCTGTCGTTCAAGCGCGCGATCAGGTCGGCGCCGCTCCTGGTGCGGTGGATGTCTTCGTTGACGCCCTTGAACACCTTCTCGATCTGCTCGTCGAGCTCGCTGCGGTCGGTGATGATCAGCACCCGCGCGTCCGCGCAGTGCTCGCGGATCCACTTCGTCAGCCACACCATGGTCAGGCTCTTGCCCGAGCCCTGGGTGTGCCAGATGATCCCGCCCTCGCGCCGGCGGATGCGCGCCTGCGCCGCGCGCACGCCAAAGTACTGGTTGTGCCGGCACAGCTTCTTGATGCCGGCGTCGAAGACGATGAAGTCGTGGATCAGCTCGAGGAAGCGCGCCTTGCCGCAGAGCTGCGCCAGCTCGCGGTCGAGCAGGTTCGTCAGCTCGGACAAGGACGCCGCCGGCGCGAGGCCATCTGCTGCCGCCGCGTCCTCCTTCCAGCGCAGGTAGTACTTCTCGGGCGTCTCGATGGTGCCGTAACGCAACCCCTCGCTGTCGTTGCCCGCCATCACGAACTGGATGGTCGCGAAGAAGGGCTCGATGAAGTTCGGCTTCTGGTTGTCCAGGTTCTGGCGGATGCCCTGCGACACCGACACCGTCGAGCGCTTGAGCTCGAGCGCCCCGAGCGCGATGCCATTGACGTAGATCACCGCATCGGGCCGCTTGTCGTAGGCCTTCGGGTCGGCCGCCCTCACCGTCACTTCCTCGGCCAGCGCGAAGTCGTTGGCGTGCGGATCGCGCCAGTCGATCAGCCACACGGTCACGGTTTGCTCGCCCACCTCGGGCTTCACCTTCACCCCGTAGCGCAGCAGCTCGTACACCGCGCGGTTGCGGTCGTACAGGCGCTTGCTGGTGTCGCCGGCGGCCTTGTCGAGCTGGTGCAGGGCGCGGGTGATCAGGGCCTCGTCGACCCCGCGCCGGCGCAGCCAGGACGCGAGCAGCTCGGGCTCGATGTTGGCGTTGCCGGCGCGGTCCTTCCAGTTGCCGAGATAGGTGTAGCGGAGCCGGTCGCGGAAGAGCGCGACGACGCGGTCCTGGGTGGTTCTTTCGGAGTGGCCGGCGGGGCTCATGGGCGTTCATCCAGATCGGGGCCGCGCCATGAGGCCTGGGGGGGCCGGCGTCGGCAGAGACGCAGCGAGCATACCAGCCGGCAGGCAAGCCGATGTCGTGCGAATCGCCGATCAGACGGGACTAACGGGCTGCCCTGAAACCTCGCATCAGTTCTCCGCGAACACCTCGTCGATCGTCCGCGCGTCGAGCACGCGCTCGGCCCCGATCAACGCCGGCGGCCATTCCGGGTTCCTTAGGCAGTAGGCGAAATGCCTGTCGGATTTTTTTACACGTCGTGCCCATGAATGCCCGCGTCGGATCCGTGTCCCGCGCACAAGCTCAGCCAGCGCGCGGGTTTCATGTTAAAGGCATACAAATTGCATGGAGCCGAGCCGGCACAGCTACTCGCCTTGCGGGCTGGTCAGGTGCCGCTCCAGCGCTTCGTCATAAGGGATGTCGCCAAACATGAACCTCGTCGTCCAAGCCTGCCGCACCGCCACCGCGTGCGCCCTCGTCACCCTTGCCCTCGCCGCCGCCGCCACCAGCGCGCACGCCATCACGCTCGCCATCGACCCCAGCCAGAGTTCGGTGACGTATACGCCGGGCGGCTTCAGCTTCGGCGGGCCGGATGGCGGCTTGACGCCCTCGGCGCCGCAAACCTTCATGCTGTCCGGTCGCTTCGATGTCGCGCAGGAGACCGTGCCCATCACCCTCTCGTTCGACCCGCTCACGGTTGTCGACCGCGAACAGATCAGCTTCGAGGCCATCGCGGTGAATAGCGGCGGTGCGGCGGCGGCGGGCTTTGCCTTCCCGACCTATTTCGCCGTGCTCACAGGCCAGGCTTTCGCCGCCAGCGAGGACCCCTGCACCTGATTCCCGTCCACCGGTTCCTGCACCTCGATGGGCTCGTTCGGTAGCTATGCGGGCAGCTTCGACGGCACCACCCTGTCGATGTCCGGCACCGACTACGCGGTCGATTTCTTCCCGAGCAGCTTCAACTTCACCGTTGTCGCCCGGGTTGCGACCGTGCCCGAGCCCGGCACGCTGGCCTGCCTTGCGATCGGTGCGTTTGGGCTGGCTGCTGCACGTCGCCGCCGAGGCGGAGGTGACGGCGCGGACATCACGGCCCGCCGTTGAATGCCATGTGGAAAGATGGAAAAGGGGAATGTGCGAGGGATGGAGTCGGCGCCTCCAGGCAGGTATATACTTCGTACAGTCCTTATCCATACGTGGAGCTCGCATGTTGAAGGAAGCCGTTTTCACGATGAAGCTCGAGCCTGAACTGCGCGACGCCTTCATGGCGGAGGCCGAGGCGACGCATCGGCCCGCATCGCAGATCGTGCGCGAATTGATGCGCGACTTCGTGCTGCGTCAACGCGAGGCGCGGGAATACGACGCCTTCCTGCGCGACAAGGTCGAGGCCGCGCGTGCGTCGATGCAGGCCGGGGAGGGGCGGCCCGACGAAGAGGTGGAGGCCCGCTTCGCCGCCCGTCGCGCCGCGGCCCTCCGCCAGGCTGAAGCGTCCGGCGGGTGAAGATCGTCTGGACGCCCGAAGCCGAGCTGGATCGGGAAGAGATCTTCGACTACATCGCCGCCGATAATCCGCGCGCTGCCGTGCGGATGGACGAGTTGTTCGACGAGGCGGTCGCGCGACTGCGCAGGTTTCCTTTGCTCGGCGGCGCCGGCACGGTGACGGGGACGCGCGAGCTGATCCCGCACCCGAGTTACCGCGTTGTGTATCAGGTCGATGGCGAAGCGGTGTGGGTGCTCGCGGTGGTGCACACCGCCCGCCAATGGCCGCCGGCGCGAAGCTGACGAACGCTCGAAACAGACCGGTTGGCCAGAGCGGAAATCGTGGTCCATGCCCAATTTTCCGCGCATCCCCGATTTTCCGCGACCCTGTACCTCCTCAATTCTCCGCGAACACCTCGTCGATCGTGCGTGCGTCGAGGACGCGCTCGGCCCAGATCTCGAGTTGCTCGGGCGTGGACTGGGCGAGGCGGCGCGTGACGTCGGCAGAGAGCGGGCCGAAGCGGCGGTTGAGCAGGCGCAGCAGGACGCTTGCAGTCCCCTGGGTGCGACCTTCCTCGCGTCCCTTTTCGAGCCCCTTTTGAAGGCCCTTTTCAAGCCCCTTTTCAAGCCCCTTCTCGAGCCCCTCTGCCATGCCCTTCTGCAGCCCGCGCTCGATGGCGAGCCGTTCCACGCTGGTGACGTACTTCACTTTGCGTTCTCCTTCAATGTTTTCAATATCTTGCCACAGTCTCTGCTCGAGCTCCTTGGGCAGCCGCATCATCCAGTCGAGCACCGAGAAGAAGTCGAGGATGCGCTGGCGTGTCCAGTCGCGTTCGTAGAGCAGGCGCACCAGGCGGCGTTTGGCGTCGAAGCGGGCGGCTGGGCTCTGGCGGGTGCGGCGGGTGAAGAGGTGCGCGGCGGTGACGAGCGCGAAGGGGTTCGGGTTGCTCAGCAGCGCGGCTTCATCGGTCATGTGGTCGACCAGCTTGGCGACCGGAAATTGCAGGCTGTGCCGGCAGCCGAGGCGCTCGTAGCCGAAGCCGTCGGGGCGCCACGCCGGATCGTCGTCGGCCAGCACGGCCAGGCTGGCGACCGGGCGGTCGTAGGTGTCGAAGATGCGGTAGTTATAGACGAACATCCGGCGCGCGAAGCCGGGGTCCATGCTGCCCTGGACCTCGATGTGCACACACAGCCAGTCCTCCTCGCCGGCATGGGTGGTGACGCAGGCGAGCTTGTCGACATGGCGCCGGCCGAGCTCGGCGTCGCGCACGATCTGCTGCAGTTCCTTGTCGAGGAAGGTGTGGCCGCGCGCCCAGTCGATCTGGCGGCTGGCCGTGGGGAAGTAGAAGTCGATGAACTCCGGGAAGGCATGCTCGACGGCATCCTTCCACGGGCTGTCGTAGTCGTCCTGCGCAGCGCTGGCGGGCATTCCGGGCTCCTGGGTGAGGGAGTCGGAATGCTAAGTGGAAATATGACAAAAGGGAATGTGGCGTGGTCGTTCGGGCCTGCCTGACTCGATTCGGGACGCGATGTCGTGAGCGCTCGGAGCCCTGGTCAACGCGAAGGAATCGTGGTGCGTCCCCAATCTTTCGGAAATCGTGGTCCGTCCCCGATTT
>JAGOEI010000111.1:0-1923 GCA_017997795.1 Thauera sp. | reverse complement strand
GGAAATCGTGGTCCGTCCCCGATTTTGGTTGCAGGCATTGAGATGGCGGACATCGGCGAAGAGGCCGGCGTCGCCGGCTTGCAGCGTGTTCATACCAGCCGGGTCCTGCCGGTGAGGAGTTCCTGCATCATCCCCTGCTTGAGCGCGCGCGTCTTGTCGCGGCGGGCTTCGAGGGCGGTGAGCTCGGCGTCGAGGTCGGAGAGGAGGGTGGAGATGGCGGTTTGTTCTTCCAACGCAGGAAGCGGCACGGTGATGGAGCCAAGCACTTTTTGATTGAGGTTGGTCATCGTTGAGCCCACCGATGATTCCTCGATGGCCGACACAACGGCAGGGCTTGCCAGCACTCGTTGTAGGTAGCTTGGATCGACCGAACCGATTGTGCGCACGATCATGGACCCAGTGCCGCACAACCATTCGTCATTGTCGCGCTTCACAACGGCGCATCGCCCCATTTCGCCTCTGCGCCCGATGACCAAGTCATTCTCCCGAAGGCGAAACTCGCTCAACCCCTGTGCGGCCGACTCGGTTACGGACATGGACTCGGTTGGAACGAGCCTCCCGTCGATGATGTGCATCGGATTGATTACCGGAACGCCATCAAACGTGTAGTCGGACTTGTGCAATGCGCTGCCGAAGGGGCCGGTCCTGAAGGTTGCGATCTCCCTCAGTCGGATATCCTGCCACTCCCCATCAAACCCCGGCAGCCGCGTCTTGCCGGTGAGCAACTGCTGCATCGCGGCCTGCTTGATGTCGCGCTTCTTGGCGATGAGCCGGTCGAGCTGGGCGAGCAGCGCGTCGACGTCCGAGAGGGCGGTGGCGATGGCGCGTTGCTCGGCGAGGGGAGGTAAGGGGATCGGAAATTCTCGAATGTCCTGACTGGTGATATTCGGGTCTTTACGGCTGCTGCTTGCGACAGACTTCCAGTGCTCAACGCGAAAGTTCAGTGTCGCCAAAAGGTAAGCGGGAAAGAGTGTCGCATCTGGCTGCACTGCGGTGATGGCCTGGTTGACTGCAGCAGGAATGCGGAGGAGACCCGTTCGACCAATTTGGTTAAAGCCTCCATACATCGCAATCAGGACAGTGCCAACAGGGTAGATTCGCAGGCTCGTCTCCGTCAGCGCCACATCGGTCACACACTCATCGGTAGCCCACAACTCGGAGTTGTTAAGGTCGAGCGTCTTTACCCAGTGATTCTTCCCCTGCCGAAAGTACCGATCAAGGAGGCTTCGGGATGGTGTTGTCCCGGATGACGTTTCGGCGATGTCCTTGAGCGGGACTATATGCCACTCCTCCGGAATCACCCCCACCTCCGTCCGCTTGTACCCCGGCTTCACTCCCATGCCACCCCCATCCTGCGCAGGTGTTCCTCGACGCGCGCCGACAGCGTCTCCACCTCCGCCGCCAGCGCCGGCAGCGGCGCCTCGTAGCGTTCGGCCAACTCGCGCACGCGCCCGGTCAGCGTCTGCGACACGCGTTCGATCTCGGCCTGCAGCACGTCAGCCAGCGCGGCGAGCCACTTGTCGTCGATGACCAGCGCCTGCACGGCCTCCGCCTCCAACATGGCGTAGCGCGCGCGCACCTGGGCGTCGAGCGCGCGGGTGGCGTCCTTGACCTTCTTCGCGGCGGCGGCTTCCGCTTCAATCAGCGCGAGCTGGGCCTGCAGCGCGGTGCGCTCGTCGGCGGCGTCGGGGTCGGGGTCGGACTTGATCGCCTTCAGCCTGTCCTTGATGCCCTTGGCGGTGAGCTTGCCGCGCTCGTTGCGCGCCTCGGCGAACAGGCTCTCCTCGCCGCTCTGTTCGTCCTCCGCCTCCTCGATCTGGCGCGCCAGCGCCTCGCGCTCAGTCTCGAGCGCGTCGATCGCGGCCTGCTCCGCGGCGAAGAAGCGCGCGATCAGCAGCGCGGGCGGAATCAGGTCGGTGTTGG
>JAGOEI010000016.1 GCA_017997795.1 Thauera sp. | reverse complement strand
GGCACCAGCACGTTGGCCATGGTGACGTCGATCTGGGGCTCTTCTTCCTTGGGCGTGATCAGCGTGGCGAAGATGCCGGCGAGCAACAGCACGAGCGCCAGCAGCGGCGTGATCGCGTTGCGCTGGAAGCCGGCCGCGATGCGGCCGGAGATGCCGAGGGGCTTGTCCATCGTCGCCTCCCGGCTCAGCGCGCGGCCGCAGCCGAGCGCGCCTGGATGCCGGCCTGGACCGGGTCGAGGGCGAGGGTCTCGTCACCCTTCAGGCCGGAGAGCACCTCGACGGCATCGCCGCCGGGCAGCGTGCGCCCGAGGCGGATCTGGCGCAGCGTGAAGCCGCCCTGGCCGTCGGCGGCATAAACCGCGGTGAGCTCACCGCGGCGTAGCACGGCGGCGGCGGGGATCACGACGGGGCCGGCAGCGCTCGCGGCGGAGGTGCCGCTCGTGCCCGCGCTTGCATCTGCGGCGGACACACTGGCGCCCGCGCTGGCAGCAGCGGGCGCGCCCTGGAAATGCACGCGCGCGAAGCTGCCGGGCAGCACGTCCGCGGTGCCGGCGGGCAGGTCCACCCTCACGCGCACGGTGTGGGTGCGGGCGTCGGCAGCCGGCAGCACGGTGACCGCGACGGCTTCGATCGTGCGCCCGCTGGCGGGCAGCTCGACGCTGGCGCGCAGCGGGCCGCTGCCGAGCTCGGCCAGGCGCTGGGGCGCGAGGTCGACCACGGCGCGCATCTGCGCGGGGTCATAGACGGTGAGCAGGTTGCGCCCGGGCTGGGCCATCTCGCCGGCTTCGATGTGGCGGGCGGCGACCAGGCCGTCGAGCGGCGAAGCCACCTCGGCATAACCCCGCACCGTGGCAACCTGCTCGCGCTGGGCGCGGGCCGCGCGCAACTGCGCCTCGGCGGCCTCGAACTGGGTGCGTGCGCCGTCGAGGGCGGACTGGCTGAGGAACTTGCGCTCCACCAGGCTGCGCGCACGCGCGTATTCCGTGCGCGCATTCGCGAGCGCCGTCTGCGCCTGGGCGATGCCGGCTTCAGCCGCCGCCACCGCAGCCGCCGCCTCGGCGGGATCGATGCGGACCAGCACCTGCCCCTTGCTGATCCGGTCGCCCGCATCGACAGCAAGGCTCAGGATGCGACCCGGCATCTGCGCAGCCAGCGTCGACTGGCGGACCGCCTCGACCGTCGCCTCGGCAGCGACCACAGGCACCAGCGCCCGCGACTCGATGCGAACCGTGGGCACCTCGGCGTGAGCGGGCAGGCATAAGCTGACGAGGGCGACCGCCAACAGCAGGCCAGGCGCACGCTCGAAGGACACGCGGGCAAGGAACGAACGCGCAAGGACGGGGAGCATGATGGGCTTCATGCGTATAAGTATATTCTTATACAAAGCCCGGTCAAGCAGCGCGCACCAGGCGCGGGATGCGAGGGTTCAATCGCGGGCCAGCCCGCTCACACGGCAAAGAATGGGCCGTCTGAGCGGGCTGGCTCACGATCAAGCGCCGGACCGAAGCCCGGGAGGGTGATCAGCCCAGACAACTGGCGGCGTAGTCCGCCATCGCGCGCACGACCGGATCGGCTTCGCCGGCCGCGGTCGCAAGCGTGATCTCGCAGCCGGGGTGGGCAGCGCGCGCCTCATCGAGCAGCACCGGCAGGTCGCGCTTCAGGTGACCGCCCTGGGCGAGGAAGACGGGAACGACCGCCACCTTGCGCACGCCGTCCCGGGCGAGCGCCGCGATCGCTTCGGGCAGCGTCGGGCTCATGAATTCGAGGAAGGCGAGCTCCACCTTCGGCGCATCGGCGCGCGCCAGCACGGTGTCGCGAATGCGGCGCATCGGGCCGGCCCATTCGGGGTCGCGGGCGCCATGTCCGAACAGGACGATGGCGGAATCGGGTTGGTGCATTGCAGTCATGAAGCGATCTCCGTGGCAGGGGCGTTGGCATGTTCGAGACGACGGGCGCCGGCGCGCAACAGGTGTTCGAGCGCGCGCGCGGCGCAGAACAGCCCGACGCTGGCGGTGACCGCCATGCTCGAGCCGTATCCGGCACACGCCAGCCCCTGGGGCGCGGCATGCGTGGTGTCGGCGTGACTTTCGACGTCGCAAGCCTGGACCGCCGGATAGCGCAGGGGTTCAGTGGAGAACACCGCCTCGATGCCGAACTTCTTCTTCGGGTCGCGGGTGAAGCCGTGTTCCTTGCGCAGCCGCGCCCGCACCTTCGACAGCAGCGGGTCCTGCAGCGTACGCGCGAGGTCGTCGGCGCAGATGCGCGCCGGGTCCGACTTGCCGCCTGCCCCACCCGCCATCACCAGCGGGATGCGCCGCTGACGGCAGATTGCGGCGATCGCCACCTTGGCGCGCACATTGTCGATGGCGTCGATCACCACATCGAAACCGTGCAGCAGCTCGCCCGCGTTCTCGGGCGTGACGAAGTCCTCGATCAGCTCGACCCGGCAGGCGGGATGGATGCCGGCGATCCGTGCCGTCATGGCCTCGACCTTGGCCATGCCGAGGGTGGCATCGAGCGCGTGCGCCTGGCGGTTGATGTTCGACTCGGCCACGTGATCGAGGTCGATCAGCGTGAGGCGACCGACGCCACTGCGCGCCAGCGCCTCGACCGCCCACGAACCCACGCCACCGACGCCGATGACGCAGGCGTGGGCCGCATGCAGGGCGTCGATCGAGCCGGCTCCGTAGAGCCGGTCGATGCCGCCGAAGCGGCGCGCGGGATCGACCTCGGTCTGGATGGGGGCCACGCTTCAGGCCGTCTCCGCCTCGGCCACGCGCCGGCTGTCCAGCCAGACGCCGAGCCCCTGGGCATTGAGTTCGAGATCCATACCCAGCAGCTCGAGGGTCTCGTCCTCGCTGAGCGCCCAGTTCTGGCGGGCGGCTTCCTCGCGCACGATCTGCTCCAGGCCGGCGAGGATCTCGACGTGGCGCGGCACGCCGGTGCCGCGCGCGGCCGAGGCGACCGCCACCATGGTGTCGATCAGCCGGTGCAGGTCGGCGCCGAGGCGCTCGACGTCGGTCACGCGGCTGTAGTGGGTCAGGTACATCGCCTGCGGCTGCATCGCCAGCATGCGGTCGATCGAGTCATGCATGGCCTGCGGGTCGAATTGCGTCGGCGTGGTCGTCGGCATGATGAAGGGCCGGCCGTCGACATCGAGTTCGCGATAGGACAGGCCGAAGGTGTCGCCGGTGAAGAAGGCGTGCGCGACCGCATCCCAGATGCAGATGTGATGGCGCGCGTGGCCCGGCGTGTCGAACACGCGGAACAGCCGGCTACCGAGGTGGATCTCGAGGCCGTCGGTTGCCGGCACGATGCGCTCGGCGGGAACGGGAACGAGGTGGCCGTAGAGGTCGTAGGCGCGATCGGCGCCATAGACCGCGCACGTCGCCTCCCAGAGCTTGCTCGGGTCGATCATGTGGCGCACGCCCCGCGGATGCACCAGCAGACGGGCGTGCGGGAATGCGCACATCAGGCTGCCCGCGCCGCCGGCGTGATCGAGGTGGATGTGGGTGAGCATCACCCAGTCCACCGCTTCGGGCGCAATACCCAGCGCGGCGAGCGCACCGAGCACCTGCGGCACCGATGCATTGCTGCCGGTATCGACGATGGCCGCGCGGCCGTCGTGCACGACGATGTGGATGGCGGCGAGCTGCGGGCGGCCATAGCCTGAATCCACCGCATGCACGCCGTCCGCGTAACTGACGAGTTCCTTCATGTTTCCTCCTTCCCTTGCCGATCTGGGGTCGGCTCTCCCGCTTTCAATGCGTGGCAGCGTGGCCGCCCCTCGCCCTCATGGGGCAAGGCGCGCGCCGGCTGCAACCACTGCAATCAGAAGGGGATGTCGTCGTCGAAATCGCCGAAGCCGCCCGACTGGGGCGCGGGCGCCGACTGCGGGCGCGGCGCGGCCTGCGCGGGCGCGCTGCGCGGCGCGGGCGCCGGCGCATCCCAACCACCACCGCCTTCGTTGCTGCGCATCGGCGCGTCGCCGCCCTCGCGGCGGCCGCCGAGCATCTTCATCTCGTCGGCGCGGATCTCGGTGGTGTAGCGGTCCTGGCCGTCCTTGTCCTGCCACTTGCGCGTGCGCAGGCTGCCCTCGATGTACACCTGGCTGCCCTTGCGCAGGTACTGGCCAGCGATCTCGGCGAGCTTGCCGTAGAAGGACACGCGATGCCATTCGGTGGCCTCGCGGCGCTCGCCGGTGTTCTTGTCGCGCCAGTTTTCGGTGGTGGCAAGGCGGATGTTGCAGATCGCGTCGCCGGAGGGGGCGAAGCGGCTTTCCGGATCGGCGCCGAGGTTGCCGATCAGGATGACTTTATTGACGGATGCCATCCGGTTCTCCTTTGAATGCATGTGCGAACGGCGCACGGTGCGCCGCTTCGCGATGTAGATCTTGAATGAAGCTTCAGCGCGGCGCCGCAGCAGGCGCGACGCGCAGCGGCGGCGGATTCATCGAGCTCGCCAGCGCCAGCCACACCAGCGCCAGCACGGCGCAGAACAGGCTGACCGCCGCCGGCCCGAAGGCCTGCCCCAGCCAGCCGCCGAGCACGCCGCCGAGGAACAGCCCTACCGACTGCAACGTGTTGTAGACACCCAGCGCCGTGCCCTTGGAGCTGGGCGGCGCGATGCGCGAGATCCACGACGGCTGCGTGGCCTCGAGCACGTTGAAGGCGACGAAGAAGAGTGTCAGCAACAATGCCAATGGTATCAGGCCGTCACCGAACAGCCACAGCCCGAACTGCACGATCGCGAGCAGCACGATGGCGGCGTTGAACACCGGCTTGAGCTTGTCGTGGCGCTCGGCGACGATCACCGCGGGCACCATGACCACGAAGGACAGCAGCACCGCGGGCAGATACACCTTCCAGTGCTCGGGCACCGGCAGCCCCCCGCTGGCGACCAGGGCGGACGGCACCATCACCCACATCGTGGTCTGGATCAGGTGGAGCGCGAACACGCCGAAGTTGAGCCGCATGAGCTGGCCGTCGCGCAGCACGTCAATGAGCTTGCCGGTGGCGCGCGGCACCGGCGGCGCCGCGGGCACCACCCACAGCAGCACGCCGATGGCGCCGAAGGCGAGGATCGCGGTGAGCCAGAAGATGCCGGACATGCCCACCGCCGCATACAGCAGCGGCGCCGCCACCATCGACAGCGCGAACACCAGCCCGATCGAGGAGCCGATCATCGCCATCACCTTGGTGCGGTGCTGGTCGCGCGTGAGGTCGGCGGCGAGCGCGGTGACCGCGGCCGAGATCGCGCCCGCGCCCTGCAGCACCCGGCCGACGATGATCATGTGGATGCCGTCGGCGAGCGCCGCCACCACGCTGCCGAGCACGAACAGCACCAGGCCGAAGACGATCACCGGCTTGCGCCCGAAGCGGTCGGACGCCGCGCCGTAGGCGATCTGCAGGCAGGCCTGGGTAAGGCCGTAGGCGCCGATCGCGAGGCCCACCAGGGTGAGATTGTCGCCACCGGGAATCTCGGCCGCGTGGACGGCGAACACCGGCAGGATCAGGAACAGGCCGAGCATGCGCAGGGCGAAGATCGCGGCGAGGCTCATGCCGGCGCGGCGTTCTTCGCGCGTCATCGGGTCGCGTGCGGGAACGGACATACGGGAAACCGGCTGGATGAAAGAGCGGGATTCTAGCATTCCGCCGCCGACGTATCGTCGTATAGTCTTCGGTTTCCCCGAGCCCGGCAGCAGCCATGGACGAGATCCGCATCCGCGGTGCCCGCACCCACAACCTGAAGAACGTCAGCGTCGACCTGCCCCGCAACCGCCTGACGGTGATCACCGGCCTGTCGGGCTCGGGCAAGTCCTCGCTGGCCTTCGACACGCTGTATGCGGAGGGGCAGCGCCGCTACGTGGAGTCGCTATCGGCCTACGCGCGCCAGTTCCTGCAGTTGATGGAAAAGCCCGACGTCGACCTGATCGAGGGCCTGTCGCCGGCGATCTCGATCGAGCAGAAGGCGACCAGCCACAACCCGCGCTCGACCGTGGGCACGGTGACCGAGATCCATGATTACCTGCGCCTGCTCTACGCCCGCGCCGGCACCCCGCACTGCCCGGATCACCCGGAACACGCGCTCGAGGCGCAGAGCGTGGCGCAGATGGTGGACCACGTGCTCGCGCTGCCCGAAGAGACCCGGCTGATGATCCTCGCCCCGGTGGTAGCCGGGCGCAAGGGCGAGCAGCACGACCTGTTCGCGGAGCTGCGCGCGCAGGGCTTCGTGCGCGTGCGGGTGGATGGCGAGGTGATGGAACTGGACGCCATGCCGGTGCTGGAGAAGGGGCGACGCCACGACGTCGAGGTGGTCATCGACCGTCTGAAGGTGCGCCCTGACCTGCGCGGGCGGCTGGCGGAGTCCTTCGAGACCGCGCTGACCCATGCCGACGGCCGCGCACTCGCGGTCGAGATGGACAGCGGACGGGAGCACCTGTTTTCGGCGCGCTTCGCGTGCCCGGTCTGCAGCTTCGCGCTCGCCGAGCTCGAGCCGCGCCTGTTCTCGTTCAACAACCCGGCCGGCGCCTGCCCGAAGTGCGACGGCCTGGGCCAGGTGGACTTTTTCGACCCGGCGCGCGTCGTCGCCCACCCCGAGCTCTCGCTCGCCGCGGGCGCGATCCGCGGCTGGGACCGGCGCAACCAGTTCTACTTCCAGATGCTGGCGAGCCTCGCCACGCACTACGCCTTCGACATCGAGACGCCGTGGATCGCCCTGCCCGAGCGCGTGCGCGATGTCGTGCTGCACGGCTCGGGGCGGACGAAGATCGCCTTCCGCTACATGGCCGACAACGGACGCATGGTGCTGAAGGAGCACCCGTTCGAGGGCATCCTGCCCAATCTGGAGCGGCGGCTGCGCGAAACCGACTCGATCGCCGTGCGCGAGGAGCTGTCGAAATACCGTGCCACCCAGCCCTGCCCGAGCTGCCACGGCACCCGCCTGCGCAGCGAGGCGCGCCACGTGCTGATCGGCGGGCGCGCACTGCACGCCGTCGGCCGCCTGCCGCTGGGCGAGTGCCGCGACTTCTTCTGCGGCCTCGAGCTCGCCGGCGCACGCGCGCAGGTCGCCGACAAGATCGTCAAGGAGATCGCCGACCGCCTGAGCTTCCTGATCAACGTCGGGCTGGATTACCTGTCGCTCGACCGCTCGGCCGACACCCTGTCCGGCGGCGAGGCGCAGCGCATCCGCCTCGCCAGCCAGATCGGCTCGGGCCTGACCGGCGTCATGTACGTGCTCGACGAGCCTTCGATCGGCCTGCACCAGCGCGACAACGACCGCCTGCTCGCCACGCTGACGCAGTTACGCGACCTCGGCAACACGGTGATCGTGGTCGAACACGACGAGGACGCGATCCGCAGCGCCGACTACCTGATCGACATGGGACCGGGGGCGGGCGAACACGGCGGCCACATCGTCGCCCACGGCACACCGAACGAGGTGATCGCCAATCCGGCGTCGGTCACCGGAGACTATCTGTCCGGGCGGCGTGCGATCGAGGTACCCGCGCGTCGCCGGGCGCCTGATCCCGACAAGCAGTTGCGTATCGTCGGCGCGCGCGGCAACAACCTCAAGTCGGCGAACGTCTCCGTGCCGGTGGGCCTGTTCACCTGCATCACCGGGGTGTCCGGTTCGGGCAAGTCCACGCTGATCAACGACACGCTGGCCGCCGCCGCGTCGCGCCGGCTGTATGGTTCAAGCGTGGAAGTCGCGCCCCATGACGACATCGAGGGGCTGGACGGCTTCGACAAGGTGATCAACGTCGATCAGGCCCCGATCGGGCGCACGCCGCGCTCCAACCCCGCGACCTACACCGGCATGCTCACCCCGATCCGCGAACTGTTTGCCGGCGTGCCGGAAGCGCGCGCACGCGGCTACGAACCCGGACGTTTTTCCTTCAATGTCCGCGGCGGGCGCTGCGAGGCCTGCCAGGGCGACGGCCTGATCAAGGTCGAGATGCACTTCCTGCCCGACATGTACGTGCCCTGCGACGTCTGCCACGGCAAGCGCTACAACCGCGAGACACTGGAGATCCGCTACAAGGGACGCAGCATCCAGGAAGTGCTGGAGATGACCGTGGAGCAAGCCCTGGCTTTCTTCCAGCCGGTGCCGAGCGTGGCGCGCAAGCTCGAGACCCTGATGGACGTCGGTCTCGGCTACATCCGACTGGGTCAGAGCGCGACCACGCTGTCGGGTGGCGAGGCCCAGCGCATCAAGCTCGCGCTCGAGCTGTCGAAGCGCGACACCGGCCGCACGCTCTACATCCTCGACGAACCGACGACCGGCCTGCACTTCCAGGACATCGAGCTGCTGCTCAAGGTGCTCCAGCGCCTGCGCGACCACGGCAACACCGTGGTGGTGATCGAGCACAACCTCGACGTCATCAAGACCGCCGACTGGCTCATCGACATGGGGCCGGAGGGCGGCGACGGCGGCGGGGCAGTGGTTTGCTGCGGGACGCCCGAGACCGTGGCCGCGAATCCGGACAGCCACACCGGGCGGTACCTGCGGCGACTTCTCGGCGGGGTCTGCGAGCCCTAGCCCCGCCGCTCAGTCCGGCGCGTAGCCGCGCGGATTGTTGCGCTGCCAGCGCCAGGCGTCCTCGCACATCGCTTGCAGATCCCGCTCCGCAGTCCAGCCCAGCAGTTCGCGCGCACGGCTCGGGTCGGCCCAGCACGCCGCCACGTCACCCGGACGGCGATCGACGATGTCGTAGGGCACGCTGCAGCCCGAAGCAGCCTCGAAGGCCTTGACCATCTCGAGCACACTGTAGCCGCGGCCGGTACCCAGGTTCACCGTCGTCACGCCGGGCAGCTCCGCGATGCGCTCGAGCGCACGCAGGTGGCCGAGCGCAAGATCGACCACGTGGATGTAGTCGCGTACGCCCGTCCCGTCGGGCGTGGGGTAGTCGTTGCCGAACACTCTCAGGCGCGGCAGTCGCCCCACAGCGACCTGGCTCACGAAGGGCATGAGGTTGTTGGGCAAGCCGTCCGGATCCTCGCCGATCTGCCCGCTCGGGTGGGCGCCCACCGGGTTGAAGTAGCGCAACAGCACCAGGTTCCAGCGCGGGTCCGCACGCCCGAGGTCGCGCAGGATCTGCTCGCCCATGAGCTTGGTCCAGCCGTAGGGGTTGGTCGCCGTGGTCGGGAAATCCTCATCGATCGGCACCCGCGCCGGGTCGCCATAGACGGTCGCCGACGAGCTGAACACCATGCGTCGACACCCTGCCGCGTCCATGGTCTGCAGCACGCTTAGAAGCCCCTGCAGATTGTTGTCGTAATACGCCAGCGGCTGCGCCACCGACTCGCCAACCGCCTTCTTCGCCGCAAAGTGGATGACGGCCTCGACCGCGTGCTCCGCGAACACCCCCGCCATCAAGGCGCGATCGCGCACGTCGCCATGCACGAAGGCCTTCAGCGCTCGGCCGCCCAGCTTTTCCACGCGCCGCAGCGCCTCGGGCGACGCGTTGGAAAGATCGTCCACGACCACGACGTCGCGCCCGGCCAACAGCAACTCCACGCAGGTGTGCGACCCGATGTACCCGGCACCGCCCGTCACGAGGGTGACACTCATCCCTGAACTCCTTTCCAGCGCCGTGCGCCCCGAAGGCGCCCTGGGCGCGCGAAACCGAGCGCCCATTTCACCCGGTAACGCAGGCGAAAAAAAAACCGGGACGAGCCCGGTTTCTTCATCGAACGCAGCCGCGATCAGGCCGCTTCCGCTTCTTCCACTTCGACCGCTTCAACATCCGGACGGTCGAGCAGCTCGACGTAGGCCATCGGTGCATTGTCGCCATCACGGAAACCGCACTTCAGGATACGCAGGTAACCGCCATTGCGGTTGGCGAAACGCGGACCCAGCTCGTCGAAGAGCTTGACCACCATGTCGCGGTCGCGCAGGCGGTCGAAGGCCAGGCGACGATTGGCAAGGCTGGGCTTCTTGCCCAGGGTGATCATCGGCTCGACCACGCGGCGAAGTTCCTTCGCCTTCGGCAGGGTCGTCTTGATGACTTCGTGTTGCAGCAGCGAGTTGGCCATGTTGCGGAACATCGCCTGGCGGTGGCTGCTGGTACGATTCAGCTTGCGAAGACCATTACGGTGACGCATTTCAATTCCTCACTTGCCCGGTCAACCGAGCTTTTCAAGCCCGGCCGGCGGCCAGTTTTCCAGTTTCATGCCAAGCGTCAGCCCGCGGGAGGCCAACACTTCCTTGATCTCGTTGAGCGACTTGCGACCCAGGTTCGGGGTTTTCAGCAGCTCGGTCTCGGTGCGCTGGATCAGGTCACCGATGTAGTAGATGTTCTCGGCTTTGAGGCAGTTGGCCGAACGCACCGTCAGCTCCAGGTCGTCGACCGGGCGCAGCAGCAGCGGATCCACCACCGGGGTGGCCGTCTCGGGCCGATCCGGTGCCGTATCCTGCAGGTCAGCGAACACCGAAAGCTGATCCATCAGAACGCGGGCCGCATAGCGAATCGCCTCTTCCGGATCCACCGCACCGTTGGTCTCGATGTCGATGATCAGGCGGTCGAGGTCGGTGCGCTGCTCGACGCGGGCGCTCTCGACCAGGTAGCTGACGCGTCGCACGGGACCGAACGAGGCGTCGAGCACGATACGACCGATCGACTTGCTTTCTGCGTTCTCAGGGCGGGCATTGCCGGGCACGTAGCCCCGACCCTCCTCGACCTTGATCTGCATCTCGATCTTGCCGCCGGGGGCGAGGTGCGCAATGACGTGATCCGGATTGATGATCTCGACGTCGTGACCGACCTCGATGTCACCCGCGGTAACCACACCCTCACCCGCCTTCGCCAGCCGCAGCGTGACTTCGCTGCGCCCGTTGAGCTTGAACACCACGCCCTTCAGGTTCAGCAGCAGGTCGACCATGTCTTCACGCACGCCGTCGAGCGTGGAGTACTCGTGGAGCACCCCTTCGATCGCCACTTCGGTCGGCGCATGGCCGGGAAGCGACGACAGGAGGATGCGCCGCAGCGCATTCCCCAGCGTATGGCCGAAGCCGCGCTCGAACGGCTCCATCGTCACCCGCGCCTGAACCGGCGAGGTGCTCTGGACGTCGATGATGCGCGGTTTCAGCAGTACATTGCTTTGCATCAGCATTTCCTCGGAACTAGAAGAGGATCAGTCTCCCGATCAGCGGGAGTACAGTTCCACGACCAGGCCTTCGTTGATCGTTGCAGACAGTTCGCTGCGCACCGGGTAGGCCTTGAAGGTGCCTTTGCCGGCCTTGGCGTCGACTTCCAGCCACTCGGGGAAGCCCCGCGACTCGGCGGCCTCGAGGGCAGCCTTGACGCGAAGGTGACCACGGGCCTGCTCGGTGAGCTGAACCACGTCACCCGGACGCACGACGTACGACGGAATGTTCACACGCTTGCCATTGACCAGCACGCCGTTGTGGCGCACGACCTGGCGCGCTTCGGCACGCGAACCGCCAAAACCCATGCGGTAGGCCACGGAGTCCAGACGACCTTCGAGCAGTTGCAGCAGGTTCTCGCCGGTCTGACCGCGACGACGATCGGCCTCGGCATACACCTTGCGGAACTGGCGCTCGAGCACGCCATACAGGCGGCGGATCTTCTGCTTTTCACGCAGTTGAACGCCATAGCCCGACAGACGCTGCCCGGAACGCTGACCATGCTGGCCAGGCGCATAGGCGCGGCGCTCGATGGCGCACTTGTCGGTGAAGCACTTCTCGGCCTTCAGAAACAGCTTTTCGCCTTCGCGACGGCACTGACGGCACTTGGGATCGAGATTACGAGCCACTTATCAACTCCTTGTCAGATACGGCGCTTTTTCGGCGGACGGCAGCCGTTGTGCGGAATGGGGGTGATGTCGGTGATGCTGGAGATCTTGATCCCCAGCGCGTTGAGCGCACGAACCGACGACTCACGACCCGGGCCAGGGCCCTTGATACGCACTTCGAGATTCTTGATGCCGCATTCCTGAGCGACCTTGCCAGCCGCTTCAGCCGCCACCTGCGCTGCGAACGGCGTGCTCTTGCGCGAGCCCTTGAAGCCTGCGCCGCCCGACGTCGCCCACGACAGGGCGTTGCCCTGACGATCGGTGATGGTGATGATGGTGTTGTTGAAGCTCGCGTGAACGTGAGCAATACCTTCCGCTACGTTCTTCTTGACCTTCTTCCGAACCTTCGTTCCAGTCTTAGCCATTATCGGTTCCTATTACTTCTTGCCGGCGATCGCCTTGCGCGGGCCCTTGCGGGTGCGGGCGTTGGTGCGGGTACGCTGACCACGCATCGGCAGACCACGACGATGACGCACGCCGCGATAGCAGCCCAGGTCCATCAGTCGCTTGATGTTCATCGTGACTTCACGACGCAGATCGCCTTCGACAACGAAGCGAGCAACCTCGTCACGCAGCTTTTCCATATCCGACTCGGTCAGATCCTTGATCTTGACCGTGCGCACGATACCGGCAGCGTCGCAAACTTTCTGAGCACGCGAACGGCCGATCCCATAGATGGCGGTCAGCGCGATCTCGGCATGCTTGTGATTGGGAATGTTTACCCCAGCAATACGGGCCATCCGTATACCCCAAAGCGAAAAACGTTAAATTCTAATGCCTTAAGTTGATCAGATCAACCCTGGCGTTGCTTGTGCCGCGGATCGCTGCAAATGACGCGAACCACACCCTTGCGGCGAATGATCTTGCAGTTGCGGCAGAGCCGCTTGACTGAGGCCTGGACTCTCATGGTCTTGCTCCTGTTTCTCTAAAATCTTCACTTGGTCCGGAAAACGATCCGGCCCTTGGTCAGGTCGTAGGGGGTGAGCTGTACGGTCACCTTGTCACCAGGAAGGATGCGGATGTAGTGCATCCGCATCTTCCCGGAGATGTGCCCAAGCACCATATGACCGTTCTCGAGCCTGACGCGGAATGTGGCATTGGGGAGGTTTTCGGTAACCTCGCCCTGCATCTCGATGACATCTTCCTTCGCCATAAGGACTTACCTGCCCGGGAAACCCGCCCCCTTGAAATTCGCCTTCTTCAGCAGACTCTCGTACTGGTGCGACATCACGAACGCCTGAACCTGGGACATGAAGTCCATCGTCACCACGACGATGATCAGCAGCGATGTACCGCCGAAATAGAACGGAACGTTCCACTTCAGGATCAGGAACTCCGGCAGCAGGCAGACCAGGGTGATGTACACCGCCCCGGCCAGCGTCAGCCGCATGAGAATCTTGTCGATGTAGCGCGCGGTCTGGTCACCGGGACGGATCCCGGGAACGAAGGCCCCGCTCTTCTTCAGGTTGTCTGCCGTTTCACGGGCATTGAAAACCAGCGCCGTGTAGAAGAAGCAGAAGAACACGATCGCCACGGCATACAACATCACGTAGATCGGCTGTCCCGGGGAAAGCGTGGACGCGATGTCGCGCAGCCAGTACATCCCCTCCGACGAACCGAACCACTGCCCCAGCGTGGCCGGGAACAGAATGATGCTCGAGGCGAAGATCGGCGGAATCACACCCGACATGTTCAGCTTCAACGGCAGATGGGAGCTCTGCCCGCCATACACCTTGTTGCCGACCTGCCGCTTGGCGTAATTCACCAGGATCTTGCGCTGCCCCCGCTCGACGAACACCACGAACCCGGTCACCAGCACCACGAGGATGCAGATGATCAGCGCAGTGAAGGGGTGCATCGCGCCGGTGCGAACCAGCTCGAACAGCCCGCCGATTGCACTCGGCAACCCCGCTGCGATACCAGCGAAGATGATGATCGAGATGCCGTTGCCGATGCCGCGCTCGGTGATCTGCTCACCCAGCCACATCAGGAACATCGTACCGGTTACCAGGGTTGCGACCGTCACGAACCGGAACATCACACCCGGCTCGAGCACGAGCCCGGACTGCCCCTCGAGCGCAATCGCAATACCGAGCGACTGCGCCAGCGCGAGCGCCAGCGTACCGTAGCGCGTGTACTGCGTGATCTTCCGCCGACCCGCCTCACCTTCCTTCTTCAGCGCCTCAAGCTGCGGCACCGCCACGCTCATCAACTGCATGATGATGGACGCAGAGATGTAGGGCATGATGCCCAGCGCGAAGATGGTGAAACGCGACAGCGCGCCGCCCGAGAAGAGGTTGAAAACACCGAGGATACCGCCCTGCTGGGACTGGAACAGATCGGCCAGCCCCTGCGGATCGATACCCGGTACCGGGATATGCGCGCCAATGCGATAGACGATCAGCGCGCCCAGCAGGAAAAGCAGGCGACGCTTGAGGTCGCCGAACTTTCCGGTGCTTCCCAGCGTGGCAGCAGGATTCGCCACAACGGTTTCCCTTTTTACTCGGCCGCCACGGAACCGCCGGCAGCTTCGATCGCTGCCTTGGCACCCTGGGTCGCCCCTACACCGCGCAACGCAACCTTACGGCTGATGGCGCCCGACAGTACGACCTTCGCCGACAACGCGTCAGCGGCGATCACGCCTGCCTGCTTCAGCGTCAGCAGATCGATCTCGTCCACCGGCAGCTTGTCCAGTTCGGAGAGGCGGACCTCGACGTTACGCGCACGCGTCAGCGAAACGAAACCACGCTTCGGCAGGCGGCGCTGCAGCGGCATCTGACCGCCTTCGAAACCGGTCTTGTGGAAGCCGCCAGCACGGGACTTCTGGCCCTTGTGACCGCGACCGCAGGTCTTGCCCAGGCCGCTACCGATGCCACGGCCAACACGACGCGCGGCTTTCTTGGAGCCTTCAGCGGGCTTGATGGTATTCAGGCGCATATCAACCCTCGCACTTGACCAGGTAGGACACCTTGTTGACCATGCCACGGATCTCGGGCGTGTCCGCCAGTTCCACGGTGTGGTGCATACGGCGCAGACCCAGCCCGCGCACGGTGGCGCGGTGGGACTGCTTGGTGCCGATGATGCTCTTGACGAGCGTCACCTTGATTTTCTTGTCCGACATCGCTTACCCCAGGATTTCTTCGACGGACTTGCCGCGCTTGGCCGCAATTTCCGCCGGGGTGTTGATCGCCATCAGGCCATTGATCGTGGCACGAACGACGTTGTACGGATTGGCCGAACCGATGCACTTGCAGATCACGTCGGTCACGCCCATCACCTCGAACACGGCGCGCATCGGGCCGCCGGCAATGATGCCGGTACCAGCCGGAGCCGGCTGCATCAGCACCGAAGCGGCGCCATGCTTGCCGATCACGGTGTGCTGCAGGGTGCCGTTCTTGAGCGACACCTTGCGCAACTTGCGACGCGCCTCGTCCATCGCCTTCTGCACCGCCACCGGCACTTCGCGGGACTTGCCCTTGCCCATGCCGATCGCACCGTCGCCGTCGCCGACCACGGTCAGCGCGGCGAAGCCGAGGATCCGGCCGCCCTTGACGACCTTGGTCACGCGATTGATCGCGACCATTTTCTCCTTCAGGCCGTCATCGCGCTCGTCGGAGGCTTGCGCACGTTTGGTTTGCTGCTTAGCCATTCGATTCCTCGCTTAGAACTTGAGACCGCCTTCGCGGGCGGCCTCGGCCAGCGCCTTCACGCGGCCGTGATACAGGAAGCCCGAGCGGTCGAAGGAGACCTGCTCGACACCGGCAGCTTTGGCACGCTCGGCGATCAGCTTGCCGACGATCTCGGCCGCAGCCTTGTTGCCGCCATTGGCGACCTGCGAGCGAACGTCGGCTTCGACCGTGGAGGCAGCCGCGATGACGCGCGAACCGCAACCCGAGATGACCTGGGCGTAGATATGGCAGTTGGACCGGAACACCGTCAGGCGAACCGCCTTGAGCTCCGCAATCTTGGCGCGAGTTTTGCGCGCACGGCGAAGACGAGTTTCTTTCTTGTTCATGACGAACCGCCTTACTTCTTCTTGGTTTCCTTGAGCACCACCACCTCGTCCGAATAACGGACGCCCTTGCCCTTGTAAGGCTCGGGAGCGCGGTATGCACGCACCTCGGCTGCGACCTGGCCGACCTGCTGCTTGTCGGTACCCTTGATCACGATCTCGGTCTGGGTCGGCGTTTCAACCTTCACGCCTTCCGGCATCTGGTGTACGACCGGATGCGAGAAACCGAGCGACAGGTTGAGCTTGTCGCCCTGCGCCTGTGCGCGATAACCCACACCAACCAGGGTCAGCTTGCGCTGGAAGCCCTTGGTCACGCCCGTGACCATGTTGTTCACCAGCGCGCGGACCGTGCCGGACATTGCGCGGGCGTTCACCACACCGTCACGCGCCTTGCACACGATCGCATCGCCTTCGCGAGCAACCACAACGGCACCCGTAAGTGCCTGGCGCAGGGTCCCGAGGGGCCCCTTCACCGCGATCTCGGCGTCGGAAATCATCACTTCGACACCCTGCGGGATCGCCACCGGATTCTTGGCTACACGAGACATCGCACCCCCCTTAGGCGACGAGGCAGATGACTTCGCCGCCGACGCGGTTAGCGCGCGCCGAACGGTCAGTCATCAGGCCACGCGGCGTGGACACGATAGCCACGCCAAGGCCGTTCATCACGCGCGGCAGGTCTTCGCTGCCCTTGTAGATGCGCAGGCCGGGACGGCTCACGCGCTCCAGGCGCTCGATGACCGGACGACCGGCGTAGTACTTGAGCGTCACATCGAGCGAAGCCTTACCGGCTTCGTCACGAACGGCAAAGCCGTCGATGTAACCTTCGTCCTGCAATACCTTGGCGATCGCAACCTTCAGCTTCGACGAAGGCATCGAAACCGAAACCTTCTGGGCCTGCTGGCCGTTGCGGATGCGCGTCAGCATGTCGGCGATCGGATCGGACATACTCATCTTCGAATTCTCCTTACCAGCTCGCCTTGGTCATGCCAGGCACTTCACCGCGGAAAGCGATCTCGCGCAGCTTGTTGCGGCACAGACCGAACTTGCGGAAGACACCACGCGGGCGCCCGGTCAGCGCGCAGCGGTTACGCTGGCGGGTCGGGTTGGCGTTGCGCGGCAGTTGCTGCAGGGCCAGGCGGGCAGCCATGCGTTCTTCATCGGACAGACTGGTGTCCTTGACCGTTGCGACCAGCGCGGCACGCTTGGCAGCGAATTTCTCCACCAGCTTTGCACGCTTCGCTTCGCGGTTGATCAGAGCGAGTTTCGCCATATCACCCTCAATTCTTGAACGGGAACTTGAACGCGGCGAGAAGCGCGCGCGCCTCTTCGTCGGTCTTCGCCGTCGTCGTGATGCTGATGTTCATCCCGCGCAGCGCGTCAATCTTGTCGTACTCGATCTCAGGGAAAATGATCTGTTCCTTGACACCGAGGTTGTAGTTGCCGCGACCATCGAAACCCTTCGACGCGATACCACGGAAGTCACGCACGCGCGGCAGCGCGATCGTGATCAGCCGGTCGAAGAATTCGAACATGCGCGGACCACGCAGCGTGACCATGCATCCGATCGGATAACCGTCGCGAATCTTGAAGCCCGCGATCGACTTGCGAGCCAGGGTAGCAACCGGCTTCTGACCCGCAATCTTGGCCATGTCGCCAATGGCGTGCTCGAGAATCTTCTTGTCACCGACCGCCTCACCAACACCCATATTGAGGGTGATCTTGGTGATGCGCGGCACTTCCATCACGGACTTGTAGCCGAACTGCTGCTTGAGCGCAGGAGCGACTTCGTCCTTGTAAACCTGTTGCAAGCGAGCCATCGTCACTCCTTAGGCGTTCACCAGCTCGCCGTTCGACTTGAAGAAGCGCACCTTGCGGCCATCTTCAAGCGTCTTGATCCCGACACGTTCACCCTTCTGGGTGGCGGGATTGAACAGCGCGACGTTCGACACATGGATCGGCATCTCTTTCTCGACGATGCCACCCACTTCACCCTTCAGCGGGTTCGGGCGCACGTGCTTCTTCACACGATTGACACCCTCGACCACGACGCGCTCATCATCAACGCGGCGCAGCACGGTGCCGCGACGGCCGCGATCCTTGCCCGTCAGCACCAAAACCTCATCACCCTTGCGGATCTTGTTCATCTATCGACTCCTCAGAGCACTTCAGGCGCCAGCGAGACGATCTTCATGAACCGCTCGGTGCGCAGCTCGCGCGTGACCGGCCCGAAGATACGGGTACCGATCGGCTCGAGCTTGTTGTTCAGAAGCACGGCCGCGTTGTTGTCGAACTTGATGAGCGAACCGTCGGGACGACGAACGCCTTTCGCAGTGCGCACGACGACCGCGTTATAGACATCGCCCTTCTTCGCACGACCGCGCGGCGCAGCATCCTTGACGGTGACCTTGATGATGTCGCCCACGCCGGCGTACCGGCGCTTCGAACCACCCAGGACCTTGATGCACATCACCGAGCGTGCGCCGGAGTTATCGGCCACGTCCAGCTTGGACTGCATTTGAATCATGAAAATATCTCCAACTTATCCCGCATGCGCGGACAGTCTTGGAACCCGTCAGGGTAGGATGCCCCGAGCGAGCCCCGGAGCAAAGAGGCAAAATTATAACAGCCTGGCACCGAAGCGCCAAGCTGTTTTTTGCGACCTGCCAGTTACTCAGATCAGATGATGCGGGCCTTCTCGAGCACCTTGGCGACACGCCAGGTCTTGGTGCGCGAGATCGGACGGCATTCCTCGATTTCGACCAGGTCACCCTGGCTGGCGATAGCGTCTTCCACGTGCGCGTGGTACTTGGCCGACCGGGTGATGATCTTGCCGTACAGCGGGTGCTTGACCCGGCGCTCGACGAGAACGGTCACCGTCTTCTGCATCTTGTCGCTCACCACACGCCCAACCAGCGCGCGGCGAACCTTTTCAACTTGTTCGCTCATTGCTGACCCGCCTTTTCGCGCAGGATGGTGCGAACGCGTGCGATGTCGCGACGAACCTTCCCAATCTGACTCGTGTTGCCCAGTTGCTGGGTGGCATGCTGCATGCGCAGCGAAAACTGTGCCTTCAGCAGTTCGAGCAGTTCGTTGTTCAACTCATCGGCGCTCTTGGCGCGAAGATCCGTTGCCTTCATGTTCAACCCCCAATCAGGCGCGTGACGAACACGGTCTCGATCGGCAGCTTCGCGGCAGCAAGCCGGAACGCTTCGCGCGCGAGGGCTTCATCCACGCCGTCCATCTCGTAGAGCACCTTGCCCGGCTGGATCTCTGCGACCCAGTACTCGGGGTTACCCTTACCGTTACCCATACGGACTTCAGCCGGCTTCTTCGAGATCGGCTTGTCCGGGAAAATGCGGATCCAGATACGACCACCGCGCTTGATGTGGCGCGTCATCGCACGACGGGCGGACTCGATCTGACGCGCGGTCAGACGACCACGACCGACAGCCTTGAGACCGTACTCGCCGAACGACACCTTGGCGCCACGGGTGGCGATACCGGTGTTGCGGCCTTTCTGCTCCTTCCGATACTTCCTTCTAGTCGGCTGCAGCATCATTCACTCCTGCTTTCTTCTTGCCGGCCTTCGCCACGACGGGCGGGGCGGCGACCCGGACGCTCACCGTCACGCGGGGCGCCACGACGGCCACGGCGGTTATCGGCTTCCGGTTCAGCGGCGACGGGCTGCTCGTTGCGGCCCAGCATCTCGCCCTTGAACACCCACACCTTGATCCCGATGATGCCGTAGGTGGTCTTGGCCTCGGAGACGCCGTAATCGATGTTGGCGCGCAGGGTGTGCAGCGGCACACGACCTTCGCGATACCACTCGGTACGGGCGATCTCGGCACCGTTCAGACGACCGGAGCTCATGATCTTGATGCCCTGGGCACCGAGGCGCATGGCGTTCTGCATCGCACGCTTCATGGCGCGACGGAACATGATGCGCTTCTCGAGCTGCTGCGCGATCGAGTCGGCGATCAGCTTGGCGTCGAGTTCGGGCTTGCGCACTTCCTCGATGTTCACATGGACGGGTACGCCGACGATCTTCTGCAGATCACGCTTGAGCGCTTCGATGTCCTCGCCCTTCTTGCCGATGACGACACCCGGACGGGCGCTGAACAAGGTGATCCGAGCGTTCTTCGCCGGGCGCTCGATGAGCACGCGAGCCACCGAAGCGTGCGCGAGGCGCTTCTTCAGGTAGTCACGAACCTTGAGGTCCTCGTGAAGCATGCCGGCAAAGTCCTTGCTGTTGGCGAACCAGCGCGAACCCCAGTCCCGCGTGACGGCAAGGCGGAACCCAGTGGGATGGATTTTCTGACCCATGTTTACTCCTTACTCGCCAACAGTCAGGTAGACGTGGCAGGTGGGCTTAAGGATGCGGTTGCCGCGACCCTTCGCACGCGCGGTGAAGCGCTTGAGCGTCATGCCCTCTTCCACGTGAATGGTCTTGACCTTCAGCGTGTCGATGTCGGCGCCGTCGTTGTGCTCGGCGTTCGCGATCGCGGACTCCAGCACCTTGCGGATGATCTTCGCCCCTTTCTTGGGCGAGAAGGCCAGCGTATTGAGCGCCTGATCGACGGGCTTGCCGCGGACCAGATCGGCCACCAGACGACCCTTCTGGGCCGACAGCCGAACGCCACGGAGAATAGCTTTGGTTTCCATGTCGTCCCCTTAGCGCTTGGCCTTCTTGCTGGCGGCGTGACCCTTGAAGGTACGCGTCAGCGCGAATTCGCCCAGCTTGTGACCGACCATGTTTTCGGTCACGAATACCGGAATGTGCTGCTTGCCGTTGTGCACCGCGATCGTCAGGCCGATGAAGTCGGGCAGGATCGTGGAGCGGCGCGACCAGGTCTTGATCGGGCGCTTGTCGTTGCTCGTCCGAGCCGCGTCGACCTTGTTGAGCAGGTGCGCGTCGATGAACGGGCCTTTCTTGATAGAACGTGTCATCTCTTACCCCTTAACGCTTGTGACGACGCTGCACGATCATGCCGTCGGTGCGCTTGTTCGAGCGCGTCCGATAACCCTTGCTCGGCGTACCCCACGGGCTCACCGGCTCGCGCGCTTCGCCAGTACGACCCTCGCCACCACCATGCGGGTGATCGACCGGGTTCATCGCCACACCGCGAACGGTCGGGCGGATGCCACGCCAGCGATTCGCACCAGCCTTCCCGATCTTGCGCAGGCCATGCTCCTCGTTACCGACTTCGCCGACGGTCGCGCGGCACTCGACATGGACGCGGCGGATCTCGCCGGAGCGCAGACGAAGCTGAGCGTAGGAGCCTTCGCGAGCGAGCAGTTGCACCGAAGTACCGGCAGCGCGCGCGATCTGGGCGCCCTTACCGGGGACCATCTCGATGCAGTGGATCGTCGAGCCGACCGGGATGTTGCGGATCGGCAGCGCGTTGCCCGGCTTGATCGGGGCTTCTGCACCACTGATCAGTTGCTGGCCAACTTCGACGCCACGCGGCGCGATGATGTAGCGACGCTCGCCATCGGCGTAGCACAGCAGCGCGAGGTGGGCAGAACGGTTGGGGTCGTACTCGATACGCTCGACCTTCGCCGGGATGCCATCCTTGTTGCGACGGAAGTCCACCAGGCGGTAGTGCTGCTTGTGACCACCACCCTGGTGACGCATCGTGATGCGACCGTAGTTGTTACGGCCTGCCTTCTTGCTCTGCTTCTCGACCAGCGCGGCGACGGGGCGACCCTTGTGCAGATCAGGATTCACCACCTTGACCTGGGCACGGCGGCCGGCAGACGTAGGCTTAAGTTTTACGATTGCCATGATCTATCACTCCCCAGCCGCAAAGTTGATTTCCTGGCCAGGCTTCAGGCACACAAAAGCCTTCTTCCAGTCCTTGCGGCGACCCATGGTCTTGCCAAAGCGCTTGGCCTTGCCCTTGACGTTCAAGATCTGGACCGACTTGACTTCGACCTTGAACAGCGACTCTACAGCCGCTTTCACTTCAGGCTTGGTAGCGTCGGACGACACCTTGAACACCACTTGCTCGTTCTTGTCGGCGATGAAAGTCGCCTTTTCGGAGATCTGCGGGGCGAGCAGCACCTGCAGCAGACGTTCCTGAGTGATCGCGCTCATTGCCACGCTTCCTCCATCTTCGCCAGCGCGCCCTTGGTGACGAGCACCTTCGGGAAACGCACGAGCGACACCGGATCCGCCTCATTCACTTCCAGCACCAGAACCTGATGCAGGTTGCGCGAGGACAGGAACAGGTTCTCGTCCATTTCGTCGGTAATGACCAGGACCGAGTCCAGGCCCATACCCTTGAGCTTCTGCGACAGCAGGCGGGTCTTCGGCGCCTCGACGCTGAAGCTCTCGACCACGGCCAGACGATCCTCGCGGGCGAGCTGCGACAGGATCGCGGCGACACCGGCACGGTACATCTTGCGGTTGACCTTCTGGCTGAAGTTCTCGTCCGGGGTGTTCGGGAAGATCTTGCCGCCTCCGCGCCACAACGGGCTCGAGGCCATACCGGCGCGGGCGTTGCCCGTACCCTTCTGGCGGAACGGCTTGCGGGTCGACTTGGCGATCTCCGAACGGCCCTTCTGCTTGCGGTTACCCGAACGCGCATTGGCCGCGTAGGCGGTCACCACCTGATGGACCAGCGCTTCGTTGTAGTCACGGCCGAACAGCACGTCCGACGCCTGCAGCGTCGACGCAGCCTGACCCTGCTCATTCAAGAGTTTCAATTCCATTGCGCGCTCCTCAGGCCTTGACTGCCGGATGGACGACGACGTCGCCACCCTTGGCACCCGGCACCGCACCCTTCACGAGAAGGAGCTGGCGCTCGACATCCACGCGAACGATCTCGAGACCCTGCGTGGTGCGCTGCACGTTGCCGTACTGGCCGGCCATACGCTTACCAGGGAACACACGACCCGGATCCTGCGCCATACCGATGGAGCCAGGGGAGTTGTGCGAAATCGAGTTACCGTGCGAGGCGCGGTTCGACGAGAAGTTGTGGCGCTTGATCGGACCGGAGAAGCCCTTACCGATCGTCACACCCGTCACGTCGACCTTCTGGCCGACCTGGAACAGGTCAGCACCGATGGCGTCGCCGGCGCTCATGCCACCCGCCTGCTCGGCGGCTACACGGAATTCCTTGATACCGCGGCAGGGCTCGACGCCCGCCTTGGCGAGATGACCCGCGACCGGCTTGGTGATGCGGCTGGCGCGGCGCTTGCCGTAAGCGACCTGAACCGCGGCGTAGCCGTCGGTTTCGACCGTCTTGATCTGGGACACACGATTATCCGACACGTCAAGCACAGTCACCGGGATGGTCCTGCCATCCTCGGCGAAAATGCGAGTCATGCCGACCTTGCGTCCAACAAGGCCTAGACTCATTTTTTTCTCCTGAATCCCGGTTGCGATTGACCAGGGGTCACAATTATTGCGCCAAAAGGCACAAAGGCCGGATTATACCGGCCTGTTCCAAACTTCCGCAAGCAGGGCGTGCTTACTGGAGCTTGATCTCGACATCTACACCCGCGGGCAGGTCAAGCTTCATCAGCGCGTCGACCGTCTTGTCGGTCGGGTCGATGATGTCCATCAGGCGCTGGTGCGTACGGATTTCCATCTGGTCACGCGAAGCCTTGTTGACGTGCGGCGAGCGCAGCAGATCGAAGCGCTCGATTCGGGTGGGCAGCGGCACGGGGCCACGAACCACGGCGCCGGTGCGCTTGGCGGTCTCGACGATTTCGAGCGCCGACTGATCGATCAGGCGGTAGTCGAAAGCCTTCAGACGGATACGGATCTTCTGGTTCTGCATGGTGTTTTCCTAAAGAGCTGGTGCTGCAAGAAAGAGCGCAAAGAGCGTGAAAGGGGCGGCCAATTCCGACCGCCCCGGCATCGAGTCGATTACTCGATGATCTTGGCGACGACGCCGGCGCCGACGGTGCGGCCACCTTCGCGGATCGCGAAGCGCAGGCCTTCTTCCATGGCGATCGGGGCGATCAGCTTGACGGTGATCGACACGT
>JAGOEI010000110.1 GCA_017997795.1 Thauera sp. | reverse complement strand
ACCGCACCGCCGCCGAACGCGACCATCTGCTCGCCGCGCCCGTGCTCCAGCTCGCCGTCGACGGCAAGCTCTCGCTCGAGACCTACATCGCCTTCCTCACCCAGGCCTACCACCACGTCAAGCACACGGTGCCGCTGCTGATGGCCTGCGGCGCCCGCCTGCCCGAACGCCTGGAGTGGCTGCGCAGCGCGATCGCGGAATACATCGAGGAGGAACTCGGCCACCAGGAGTGGATCCTCAACGACCTCGCCGCCTGCGGCGCCGACCCCGAGGCGGTGCGTCACGGCCAGCCCGCGTTGGCGACCGAGCTGATGGTGTCCTATGTCTACGACCGCATCGCCCGCCACAACCCGGTCAGCTTCTTCGGCATGGTCAATGTGCTCGAGGGCACCAGCATCGCGCTCGCCACCCGCGCCGCGAGCGCGATCCGCGGCAGCCTGGCGCTGCCACCGGCGGCGTTCAGCTATCTGAATTCCCACGGCAGCCTGGACCTCGAGCACATGCGCTTCTTCGAAGAGCTGATGAACCGGCTCGACACCGACGAGGATCGCGAGGCGGTGGTGCACACGGCGCGCGTGGTGTATCGCCTGTACGGCGACATGTTCCGCAGCCTGCCGCTCGCGCGCTGACGGGGGCGATGATGAAACTCGAAACCTGCCGCGTGCTGATCACCGGCGCGAGCGGCGGCATCGGCCAGGCGCTGGTCGAGCAGATGTGCGCGGCCGGCGCCCAGGTGCTCGCCGTCGGTCGCGATGCAGACCGGCTCGCGGCGCTGAGGGCGCGCTTTCCCGATCGCCTGCACCACGTCGCCGCCGACCTCGGCAGCGCGGCGGGGCTCGATGCGGTGGCCGCGGCGGCGCAGACCTTTGGCGGGCTCAACTGCGTGATCCAGGCCGCCGGCATCAACCGCTTCGACCTGCTCGAGCAGCAGGATGACGCGGCCATCGCCGAGCAGCTCGCGCTCAACCTGCTGGCGCCGATGCAGCTCACCCGCCGCCTGTTGCCCTTGCTGCGGGCGCAGCCGCGCGCGCTGCTGCTTTACGTCGGCTCCACCTTCGGTACGATAGGCTTTCCCGGGTTTGCCGCGTACAGCGCCAGCAAGTTCGGCCTGCGCGGCTTTGCCGAGGCGCTGCGCCGCGAGCTCGCCGACACCGGCATCCGCGTGCTGCACGTGGCCCCGCGCGCCACGCGCACGACGATGAACGCCGACGCGGTGGTGGCGATGAACACGGCGCTTGGCGTCGCGATGGACACGCCGCAGCAGGTCGCCGCGCAGATCGTGCAGGCGCTGCGCGACGAGACGCCGGAGTGTGCGCTCGGCTGGCCGGAGAAGTTCTTCGCCCGTCTCAATCGACTGCTGCCGCGCGTGGTCGATCGCGCGTTGCGCAAGCAGTTGCCGACCGTGAAGCGTTTTGCCGCGGCGCAGGGCGAGGGCGGCCGCGGCTGAGTTTCACCCCGATGCGCCGCGCGCCTGGCACCCCGGGAGCAACTGTCTGTGGGATCGGGCTTGCCCGCGAAGATCGGCGGCTCAAGCGCTACATTCGCGGGCAAGCCCGTTCCCACGGAACACGCGCACGTCGCTTCGTGCGAGGCTGGCACGTTCGCTGCTGAAGGCGTCAAATACCCCCAAGGAGGAACACCCCTGATGCGCATCCTGCTGGTCGAGGACGACGAGGCGCTGGGCGAGGGCATTCGCGTCGCGCTCAAGCCCGAGGGCTACACCGTCGACTGGGCGCGCGACGGCGCCAGCGCGCTGCATGCGCTGACCCACGAGGACTTCGGCCTCGCGGTGCTGGATCTCGGCCTGCCGCGCATGGACGGGCTCGAGGTGCTGCAGCGCCTGCGCGCCGGGGCCAACGCGATTCCGGTGCTGGTGCTGACCGCGCGCGATTCCACCGCCGACCGCATCGCCGGGCTCGACGCCGGGGCCGACGACTACCTGGTCAAGCCCTTCGATGTCGACGAGCTCAAGGCCCGCATTCGCGCGCTGTTGCGGCGCAGCTTCAGCCGCGCCCAGCCGGTGCTGGAATACCGCGAGGTGAGCCTCGACCCGGTCGCCCAGCAGGTCAGCTACCGTGGCCAGCCGGTGGCGCTTCAGCGGAAGGAGTTCCTGCTGCTGCACGAGCTGCTGGCCCAGCCCGGCCGCGTGCTCACCCGCGACCGCCTGCAGCAGGTGCTGTATGGCTGGGACGAGGAGGCCGAGAGCAACGCGCTCGAGGTGCACATCCATCACCTGCGCAAGAAGCTGTTCCCCGAGCTGATCCGCACCGTGCGCGGCGTCGGCTATCTGGTGGACAAGGCCTGATGCGCTCGATCCGCAGCCGCACCCTGTTGCTCGTGCTCGGCCTGCTCGCCGTGGCGCTGAGCGCGATCTCGTACGTCAGCTACCGCGACGCGCGTCACGAGATCGAGGAGCTGTTCGATGCCGTGCTCGCCCAGCAGGCGCGCCTGCTGGCCGGCATGATCCCCGCCGACATGGCGCCCGACGCGCGCCTCGCCCTGCAGCAGGCGCTCGATGGCGCGGTGGTCGGCACCAGCACGCAGGGGGCAAGCGAGGCCGACGATGAGGAAGCCCGCCCGCTCGGCCACGAATACGAGAGCAAGCTCGGCTTCGTGGTGCTCGACGATGCGGGCAACAGCCTGCTGCAGTCGGCCAGCGCGCCGGTGGGGGCGCGGGAGCGGCTGCTCGCCGAGTTGCCGCGCACGGGCGAGCTGGCCGGCGCATCCGGCGGGCTCGCCAGCGTGGGCGCGCGCCTCGCCGGCTATCACACGGTGCAGATGCCCGATGGCGACTGGCGCCTGTTCGTGCTGCAGGACGCGCGCGACCGGCAGTGGATCCTGGTCGGCGAGCGTCAGGACGTGCGTGGCGAGCTGGTCGGCAAGATTACGCTGCGCAGCGTGCTGCCCGACCTCGTCGGCCTGCCGCTGGTCGGCGTGCTGGTGTGGGTGGCAATCGGCTGGGGGTTACGGCCGCTGCGGCTCATGGTGCGGCGGCTCAAGCGGCGCGATCCCGACAAGCTGTCGCCGCTCGAGGTGGGCGACGTGCCGCAGGAGTTGGAGCCGATGGTGGCCTCGCTCAACCGCCTGCTGCTGCAGGTGACCACGCTGCTCGAGCGCGAGCGCCGCTTCCTGGCCTACGCCGCGCACGAGCTGCGCACCCCGCTGGCGGTGCTGCGCATCCACGCGCAGAACGCGCTGCAGGCGCCCGACCCCGCCGATCGCGACGGCGCGCTGCGCCAGCTCGAGGCGGGCATCGACCGTGCCACGCGGGTGATGGCGCAGTTGCTGACGCTGGCCCGCCTCGAGCCCGATGCTGGCAGCCGGCACATGGCGCAGGTCGACCTGCTTGCGCTGACGCGCCAGGAGCTGGCCGAGCTCACGCCGCTCGCGTTCGAGCACGACCAGGAACTGGCGCTCGAGGCCGGGGAGGGTGAGGAGGACAGCGCGGGCGAGGAGGCTAGTGCAGGCGGTGGAGGCGATGATGCGGGCAAGGGCACCAGGGGCGGTCGGGACCATGGAGGCGCCGACTTCCGCCTCGTCGCCGATGCGCCCGGCCTGGGCATCCTGCTGCAGAACCTGGTGAGCAATGCGGTGCAGCACACCCCGCCCGGTGGGCGGATCCGCGTGGTCCTCGAGGCGGACGCCGATGCGGTGGTGCTGCGCGTGCAGGACAGCGGCCCCGGCGTGGCGCCCGAGCTGCGCGGCAAGGTGTTCGAGCGCTTCTTCCGCGTCGGTGGCGGATCGGGCGCGGGGCTCGGGCTGTCGATCGTGGCCCGCATCGTCGAACTCCACCACGGCACGATCACGCTCGGCGACAGCCCGCTTGGGGGGCTGGAGGTGTGGGTGAGGCTGCCGCGGGTGACGGCGGGTGTGGGCGCGGGCGGCGCCCCGGGCGGGAGCGCGGACTGAGCCGTCCGCACCCGCAGAACAGCCGGCGGCGCTGCGCGCGGCCGAGCACGGTGGGGGCGATGGCCGAGGCCAGCCCATCGCCGCGCAACTGCCCGAACAGATCGGTGGCTTCGCCCTTGGCGATCAGTTCCGCCTTGAGCTGGGCGATCGCCGGCAGCACTGCGTCCAGCTCCAGTACGCGCATGCCGCGCTGAGCTGCGCTTTGTCCGGTCAGGTTGTGCTCGTCGTAAGCCTGCAGCAAGCTCCAACTGCGGGCGTAGTCGCTGATCACCTGCAGAACCGCCCGACCGTCGTCGTTCACGAGTTGCTGGTTGGTCAGGGTGCGGGCCAGCAGGCTCACCGCCTGCTCGAACTCGATGCCGCGCTCCTGCAGGCGCCGCTGGCTGAGGGTGTAGCCGTCCACCAGGTGCTGACGAAGCACGCGGGTGGCCCACTGGCGGAACTGCACCCCGCGCTTTGAATTGACCCGGTAGCCGACGGAGATGATGGCGTCGAGGTTGTAGTGCTTGAGCTGTCGCTTGACCTGCCGTTTGCCTTCAGCTTGAACCACTAAGATTTCCTTAGCAGTTGCCGTCTCCTCCAACTCATTGTCTGAAAAGATGTTCTTGAGGTGCATCAGCACGTTCTCAGGGGTGGTCGAGAACACCTCGGCCATCTGGCGTTGCGTGAGCCAGACGGTTTCTCCTTCCAGGCGGACTTCTACCGACCGGTCGCCAGATTCGAAAATCACGATGTCATTCATGAATAGCCCTCGACTTTTTGTCCATAGGCGCCGCATTGAGGTCCCGCCCGCTCGATGAGTTTCTCTGCATTGGCGATGCGCAACGCGCTGGTGATCAGTTTGGACGGCAGGGTATCGCGGAGTACGCCGAGTCGCGTGGGGACCTGGAAACCTGACCTGTGGTGCGATCACCGAGAATTTAGCACAAAGGCATAATTGCCGACGCCGCCGGGTCAATCGGGCGTAGGGGCGGCCCGGCGGGTCGCCCCTACGCCGGTCCTGCAAACCGTCCTATCATTCGCGCTTCTTTCTTTGACGCATGCCGGTCCGCAGGCCGGTATGGGAGCGAGTGGCAATGAAGGTTCTCGAATACGCCGGGCTCGATACCGCGCGTGTGCGCGCGGCCTACACCAAGGTCTGCGAGGCGCTGGCGCGCGGGGATTTTCGTGCGGCGCAGGTGAAGAAGCTGGTCGGCCCCAGTGGCGGCGCCTATTACCGCGCGCGCCTCAACGATGCCGACCGCCTGCTGTTCACCCTGCTGCGCCACCGTGACGAGACCTGCGTGCTGGTGCTGGAGGTGATCGCCAACCACGCCTACGACAAGTCCCGCTTCCTGCGCGGCGCGCAGATCGACGAGGCGCAGATCGCCGATGCCGACGTCGATACCGCGGTGCGCGAGGCGCAGCCGCTGCGCTACCTGCACCCCGAGCACACCACGATCCACCTGCTCGACAAGCCGCTGTCCTTCGACGACGCCCAGCAGGCCATCTATCGCCGCCCGCCGCCCTTGATCCTGGTCGGCAGCGCCGGCAGTGGCAAGACCGCGCTGACGCTGGAAAAGCTCAAGCACGCCGAGGGCGAGGTGTTGTACGTCACGCACTCGGCCTACCTGGCGCAGAGCGCGCGCGACCTCTACTACGCCCACGGCTTCGAGCACGCCGGCCAGGATGCGAGCTTCCTGTCCTTCCGCGAGTTCGTCGAATCGATCCGCGTGCCGGCCGGGCGCGAGGCGAGCTGGCGCGATTTCGCGGCGTGGTTTGTGCGCATGCGGCAAGCTTTCCGCGACATCGACGCGCATCAGGCCTTCGAGGAGATCCGTGGCGTGATCGCCGCCCGCGCCGGCGGGGTGCTGAGCCGCGCCGACTACCTGGCGCTGGGCGTGCGCCAGTCGATCTTCCCGGCGGACGCCCGCGAGCGGCTGTACGACCTGTTCGACAAGTACCGCGCCTGGCTGGCCGAGGCCGGCCTGTTCGACCTCGGCCTGGTCGCGCAGGCCTCGCGCGCGCTGGCGGCGCCGCGCTACGACTTCGTGGTCGTCGACGAGGTGCAGGATCTGACCCCCGCCCAACTCGACCTGGTGCTGGCGACGCTGAAGAAGCCCGGCCACTTCCTGCTGTGTGGCGACTCGAACCAGATCGTGCATCCCAACTTCTTCTCCTGGAGCCAGGTGAAGAGCCTGTTCTGGCGCGACCCGGAGCTGGCGCGGCGGCAGGAGCTGGCGGTGCTCACCGCGAACTTCCGCAACGGCCGCGAGGCCACGCGGGTGGCCAACACGCTGCTCAAGATCAAGCACCGCCGCTTCGGCTCGATCGACCGCGAGAGCAACTTCCTGGTCGATGCGATCGGCGGCGAGCCGGGCGAGGTGGTGCTGATGGCGGACAAGGACGCCGCGTTGCGCGAGCTCGACAAGAGCGTGCGCCAATCCACCCGCTTCGCCGTGCTGGTGATGCGCGACGAGGACAAGGCCGAGGCGCGCAAGCGCTTCGCCACGCCGCTGCTGTTCTCGATCCACGAGGCCAAGGGACTCGAGTACGACAACATCGTGCTGTACCGCTTCGTCTCCGACCACCGCAAGGACTTCGCCGAGATCGTCGACGGCGTCGAGGCGGCCGACCTCGCGGTGGAGAACCTGGAATACCGCCGCGCGCGCGACAAGGAAGACAAGTCGCTCGAGGTGTACAAGTTCTTCGTCAATGCCCTGTACGTGGCGCTGACGCGGGCGATCCGCAACCTGTACGTGGTCGAATCGGACATGGGCCATCCCCTGTTCGGCCTGCTGGGCCTGGCCGAGGGCGGCGCGGTGAAGTTGGAGGCGGCGAAATCGACGCTGGAGGACTGGCAGAAGGAGGCGCGCAAGCTCGAACTGCAGGGCAAGCAGGAACAGGCCGACGCCATCCGCCGCGACATCCTGCGCCAGAGCCCGGTGCCGTGGCCGGTGACCGACGAGGCGCGGCTGCGCGAGCTGCTGGTGAAGACCTTCCGCGAGCGCGCACCCGGCAGCAAGCATCGCCAGCAACTGTACGACTACGCCACTTGCCACGACGAGCCGGAACTGGCGCGCATGCTCGCCGAGGAAGGCGAGTTTGCCGCCGCGCGCGCCTTCGAGCGTCAGTTGGGCACCCATGGGCGCAAGACCTGGATGCCGTACTTCGGCCGCAGCTTCAAGGACGTGCTGCGCCAGTGCGACCAGCACGGCGTCGATCACCGCCTGCCGATGAACCAGACACCGCTGATGGCCGCCGCGGCCGCAGGCAACGTCGCCCTGGTCGAGGCGCTGCTCGAACGTGGCGCCGACCCCGAGGCCACCGACCACTACGGCTGGAACGCGTTGCACTGGGCGCTGCGCGAATCCTTCCGCGACCCGGCCTACGCGCGCGGGTCGCTCGCCGCGGTGTTCGAGCGCGTCGCGCCGACGCGCATCGACGTCAACACCGGCGAACGCCTGGTGCGCATCGACCGCCATCACGCCGAGTACTTCCTGGTGCAGACGCTGTGGGTGCTGTTCCGCAGCCGCTTCACCCGGCCGCTGCGCCGTTTTCT
>JAGOEI010000015.1 GCA_017997795.1 Thauera sp. | reverse complement strand
GAACGGTCGAACTCGAGCAGTTCGAGGGCGCGCGCGGCGAGGCTGCGGGTGGCGGCGGGCAGGGTGTCGAGCAGGGACTTGAGGTGGCTGAATTCGTGGCCGGGCGGCGGCTCGCAGTCACGCTCGACCTCGATCACCGCCCACGGCCGGCCGTCGGGGGCGCTGAAGTCGAGCGCGCGCAGCGGGCGAAGGCCGGTGAGCCAGGAGCGCGGCGGCGCTGCGAGTGCGCCGCCGCCATCCACCAGCAACTGATGCCCGCGAAACACCAGCGTGTCCGCAGGCCCGCGCCCGTCGAGGGAGACGGCGCCAGCCGCCACGACCCCCGGCATGTGCAGCATGCGAGCCTCAGCGCTGGCCGACGCGCGCGCCGGCGAACAAGGCCTTGTGCTCGGCCGGCTGCGAGCGCCAGTACTGGCGCGGCGCCTGCACCTGCGCACCGAGCCTGGCCGCGGCGTGCCACGGCCAGCGCGGGTCGTAGAGCATGCCGCGGCCGAGGGCGACGAGATCGGCGTGGCCGTCGGCGATGATGGCTTCGGCGTGCTCGGGCGTGGTCACCAGGCCGACCGCGATCACCGGGACCTTCACCGTGCGCCGGATCTCGGCCGCCAGCGACACCTGGTAGCCGGGGCCGAGCGGGATCTTCTGCAGCGGCGACACGCCGGCGCTCGACACGTGCAGGAAGCTGCAGCCGCGCGCTTCGAGCGCCTGGCTGAAGGCGATGCTCTGTTCCACGTCCCAGCCGCCGTCGACCCAGTCGGTGGCCGAAAAACGCACGCCCACCGGCAGCGCGGCCGGCAGCGCGGCGCGCACCGCGTCGAAGACCTCGAGCGGGAAGCGCATGCGGTTCTCCAGCGAGCCGCCGTAGCGGTCGGTGCGCTGGTTGGCGAGCGGCGACAGGAACTCGTGCAGCAGGTAGCCGTGGGCGCAGTGCAGCTCGATCAGGTCGAGCCCGAGGCGGGCGGCGCGGCGCGCGGCGTCGACGAAGGCCTCGCGCACGCGGACCAGTCCGGCTTCGTCGAGCGCCACCGGGGGCAACTCATCGGGCGCATGCGGGATCGCCGAGGGCGCGACCGTCTGCCAGCCGCCTTCCTCCGGCGCCAGCAGCGCGCCGCCGTCCCACGGCGACTGGCTGGAGGCCTTGCGCCCGGCGTGTCCGAGCTGGATGCCGATCGGCATCGCCGAGTAGCGGCGGACGGCGGTGAGCACGCGGCCGAGCGCGGCCTCGGCCTCGTCCGAATACAGGCCGAGGTCGCCCGCGGTGATGCGGCCCTCGGGCACCACCGCGGTGGCCTCGATGATCAGCAGGCCGGCGCCCGACTGCGCGAGCTGGCCGAGGTGGATCAGGTGCCAGTCGCTCGCGCAGCCCGCCTCGGCCGAGTACTGGCACATGGGGGCGATGACGATGCGGTTGGGAAGTTGCAGCTTGCCGATGCTCAGGGGCGAGAAAAGCGCGCTCATTGCAGTTCCTTGGGGCGTGATGGTTTGCGGAGGAAGATTCACTGCGTCCCCCCGCCTGAAAGCCGGATGGGGAGGATCGGACAATTCGCAGTCGATGTCGACCGGGCGCCGCGGATGTGCCACCGAGGGCGTTCATTTCGCGATGTGAATGAAGGTTTCGATGTCGGCGAGGTCGATAAGTGGTATTTTTCCGCCGACTGCGATTGTCGTGGCCCGCGTGCCGCAGTGGCGACAGGGGGTCGCCGTCGGGTAGTCGAGACAAGATCTAAAACATTAGGGGAAACAAATGTCTGCAGGGAAATCGAAGATCATCTACACGCTCACGGACGAAGCGCCGCTGCTGGCGACGTGCGCCTTCCTTCCGATCATCCGGACTTTCACCGGCCCTGCAGGTGTCGAGATCGAAAAGGCCGACATCTCGGTCTCGGCCCGCGTGCTGGCGGAGTTCCCCGAGTACCTGAGCGAAGACCAGCGCGTGCCCGACACGCTCGCCGAGCTCGGCCGCCTGACGCTCGAACCCGACACCAACATCATCAAGCTGCCCAACATCAGCGCCTCGGTCGCGCAGCTCAAGGCCTGCGTCAAGGAACTGCAGGAGAAGGGCTACAAGATCCCCGACTACCCCGAGGACCCCAAGACCGACGAGGAGAAGGCGCTCCGCGTCCGCTTCGGCAAGTGCCTGGGCTCCGCGGTCAACCCGGTGCTGCGCGAAGGCAACTCCGACCGCCGCGCGCCCGCCGCGGTCAAGAACTACGCCAAGAAGAACCCGCACTCGATGGGTGAATGGAAGCAGTGGTCGCAGACCCACGTCTCGCACATGCACCACGGCGACTTCTACCACGGCGAGAAGTCGATGACGATCGACAAGGCGCGCGACGTCAAGATGGAGCTGATCACCAAGTCGGGCAAGACCGTGGTGCTCAAGCCCAAGGTCGCGCTGCTCGACGGCGAGATCATCGACTCGATGTTCATGAGCAAGAAGGCGCTGTGCGAGTTCTACGAGCGTGAGCTCGAGGACTGCCGCGAGGCCGGCATCCTGTTCTCGCTGCACGTGAAGGCGACGATGATGAAGGTCTCGCACCCGATCGTCTTCGGCCACTGCGTCAGGATCTACTACAAGGACGCCTTCGAGAAGCACGGCAAGCTGTTCGACGAGCTCGGCATCAACGTCAACAACGGCATGGTCGACCTGTACGACAAGATCAAGACCCTGCCGGAATCGAAGCGCGACGAGATCATCCGCGACCTGCACGCCTGCAACGAGCACCGCCCCGAGCTCGCCATGGTCGATTCGGCCAAGGGCATCACCAACTTCCACTCGCCCAACGACATCATCGTCGACGCGTCGATGCCGGCGATGATCCGCCAGGGCGGCAAGATGTGGGGCGCCGACGGCAAGCAGTACGACAGCAAGTGCGTGATGCCGGAGTCGACCTTCGCCCGCATCTACCAGGAGATGATCAACTTCTGCAAATGGCACGGCAACTTCGACCCGCGCACGATGGGCACGGTGCCGAACGTCGGCCTGATGGCGCAGAAGGCCGAGGAGTACGGCTCGCACGACAAGACCTTCGAGATCACCGAGGACGGCGTGGCCAACATCACCGACCTCGCCACCGGCGAAGTGCTGCTGAGCCAGAACGTGGAAGCCGGCGACATCTGGCGCATGTGCCAGGTCAAGGACGCGCCGATCCGCGACTGGGTCAAGCTCGCGGTCACCCGCGCGCGCAACTCGGGCATGCCGGCGATCTTCTGGCTCGACCCCTATCGTCCGCACGAGAACGAGCTGATCAAGAAGGTGAAGGTCTACCTCAAGGATCACGACACCAGCGGCCTCGACATCCAGATCATGAGCCAGGTGCGCGCGATGCGTTACACGCTCGAGCGCGTGATCCGCGGCCTCGACACCATCTCGGTGACCGGCAACATCCTGCGCGACTACCTGACCGACCTGTTCCCGATCATGGAGCTGGGCACCTCGGCCAAGATGCTGTCGATCGTGCCGCTGATGAACGGCGGCGGCATGTACGAGACCGGTGCCGGCGGTTCGGCGCCCAAGCACGTGCAGCAGCTCACCCAGGAAAACCACCTGCGCTGGGATTCGCTCGGCGAATTCCTCGCCCTGGCGGTGTCGCTGGAGGACCTCGGCATCAAGACCGGCAACGCCCGCGCCAAGCTGCTCGCCAAGACCCTGGACGAGGCCACCGGCCGCCTGCTCGACGAGAACAAGTCGCCCTCGCCCAAGACCGGCCAGCTCGACAACCGTGGCAGCCAGTTCTACCTGGCGCTGTTCTGGGCCGAGCGCCTGGCCGCGCAGACCGAGGACGCCGAGCTGGCGGGCAAGTTCGCTCCGCTCGCCAAGGCGCTGCGTGAGAACGAAGGCAAGATCGTCGAAGAGCTGGCCGTCGTGCAGGGCAAGCCTGCCGACATCGGTGGCTACTACAAGGCCGATGCCGAGAAGACCAAGGCCATCATGCGTCCGAGCGCCACGCTCAACGCCATCCTCAAGGGCGCACGCGCGGCCTGAGGTGGATGAGCCGAAACCGGTCGCGCGCGGCCGGTGAGGTGCAGACGGGGCGGGTCGACCATGTGGTCGGCTCGCCCCGTTCGTCGTTTACGACGCGGGCGGCAGGGGGCGCGTGAGCGGGTCTTGCCCTGAAGGCGGGGCAAGACGCGGGCCCTTCGCGGGTGATGCTGCGTTTACAGCGCCCCGCCGTTCGGCGGTGGCTCAAAGTCCGCGCAGCCGGGCCGGGCGCAGCGGTGCAGACTCGGGCTGCGCGATCGCGGCGCGCACCTGCGCCAGCAGCCTTGCCTTGTCCGCGCCCAGCGTGCCCTTGAGCACCAGCCAGTTGGAGGCGTGATCGGAGCGGAACACGGTGCGCTCGAGGTCCAGCGCGGCCAGAAAGCGCTCCATCTCGCGGAACAGCCCCTGCTGTGACAAAGCCTGCCAGTCCGGCCAGGCCTGCAGGAAGCGGCGCCCGGCGTCGTGCAGCGTCACCACCAGCGTGGACAGATACTCGGGCCGGGTGGCGTTGATCAGGCGCGCGGAGTTGTCGGCGTGCTGCGCGCTCAGCGCCTCGCCGCCGAGGCCGTTGAGGATCATCACCGAGCGCGTGATGCCGGCTTCGCCCAGCTTGTCGAGCGCCGTGCGGGTGGATTCGAAGGTTTCGCCCTTGTTGACGCGCGCGAGCACCTCGTCGTCGCCGGATTCGGCGCCCAGATAGGCGAGCCGGAGGCCTGCGTCGGCCAGGGTCTTCAGTTCGGCGACCGATTTCTTCGTCAAGTTGCGCGCCAGGCAATAGCTCGACACCCGATGCACCGCCGGCAGATGGGTGCGGATGGCCTCCAGGTAGGCGAGCAGGCGGCGCGTCGGCAGCACCAGCGCGTCGCCGTCGGCGAGGAACACGCGCCGCACCTGCGCGCCGTAGCGCTCGCCGGTGCGGCGGATGCTGTCGACGACCTCGGCCTCGTCGCGCGCGCGAAAGGCCTTCTGCGGCGCGGTGTACATCTCGCAGAAGGTGCATCTGTTCCACGAGCAGCCGTCGGTCACCGGCAGGATCAGCGATTCGGCCTCGCTCGGCGGGCGGAATACGGGTTCGACGTAGCGAATCGGCAGGACGGTCACGGCGTGGCTCGGCAGCGAAGGACAAGGTCACGAGTCTACCGTCTGCCCGCCGGGCCGGCGCGACCGTCTCAGTCCCGGCGCCCGGAGGCCAGGCGATCGATCATCGCGCGCACGCTGCGGATCTGGATGCCGTCGCGGGTGGCGTAGTCGTCGTCGGTGAAGCCCCACCAGTCCCAGCAGCCGTTGGGGTTCTTCCACGGGATCGACACCGCCTGCGGAAACAGCACCACCAGGCGGTTGGTGTCGGCCCAGCGGTCGTAGCCGGTGTTCCTGACGAAGGTGGTGCCGTTGTACAGCCCGCCGTCGGGCGGCCGGCGCAGCGGCAGGAAGCTCTGGCCCTGCTTGCAGCCGTGGAACACCACGTGCAGCCGGCAGCGTTCGCCGGCTTCGCAGGCGGGCGGGACGTAGAGCCAGCCGGTCTTGTCCAGGCCGGTGCCCCACAGGTAGCTGAAGAACCCGGTCTGGGGAATGTAGCCGCGTTGGTCGAACTCGATGAAGCGGCCGGCCGGCGCGGGCGTCGCGCGCGGCGGGGCCGCATCCGGGCCGTAGATCCAGTCGAGGATGGCGTAGGCGGCCTCGAAGCCGCACTTGCCGATGTAGGGCTCGTCGGTGACGCCGCAGGCGCCGCCGTAGGCGGTGGTGGGCATGGTGTGACCGGCGGCGTCCAGCGTCACCGGCTTGAGCGCGGCCGCCGGCAGGCCGAAGGCGTCGTAGTAGCCGTGCAACTGGCGGGTGATCGGCATGGGGACCAGCGCGTCCTTTCCGCCCACCACGGTCACCACGCGCTGGCGGGCGATCTGCGCCGGGTCGTCGATGCGGCCTTCCGCATGGAAGGCGCGTGTGGCCGCGACCAGCTCGGGAACGGCCGTGCTGGCGTCCCCGACCTTGCACGACAGGGTCGGCTCGCCGGTGCATGAGCATTCGGTGGTGGCCTTGAGCACGCTGTCCTGGGCGCAGTAGTACGGGCCCCCGGCGACGATCCCGGCGCCGCGGATGATGGCCGAGTGCGCGACCTGCATCTGCACCGACATGAAGCCGCCTGAAGAGATGCCCGACACCGAGGTGTCCTCGATCGCGATGTTGAGCGCGGGCAGGGCAGGCGGCGGTGCGGCGAGGCTTGCGGAGGCGACGGCAAGCAGGAGCATGGCGTGCAGCGCGGGCGCGCACAGCAGGCGTGCGTGCGGCGGACGGATGGGCTTCGGAACTGTCACGGTCGGACTCCGTTGCGAATGGTGTGATGGCCGGCGGGTAAGGAGGGCAATACCCGCCGGGTAAGGGCACCAATACCCTGCGGGTAAGGGGGAGCAATGCCCGGTTGGCAGAGGGGGCCGATGCCCCGGCAATCCCTGCCTTTGCGCGCGGGCGGGTGTGCGCTCTGTGCGCAGGGGTATTGGCCGCGTGCTGCCGCAGTGCTCGTCCCTGACAGCATAGTCCACGCAGGTTTCAGTGGCATCTCCGTTGTGCAGTGCAAAAGAACGATCGGCCGCGATCCCGGCCGGACGGGTGGCGTGTGCAATAATCCGGCCTCGAAAAAGTGTCCGACCCCATGTCAGAGATGTTCCGCGCTGCCCCGAGCGCCCCCGCCGGGGCTGTTTCCGCATTGACTTGCATGCCCGCTTGCAGGCAAGGCCAGCGCCCGTGGACTTGCCGAGGTCCGCGGTGAGCCCCGCGCCCTTGCCGTCGCGCCCCAGCGCGCTGCGCGTGTGGTGGGCAGCGATCCGCCCCCGCACCCTGGGCATGGCGGTGGCGCCGGTGGCGGTGGGCGCGGCGCTGGCGTTCGCCGCCGCCGGCCGGCTCGACGCCGCGGTGCTGCTCGCCACCCTCGCCTGCGCCTTGCTGATCCAGATCGGCACCAACCTCTACAACGACGCGGTCGACTTCGAGCGTGGCACCGACCATCCCGAGCGTCTCGGCCCCCTGCGCGTGACGCTGGCAGGCTGGGCGAGCGCGGCCGAGGTCAAGCGCGCCGCCCTGCTCTGCCTGCTGCTGGCGCTGGTGCTGGGTGCGTGGCTGTGCGTGGTGGGCGGGCTGCCGATCCTTGCGATCGGCCTTGCTTCGGTGGTGGCCGGCTGGGCGTATTCGGGCGGGCCGCGGCCGATCTCGCATTCGCCCTTCGGCGAGTTCTTCGTGCTGCTGTTCTTCGGCGTGCTGGCGGTCGTGGGTAGCCACTGGCTGCAGTCGCGCACGACGGGTGTGGTGGACGTCATCGGCGGCCTCGCGGTCGGTGGGCCGGCGGCCGCGGTCCTGCTGGTGAATAATTTTCGTGACCTCGACGGCGACCTGCGTGCCGGACGGCGCACGCTGGCGGCGCGGCTCGGCGCACAGGGGGTGCAGCGGGCCTACGCGGCGCTGGTGCTGTTCCCGCTCGCGGCGTGGCTGGTGCTGGCGGTAGCGGGCCTTCCGGGCGCCGTGCTCGGCCTGCTCGGGGCGCCGGCGGTGGCGAGCCTGATACCGCGCTTTCGTGGCGCCGAGGGCGGCGCCGAATTCAACGCGGTGCTCGCCGACACCGCGCGTGCGGGTACGCGCAGCGCGCTGATGGCGGCAGCGGGCATCGTCCTGGTTTCCCTGCTTTAGGTCCGTTTCATGAGCATCGACGTTCTTCTGCCTGCTGCGCTCGCGTTCATCATGTTCTCGGTGGGCCTGGCGCTGCGTGCGGAGGATTTCCGCCATGTGTTCCAGGCGCCGCGGGCGTTGCTGATCGGGCTGTGCGGGCAACTGGTGCTGGTGCCGCTGGCGGCGCTGGCAGTGGTCTTCGTGTTCGATCTGCCGCCCGCGCTCGGCATCGGACTGATGATCCTCGCCGCCTGCCCGGGCGGGGCGAGCTCGGGCTTCCTCACCCATGTGGCGCGCGGCAATGCGGCGCTGTCGCTGACCTTGACGGTGATCAGCAGCCTGGCGGCGCTGGCGACCTTTCCGCTGCTGGTCAAGCTGGTGCTCGCCTGGCTGGGCGAGGGCGTGTTCGGGGCGGGCGGGTCCGCGGACGGTGGCGCGGACGGTGGCGCGGGCGTCATCCAGCTCACCGAGCTGCCTGTGGGCCGCCTGATCGGCAGTGTGCTGGTGGTGACCACGCTGCCCATCCTCGCCGGCATGGCGCTGCGCCACAAGGCGCCAGGCTTCACGGCGCGCAGCGAGCCGTTGATCGGCCGCCTCGCCACGCTGTTCTTCGCCGCGATCGTGGTCGCCACCTTCGTCTCGCACCAGCACACCATCCTCGCCAACCTGCTGTCGATCGGCCCGGCGACGATGGTGCTGAACTTCGCGGTGCTGGGCACGGCGTACGGACTGGTGATGCTGGCGGGCGCGGGTCGCAGGGATGCGGTGGCGGTGGCGATGGAGTGCGGCCTGCAGAACGCGGGGCTCGCCATCTTCGTGGCGATCGTGCTGCTGGGTCAGCCCGAGCTGGCGGTGGCCGCGGTGGTCTATGCGCTGACGATGAACTTCGGCGCGCTCGGGCTGGTATTCATCGCGCGCTGGCAGGTTGCGCGCACGCAACTCGCGCAGGGCTGGAAGTAGCCGCAGGCGCTCGGGCGCAGCAGCGCTCGTGCGCGGGCTTCGACCAAGGCCTCAGTGCGGCACGGACAGGGGGTTCGCAGGCCAGGTGCCGGCTTGCATCGTTGGCGCGGTCGCGGGTCTGGCGCCGTCGCGCAGGGCGGCCTCGACGGCGAGCGTGAAGTTGCCGTAGCGCGTGTCGTGGGTGACTTCCTTTCCGACCCAGCCCGGCAGGCTCACCGGCGTGCATTCGTGCGGTAGCTCGACTTCGGCGACCACCAGCCCGGCGTGGTGGCCTTCGAAGACGTCGACTTCGAACACGTGATGCGCATGGTCGACCAGGTAGCGCGTCTTGCGCACGACGCGGCGGGCGCAGTGGTTCTCCAGCATCGCCTGCGCGTCGGCAACCGGGATGGCGTACTCGAACTCGTCGCGGCTGTAGCCCTGCTTGGGCGACTTCAAGGTGAGCCACGCGCGATCGCCACGTATGCGCACGCGGGTCGACATCGAGCCCGATTCCTTGGCGAGATAGCCCTGGACGATGCGTTCGCCCTGGCGACCGTCGAGGATCCGCACATCGCGGACCAGGAATCTGCGTTCGATTTCTCGCGCCATGATGGGTTGTCCGGCCTGGAAGAGATCGAATTGTAGCAAAGGATTTCGTTTGCGTTGGTGCAGTGCAGCGTAGTGCAGGCGCGCGCTTCGCCCGGCCGCCGCCCACACGCCCGGCGGGCAATTGGCTAGACTATCGAGTATTACCTTTACGGGACGCATCATGACCGCACCCACCCTGATTGCACTGATCTCGCAGAAGGGCGGATCGGGCAAGACCACGGTGGCCATGCAGCTTGCCGCCGGCCTCGCGCTGGAGGGCTACCGTGTGGCGCTGGCCGATCTCGATCCGCAGGAGAGCGCCTCGCGCTGGGCGGCGTCGGCGCCGCCCGAGGCGCCCTTTGCGGCCAAAGTGCTCGCCCTCAGGGGCAACGCCGCCGAGATGAGCAAGGCGCTGCGCCCGGTGGCCAACAAGGTCGATATCGTGGTGATGGACTGTCCGCCGTCGATCGAGCATCCGCACACCATGAGCGCGCTCGACCTGTGCGATTTCGCCCTGGTGCCGGTGGTGCCGAGTCCGACCGACCTGTGGGCGACGCGCGGCATCGAGCGCCTGATCCTCGATCGCCAGCAGCGGCGCCCGAAGCTGCGCGGCGCCCTGCTGCCCAACCGCGTGATGCGCACGGCGCTGGCGGGCGACGTGCTCGACGTGCTGCAGGATTTCAGCCTGCCGGTGCTGGATGCGGCCTTGTCGCAGCGCAGCGCCTACGCCTTGAGCGCGGTACGCGGGACCTCCGTGTTCGGCCTCGGCCGGGCGGCTGCGGCGGCACAGGAAGAGGTCGGGCAACTCGTCTCGGCCGTTCTCAAATTGATCGAGGAATGAGCATGAGCACCGCCAGCGGGACGAAATCGAAATTGCGCGAGACCCTGAAGCAGGAAGACGCCGCGCTCGCGCAGCGCAGCCGCACGGCGCGCACCGCGGTGACTGCGGCGAAGCCGGAGGCGGCGGTCGCCGCCGCCGCGCCTGTCAGCGCGCCCGCGCCGGCGGACGTGATCGCCCCGGTGCTGCCGCCGCCCAAGCCGGCCGCGGCACGGACGCCCGCCCGCCCCGTAGCGCCGAAGACGGGCGGCGGTGCAGCGCCGGCCAGGACGACGAAGGTCAAGGCGGACGCGGCTCCCGGCGAAGCCGCGAAGGCGGCGGAACAGCCCGCCGAGAAGCCTGCCGACAGGGCGGCCGAGGCGGAACGCAAGGACAAGCACGAGAAGGTGGAGCGCGACTCCTTCTCGATGCCGGCCAGCGAGCACAAGCGCATCAAGGCGCTGCGCGAAGCCCTGGGCAAGGATGGCGTGCTCGCCAGCAAGTCCGAAGTGCTGCGCGCCGGGCTGGCGCTGCTCGCCGAGCGCGACATCGCCGAGGTCGCACGCCTGGTTGCCGCGCTGCCCAAGGTGGCCAAGGGCAAGCGCGCGCGGAAGCACTGATTGCAGCGGCGCTGCCCGCTCCGCGCGCAGGTGGCGGCGCTGTCCGCGTTCTGACACGGAAGCTTCATCTTGCGGTGAAGTTCGCTTTCTATACTTGGGTGCATATTGCGTTGCAGCAGTATGCGTCCCATCGCTGTGCTCACAGGCTGGCGGGGACGTCCGAACCGTCAATTCCGGAGTGCCGAGATGAAAGCGAAAGTCCCCGCCGCCGAATTCCTTGCCGCCAACGAGGCGAGCATGGACGCCATTCACGCCCTCGCCGCCGAGGGTCTTGAGCACGCGGGCCGTGTCGCCGCGCTCAACCTCGCGACCGCCCGTGCCGCCACCACCGACAGCGCCCGCCAGGCGCAGGCCATGCTCGGCGCCGATGACGTGGCCGCGCTGCAGAAGCTGCAGTCCGACGGCCTGGAGCCGCAGATCGCGCGTGCGGTCGCCTATGTTCGCGACATCAGCGAGATCGCGACCGAGGCGCATCAGCAGTTCATCGAGATCACGCAGGCCTGGATCGGCCACCTCAAGGCGAGCCTGGACAGTGCAGTCCGCGAGGCCTCGAGCTCGGCCTCTGCCGGCTCGGGAGCGCTGTTCTCGGCGCTCGAGTCGGCGTCCGGGGTGGCGTCCGAGCTCTACGAAAAGGTGAGCGAGTCCAGCGTACACGCGTTCGCTGCGCCGGCTGATGGCGACAGTGAGGGCGAGTCGGTGAACAAGACCGCGCGCCGGTCGGCACGCGCCGCGCGTACGACGGCGGCCGGGAGCGAAGCCGGCGAAGCGGTGATCTCCGACGGCGAGAACTGAGTTCGTTCGAGGCCGACCTGACCCTCGTGGGAGCAACTGTCCGTGGGAGCGGACTTGCCCGCGAATGCGCGCTTCACGGGTTTTTTCGCGGCCAAGGCCGCTCCCACGGGCGCTGAGGCGTCGCAGCTCCTCGTGGGGCTTGCCCGCGCATGAGCGTCACCCACCGACTCCCTTCGCGGACGAGCCCGCTCCCACGGTCTCCGCCAGGCGTGAAGCCTTGCGTCAGGCGAGTGCGCCGTAGGTGGTCGGCCTTGTTACGGCCGGTTCAGTCTTCCCGCGTGCCCCAGCGCCGCGCAAGGCGGCTTTGGGCGCGTGCCGCCTGCGCCTTGCGATCGGTCTTCAGGCGCCCGAGCTGGCGCTGGATCTGGTCCACACTGCTGGCGCTGGCGACGATGAGCTCGGTCTGCAGCAGGTCGCCGTGCAGCGTGGACAGCATGGCGTTTGCCATCGCCAGGCGCTCGCGCAGGCACTCGAGCGCTTCGCGCAGCTCGGCGTTGGCCGCCCACATCTCGCTGTAGGACGGCACGCCTTCCGTCTCGAGCACGGCATCGATCTCGTCCATGCGGGCCGAGATCTGCATCGGATTCTTCTGAGTCATCGTCGTCTCCTCGAACGCGGCGCGCGGGCCTGCGCCAGGGCCAGCCATGCGGCAGCCCTGACGGGATGCGGGCCGTTCAGCGCTTCTTGCTGGCGGACTTGCCCTTGCTCCTGTTCCTGCGCTTGCCGGCTGCCTTGTCGTCCTTCTTGCGCCGGGCCTTCTTGTCCTTTGCGCGGGCGGCGGGCGAGAGCGTGTCGACCAGCGCCATCACCTCGGCCGCGCCCTGTGCGGCGAGGGCGGCGATGCCGGCGCGCACGAGCTCGGACTTGCTCGGACGCCGTCCCGCGGCCTTGAGCTCGGCGCCGAGGGTGCCGAGCCGGCGGCGATCGCTGCCGGCGAGCTTGAAGCGCTCGAGCTTGCGCTTCTCGGGTCTGGCCTTTGCGGTAGCTTGGGTCGGCGTGGTGGCTTGGGCCGGAGGCGCTTGGGTCGCAGCAGGTTCGGCCGGAGTCGGTTCGGCCAGAGTCGGTTCGGCCAGAGTGGATTTGGCCAGAGTGGATTTGGCCAGAGTCGGTCCGGCTGGAGTCGGTTCGGCGCCTGCCCCCGCGGCTGACGGCCGGGCACCGGCGTCGGCACTTGCGGGCGGTGCCGGGGTGTCCGCGCTTGCGGGCAGCGCTGCGGTTGCTGGCTGGGTCGTGGGGGGCGGGCTGGCCTCGGGCAGGCGTTCCTCGAGCGCCGCATCCTCCTGCTTGAGTGTTGCGCGCAGGGCGCTCCGGGTCTTGGTGCTCACCGCGTTCTCCTCGGTTCGTAAAGGTAATACTTTATTATTGGTTGATCCGCGCGTGCAAGCGCCTCGTCGCGCCTTGCGGCGGGTCGAGCTTGCGGCGGCGGGTGACAATCATCAACTCGCCGCGGCGGCGCAGGCGGGGTCGGGCTGGGCCCGCGTGGGCCACCCCCGTCGCGGTGGAAGAACATCACCCGGCCGCCCCCGGGTCGATCCCGCTCGACGATCGGCTTTGCGTCCTGTTCGCGGGCGACGACGGAAGGAGAACGCGCGTGTGCCTCGTCCTTCATCAGCGCACACAACCGGGGTGGCGTGCGTCGCTCAACGCATCTCGAACAGCTCCTGGTGGAAGCGCCCGGCCTCCAGCCCGCGCGCGCCGAAGGCCTCGCGCAAGGCCTGGCCGAATCCGGCCGGGCCGCAGAACCACACGCCCGCGCGCGTCCATGCCGGAACCGTGCGGCAGATGCGCTCGGCGTCCAGGCGGCCGTCGCGCTGCGTCACCAGCACATGCAGCTTCACCCGCGCCTGGGCGGCGAGCGCATGCAGCCGGGCGATGAAGCCTTCGTCCGGCGCAGCGGTGCTGTAGAACAGGTCGATCGGCTTGTCGCCATCCTGCTGCGCCAGCGCCTGCAGGCGGGCGATGAACGGGGTGATGCCGATGCCGCCCGCGACCCAGATCTGCTGCGGCTGCGGGCTGGCGAAGTCGAAGCGGCCGTAAGGGCCTTCCACGCGCACCGGATCGCCCGCCTTCAGTGTGCCGGGCAGCGTGCGGGTGTAGTCGCCGAGCGGCTTGATCATGAAGCGCATGCGGCCGTCGCCGGCCCAGGCGGACGAGATGGTGAACGGATGCGGGCCTTCGCGCTCGTCGAAGGTGACGAAGGCGAACTGGCCGGCGTCATGGCCGGGTCAGGTCGAATCCAGGCGCAGCCCCACGTCCAGCACCTGATTGCCGGGGTGCTGGACGACGGTCTCGATGCGGCCTTCGGCGCGGTGCGTGCGACCGATGCGGCCGGCGAGCGAGAGCACCGCGGCGTAGCTGCCGGCGGCCATCAGCATAGCCATCAGGATGCCGATCGGGCTGGCCCAGTAGGTGAATGGCAGCAGCACCACGCCGTGCACCACCAGCGCCAGATACACCGCCGCCATCACGCGGTGGGTCTGCACGAAGCGGCGATACGGAAAACGCTTGATGAGCGCGATCGCGGCAAGCACGACGAAGGCGTAGAAGGCCCATTCGCCGATGCTCTCGGCCAGGCCACGCTGTTCCTGGAAGAAGCGGAAGAGCTCCACCGTCTGCTCCGGGCGCGGGCCGCGCGCCGGCTTTTCCAGCCAGCCCCAGCCCACCGCCCACTTGGTGCCCTTGGCCCACAGCCAGTGCACCACGCCGATCGACAGGCCGGCGATGCCCAGCCACTTGTGCAGCCGGTAGGCCTTGTCCATGCCACCGAAGAGCGGCTCGAGCGCCACCGGACGCAGGGCGAGGATCATGGCGATGCTCATGACGCCCATGGCCAGTACGCCGGAGTAATTGACCGCGATGCTCCGTACCGCGAAGAAGGTGTTGCCCTCCACCACGAGCGGGTCGGCCCACCACCACAGCAGGCTGAGCCCCGCCAGGATGAAGACGAGTGCGAGTTTGATGTTTTTCATGTTGATCCCCTGCAAGCAGCCGGCGCTAGCGGGCGCCGGTCCATCTGCATGGGATTGTGCAACACGGCATCTGTCTGCCTTGTACCGGCGTGTATGGCGTGTCGGGGCATGGTTTCGCGCAGTCCGTGCAGCCGTTCGGCTGGTCAGCGCCGCGGTGCGGCTATAGACTCGCGGGCTTGCGAACGTCAAACGGCCGCAGACCCGCGGCCTCGAACGGCAATCCGAACATGCTCCAGCAATCCGCTTCCTTCCCCACCTGGCTCCAGCACGACATGGAGCAGGTCAACGCCCTCATCCGCCGCCAGTTCGACAGCGAGGTGGTGCTGATCCGCCAGGTCGTCGAGTTCATCCTGCACGGCGACGAGCGCGTCCGTCCGGCGCTGGTGCTGGCGGCAGCACGGGCGCTGGACCACACCGGCGATCGCCATTACGCGCTGGCGGCAGCGGTCGAGCTGATCCACATCTCGCTCGCCCTGCACGACGGCGTGACCGAGGCCAGCGGCGGCGGCGCCGATGCGCACAGCGAGGGGGCGCTGTTCGGCAATGCCGGCAACATCCTGCTCGGCGACCTGCTCTATACCGGCGCGTTCCGCATGATCGTGGATCTGAACGACATGGAGGTCATGCGCGTGCTGGCGGACGCGACCAACGTGATCGCCGAGGGCGAGGTGATGTATCGCGCGGCACGCGCAGCGCCGGTGCGTGATGCCGAGCGCCATCTGGACATCGTGCGCCGCCGCCGGGCCAAGCTGTTCGAGGCCGGTGCGCAATGCATGGCGATCCTGCACCGTGCCACGCCCGAGGTGTGCGAGGCCTTTGCACGCTTCGGCCTGCACGTCGGCATGGCGCATGCGCTGCGCACCGAGGCGGAAGACGGCGTGAAGTTCGGCATCGACGATGCCGGGGCGCGTGCGGCACGCGAACTCGAGGCCGCGCGCGCGGTGGTCGCCGCGCTCGAGACCGAGGCGGTGGCACAGCCGGAACGCCTGGCGCCGTTCATGTAAGCGCGCCCGGCCTCAGGCACAGATCTTGTGGGAGGCCCGGGTCTGCAGGAATGGCCGCACGTCGCTGGCCCCCTTGAGGTCGTCCCTTCCTCAGGCTGCTGCTCGCTCAGCCCGACGCTCTCAGGTCGCGCGGCACTCGTTGGCCAGCGGCTTCTGCGTGCGGCCGTCCAGCAGCAGGCCCTTCCACGGCAGATCGATCCACACCAGGCCGCTCGCGACGTCCTCGAAGCGCGGCAGGCCCGAGTACGACGGGTCGCGTTCGAGCTGGTACTGGCCGCCGTTCCAGGAGAGCTGGATGCGGTTGTTCACAGCGTTGGCGACCTCGCGCTGAAGCTGCAGGCGTTCGCCGCGCTCGCAGCGGTATTCGCCGCTGGGCAGGGCGAACTCGAACTGGCCGGTCTGCTGGGTGACGCCAGGGGCGACCTCGGTCTTCTGCGGCAGCAGGCCGCAGGCGCCCGTCGCGAGGGCGGCGGCGAGGAGGAGCGTGCCCGAGGCGGCACGCGAGGTCTTCTTCATCAAGCTTTGCATCGAACCGGCTCCAAGGGAAAGGTCCCTGCTACGGTGCGGGGTTTGCATCGAACCGGCTCCAGCGGGCAGTTCCCGGCTACCTTGTTGGAGAAGGGGCGGTGCCCGGTGAAGCGGGCCATCACTTCAGCTCCAGCAGGCTGTCGTCCCACTTGTCGTGCTTGTGCAGGCCTAGCAGGTTGGCCACGGTTGCGGCGATGTTCGACAGACCGGCGGTTTCCGACTGCTTCAGGCCGAGTTTGCCGCCGCTGACGTTGTCGTACAGGATCAGCGGCACCGGGTTGAGCGTGTGCGCGGTCTTGGCCTTGTAGCTGCCGTCCTTGTTCTGCGCCGGCTGCTTCGTCTTCTTGTCGAGCTCGAACATCTCGTCGGCGTTGCCATGGTCGGCGGTGATCAGCGCCACCCCGCCGGCGGCGTCGATCGCCGGCAAGAGGCGCGCCAGCGCCAGGTCCACCGCCTCGATCGCCATCGTCGCAGCGCGGAAGTTGCCGGTGTGGCCGACCATGTCGCCGTTCGCGTAGTTGCAGCGCAGCACCTGGTACTGGCCGGACTGCAGCGCGGCGATCATCGCGTCGGTGATCTCGGCCGCCTTCATCCACGGCCGCTGCTCGAAGGGCACGACGTCGCTCGGGACTTCCTGCCAGGTCTCGCCGTCGAACTTGTTGGAGCGGTTGCCGTTCCAGAAGTAGGTGACGTGGCCGAACTTCTGCGTCTCGGAGCAGGCGAACTGGGCCAGGCCGGACTTGCTGAACCACTCGGCGGAGGTGTCCTTGATCGCCGGCGGGGCGACCAGGAAGCGCTTGGGCAGCTGCAGGTCGCCGTCGTACTGCAGCATGCCGGCGTAGGTCACGCGCGGATGGCGCACACGGTCGAACTCGGTGAAATCCTCCTCGACGAAGGCGCGCGTGATCTCGATCGCGCGGTCGCCGCGGAAGTTGAACAGCACGACCGAGTCGCCATCCTCGATGGTGCCGATCGGCTTGCCATCGTCGGCAACGATGAACTCGGGCAGATCCTGGTCGATGGTGCCCGGGTGCTTTTCGCGCAGGCCGTGCACCGCGTCGGTGGCGTTGGCGAACTGCGGGCCTTCGCCGAGCACGTGGGTGCGCCAGCCGCGCGCCACCATCGGCCAGTTGGCGTCGTAGCGGTCCATGGTGATGGTCTGACGGCCACCGCCGGAGGCGATGCGGGCGTCGAAGCCGTCGCGGCTGATGTCCTGCAGGAAGGCCTCGAAGGGCACCACGTAGTCGAGCGCGCTGGTCTCGGGGACGTCGCGGCCATCCAGCAGGGCATGGATGCGCACCGTGGCCACGCCCTCCTCCTTCGCGCGCACGAGCATCGCCTTCAGGTGATCGATGTGGCTGTGCACGTTGCCGTCGGAGAACAGGCCGATGAAGTGGAGCACGCCCGCCTTTCCGTTCGCGCCCGCCTTGGCTCCGGCGACGATCTGCTGCCAGGCCTCGCCCTGCCAGATCGCGCCTTCGGCGATGGCGTTGGCCACCAGCGCCGCGCCCTGCGCGTAGACCTGGCCGGCGCCGATGGCGTTGTGGCCGACCTCGGAGTTGCCCATGTCGTCGTCGGACGGCATGCCCACCGCGGTTCCGTGGGCGCGCAGGGTGATGTTGGGGTACTGCGCGAACAGGCGGTCAAGGGTGGGCTTGCGCGCCGCGTCGATCGCGCTGCCGACGGCGTGCTTCGGAATGCCGTAGCCGTCCATGACGACGACGACGACGGGACCTTTCACGCCCGCGAAGGCGGGGAATTTCTGCAGCATGGTCGCTTCCTGAAGGAGAAATCCGGGGGCCGGCGGTGCAGACGGGCTGCCGGCCGGCGAAGCCGATATTTTCCTTCAAATCAGCAGCGAATTTTCATGCGCTTTATTTATCGGCGTAATGGTTTGTGTCGGGGCTTGCATCGGACTTGTACCGCCACGGATTTGCATCGCCACGACTAGCCACCCCACAGCGCCTCGCCGCCGGCATCCCGGTACACGAGATAGGCGCGCAGGTCGAACTCGTACTGGTGGTAGTCCGGCGCCATGTGCAGGCAGAGCTGGTAGAAGGCCTTGTCGTGATCGCGCACGCGCAGATGCGCGAGCTCGTGCACCACGATCATGCGCAGGAATTCCTCCGGCACCGTGCGGAACAGCGTGGCGATGTGGATCTCGCGCTTGGCCTGCAGGCGCGAGCCCTGCACGCGCGAGATGGCGGTGTGGGTGCCGAGCGCGTTGCGGATCACGTGCAGGGTGTTGTCGAAGCGCACCTTGCCGAGCGGCGGCGCGCTGCGCAGGTGTTCGGCCTTGAGCGCCTGCACGTAGTCGTAGAGCGCGCTGTCCGAGCGCACCGCGTGGGCCCGCGGATAGCGCCGCCGCAGTGCGTCGCCGAAGCGGCCCTGCTCGATGAGGGCGAGTACCTGCTGGCGCAGATGCTCTGGGTAGCCGGCGAGGTAGGCGGGCGAAGGGCGGGGTTGCATGGTGCTGCGGGATGCTTGCGGTGGCAGTCGGGGACCGCGTTCGGCGCTCAGCCCTGCGCCGGACCGCGCTGTTGTGCCTCGGCCCACAGCGCGCGGCCGAAGATCTTCCAGACCGGTCCGCCATGGCTTTCCTGGCCGACGCCGGCGCTCTCTTCCATCGTGCGCAGCATCAGGCTGGCGAGACCGAACAGCGTGACCTTCGCGCCCAGTTGCTGGTCGTCCGGGTTGGCTGCAGCCTGGTGGATCCTGTCCTGCGAGTGCTCGAGGGCTTCGCGCGCCAGTTCGCGCACCTGCGCCTCGTCGGACCAGTCGATGCCGAGCGCAACGCCCATGCGTTCGATCTCGTGCTCGATCTTGCGGGTGGCTTCCTCGTAGTTCTCAAATCCAGCCATGGCGGCTCCAGGGATGTGTGGCGTTCATTTGCTGACGTGGCGTCACGGTGTTGGCTTCACGGCGTTCGGGCGCATCGCTTACACGCGCAGCAGCAGCATCTTCAGCGGCGGGTTGTCGTCGCGGCTGGGGAAGTCCGCCTCCGGGGTGATCCACTCCGCCTCGCGCACCGGCCGGCCCGCCTTGCGTGCGCTGCGCTCGAGCTGGTCGAGCCAGTCCTCGCGATCCACGCGGGCGACGTTGTTGCAGCAGATCAGGGTGCCGCCCTCTTCGGTGGCGAGCAGCGCCGGCTTGAACAGCGCGGCGTAGTCGTGCACCAGATCGACCACGCCGAAGGCGCTCTTGGCGTAGCGCGGCGGGTCGAGGAAGACGAGGTCGAAGCGGTGCGGCGCCAGCTCGGGGAAGGGCGGCAGGTGCTTGCCACGCACCATCTTGGGCTGGCCGATGCCGGCGTACTGGCGCAGCGCGGCGAAGGCGTCGGACTTGATGAAGCGCACCCGGATCGGCAGCTCGTTGAGGCGGGCATTGTCCTTGCCGACCGCGAGGCTGGACTCGGCGAAATCCACATTGACCACGTGACGCGCGCCGGCCTTGGCCGCGGCGACGCCGACGCCGCAGGTGTAGGCAAACATGTTGAGCAGCGACTTGCCCTCGGCTTCCTGCATCACGCGGCGGCGCGCGGCGCGCAGGTCGAGGAACAGCCAGGGGTCCTGCCCTGCGTGGCGGGCCTGGAAGCGGTAGCGCACGCCGAGCTCGGAGAATTCCGAGGGCTGCTCGGCTATCGCTTGCTGTTCGGGCGGCAGGGTGTTGGCGATGCGCGAGTTCTTGCCGCTGCGGTCGTTCCACACCAGCGGCAGGCCGGGCAGGGCTTCGGCGTAGAAGGCCTCGAGCTCGGCCAGTTGCTCGACGCTCAGCGGACGATGGAAGGTCTGCGCGAGCAGCACGGCGCCGTAGCGGTCCACCGTGATGCCGGGCGCACCCTCGACGGTGCCGTGAAAGAGGCGCCAGGCATCGGTGTGCTCGGCAGCGAGCTGCGCGATCAGGGGGGCTCGGGCGGCGAGCGCGGCCGCGAGCAGGTCGGTGAGGGAGGAGGACATGGCGGTTCCGACGCGGGGCGCGACAGTATGCCCGACTGTGCTCCCGAAGCCCTCATGTTCTGCTGCTGCGTGCTTGAGGTCGGAGGCTCCAGCGACCAGCACGAGCGCGGCGATGATCGACCGCACGCGCCGGGATCCTTGCTGTGCGTCCAAGGGTGCCGTGTGCCGGCGCGTCCGTTGCCCTGGCGCCTGCAGGCACGAGCGGCAGTGCGACCTTCCATCGCGTCGCGCTCGATCGCTTCGTCAGCCTGCCGCAGGCGTGCTGAGGGGGGCGTTGCGGCGGCGGCGCGATGGCGATCACCAGGCCGAGGGTGCGGTTGCGCAGCCGCGGATGGACCGTGACCACCGCCTCGGTGATGCCCAGGTGCACGTCCGAACGCAAACGCTCTCCGGCTCAGTCGCCCTGCCGCGCCGCCTCGTGGCCGAGCAGCGCCAGCTTGCGCTCGCTGCCCCAGCGGTAGTCGCCGACCTCGCCGCCTGCGCGGATCACGCGATGACAGGGGATCAGGTAGCCGATGGTGTTGGCCGCGATCGCGCTGCCGACGGTGCGCGGCGCGCGCGGCATGCCGAGGGCGCGGGCGAGCTGCCCGTACGACAGCACGCGGCCCGGCTCGATGCGGATCAGCGCCTCCCACACCTTGATCTGGAAGTTGGTGCCGCGCAGCACCAGATGCACGCTGCCACGCGTGGGCGTGCGCGGGAAGATCTGCTGCATCAGGGCGTGGGCGTGCGCGTCGTCGCGGTCGAGCGTGGCGGCGGGCCACAGGGTGCGCAGTTCGGCGAGCAGTGCCGGGTCGTCTGCCGCGCCGAAGGCGAAGTGGCAAACGCCGCGCGCGGTCCACGCCACCAGGGCGTCGCCGAAGGGCGTGGGCGCGAAGCCGTGGCCGATGTCGATGCCGTGTGCGGCGGCCTTGATCTCGCCGGGCGTCATCGCCTCGCAGCTCACCATGAGGTCGTGCAGCCGGCTCGGGCTGCCGAGGCCGGCGGCCAGGGTGACGTCGAGCAGGCTCGCGGACTGCGCGAGCTGCTGGCGGGCGTATTCCTTGGTCAGGTACTGCAGGAAGCGCTTGGGCGAGATGCCCGCCCATTCGGCGAACACGCGCTGCAGATGCGCGGGGCTGAGGTGCACCGCGGCGGCGACCTCGTCCAGCCCGGGCTGGCTGCGCGCGTGGGCGCGGATGAAGGCGATCGCGCGGGCGACGAGGGCGTAATGGCGCGCTGCGGTTTCGTCGGCGGACATGCTCGGGACTCCGGTTCGAGGCGGGGCGGGCCGCGCGGGTGATCGGCGCCCTGCCCCATGCGCAGGGATTTCGGTCGCTGAAGCGCACGGCTGCGACACCCTGCCCCAACGGCGCAAGGTTTCGGGTGGCGATGCTCAGGTCTGGCTCGGGTCCAGTATGGCGCCGCCGTGTCGGCGATCAATCCGTTTCTTGCGGACCTGACGCGCGGGGCCCGGGTGGCGAAGCCTTCAGAACGGCACCGGGCTGTCGAACTGCAGCGCCACCCGGGTGCGCGGGTGGATGAAGGCGATGCGGGCGGCGTGCAGGTGCATGCGGGCGGTTGCGCTGGGGGTGGCCAGCTCCGGCGGGGTGTAGAGCGGGTCGCCGACGATCGGGTGGCCGAGCGCCAGCAGATGCACGCGCAACTGGTGGGCGCGGCCGGTGACGGGCTTGAGGGCGACGCGGGTGGTGGCGTCGGTGCCCGTGCCAAGGCGTTCCAGCACCTGATAGCGCGTCAGCGCGCGCCGGCCGCGCAGCGGATCGACGATCTGGCGCGGACGATTGTCGGCGTCCTCGCGCAGCGGCAGGTCGATCTCGCCAGTGTCATGCGCGATGTGGCCATGCACGACCGCCACGTACTGCTTGCCGACGACGCGCTGCTCGAAGGCGAGGCTCATGCGGCGCAGCATCTCCAGGCCGCGGGCGAACAGCACCAGGCCCGAGGTCGCGGCGTCGAGCCGATGCACGATGAGCGCGTCGGCGTGCAGGGCCTGCACGCGCGCCGCCAGGCAGTCCTGACGGTCTTCACCGCGGGCGGGCACCGACAGCAGTCCGGCGGGTTTGTCGACGACGAGGAGGTCGTCGTCAAGGTAGAGGACGGTGGGCGTGAGGGTGGGCAAAGCGGGCTGCGGTCGTGTACGTGGGTGGGCAGGATAGCGAATTTGCGGTCTCTGGCGCCGCCGGCGCGTGATGCAGGCCGGCGAACTTGGTGCGCGAACGAGGGTCCAGTTTCCCATCCGGCAGTTACTGATCATCCCGCTTTGCCGAAGGAGACCCCCTTCTCTTGAAGACCTGGCTGCAGCGCCTGTTCGACGTTCGCCGCGACGAAGTGCTGCCGGTGTGCCTGGCGGTGCTGTTCTTCTTCTGCGTGCTGGTGGCGCTGATGATCCTGCGTCCGGCGCGCGAGGCGCTCGGGCTGCGCGGCGGCATCGACGCGGTGCGCTGGCTGTTCATGGGCACGGCGCTGGTGGCGCTGCTGGTCAATCCGCTGTTCGGCTGGTTGGTCAGCCGGCTGCCGCGGCTGCAGTTCATCTCGGCGACCTACGCGTTCTTCGCCTCCAGCCTGGTGGGCTTCTTCCTGTTGCTGGTATGGACGCCCGAGGCGGTGGGCGTGGTCAGCGGGCAGGTGTTCTATGTGTGGTTCAGCGTCTTCAACCTGTTCGCCACCATGGTGTTCTGGGCGTTGATGGCGGACCGCTTCACGCTCGAGCAGGGCAAGCGCTTCTTCGGCCTGATCGCGGTCGGCGGCACGCTGGGGGCGATCGCCGGGCCGTGGCTGGCCTCGCAACTGGCGGCGCCGCTGGGCACGCCGGCGCTGCTGCTGGTGTCGGCGGGGTTTCTGACGGTGGGGTTGGCGGCGGCGTGGGGGATTGCGCGCATGCGTCCGCCGCGGACTGCGCCGGCGGCAGAGGCGGCGGGACCCGGAGCGCTGGTGACGGGCGAGTCGGTGACGGGAGAGCGGGTGCGAGGCGAGGGGGCGCCCGCCGACGACGCGCACACCCCGATCGGCGGTAGCGCCTGGGCGGGCGTGCGCGCGGTGTTCGGCTCGCGTTACCTGCTGGGGATCGCCGCTTACGTCGTGATCCTGGCGGTGATGGCGACCTTCCTCTACTTCACCCGGCTGCAGATGGTGGCCGAACTCGGCGACGACCTCGACTTGCGCACCACGATGTTCGCCCGCATCGACCTGATCACTCAGATCGCCACCCTGGTGCTGCAGGCGCTGGTCGCCGGGCGGCTGATGCAGCGGGTAGGCGTGGCGCTGACGCTGGCGCTGCTGCCGCTGACCACCGCGCTCGGTTTCATCGGCCTGGCGATGGTGGGCTCGCTGGCGGCGCTGGTCGCCTTCGAGGCCGCCTTCCGCGCGGTGCAGCGCGCGCTGATGCGGCCGGCGCGCGAGACGCTGTTCACCGTGCTGCGCCGCGAGGACAAGTACAAGGCCAAGGCCTTCATCGACACCTTCGTCTATCGCGGCGGCGACGTGGTCGGCGCGCAGCTCGAAGGCCTGCTCGGACGCCTGGGCATGGGGCTGGCGGCGCTCGCCAGCGTGGCGGTACCGCTGGCGCTGCTGTGGGCCGGGCTGGCGCTGTGGCTGGGGCGCACCCAACAGCGCATGGCCACCGCCACCGCGTCGGCGCGCGTGGCGCAGGACGTGCGGCGTCATGACGTGCGTGGCCGGGTGCGATGACCGTTTCTGAACAAACCCGATGGAGGCTTTCGCCATGATTTCCCGCCGTGACTACCTGAAGCTGTGTCTTGCCACTGGCGTGACGCTGAGCCTGAAGAGCGCGCCGTCGTGGGCCGCAGGCCAAGCCGGGGCGCCGAACGCGGACCGGACGCTGGAACTGATCACCCGCGCCATCCCCTCGTCCGGTGAGCGTCTGCCCGCGGTCGGCCTGGGCAGCTCCGCCACCTTTGCCGAGGTGGCGCGCAGCGAGGACGTCGCGGCCGTGCGCGAGGTGCTGCAGGCGCTGGTCGAGCATGGCGGCCGGGTCTTCGACACCGCACCGTCTTACGGCGCCTCGGAGGCAGTGGCCGGGCGCATCGCGGCCGAGCTCGCCATCACCGACAAACTATTCTGGGCGACCAAGCTCAACGTGGCGGGCTGGGGCGGCGGGCGTGCCGATCCCGCGGCCGCGCGGGCGCAGCTCGAGACCTCGTTCCAGCGCCTGGGCAAGCCGGTGCTCGACCTCATCCAGGTGCACAACCTCGGCGACGTGCCCTCCCAGCTCGGCCTGCTCAAGGACCTGCGCGCCGAAAAGCGCGTGCGCTACATCG
>JAGOEI010000014.1 GCA_017997795.1 Thauera sp. | reverse complement strand
CCCTTCTCCCGCACCAGCACGGCCGCATCGCGCGCGAGCGTGGCGGGGTTGCAGGACACGTAGACGATCCGCGCCGGCTGCTGCTGCGGCCCGATCGCCTTGACCACGGCGATCGCACCTTCACGCGGCGGGTCGATCAGCAGCTTGTCGAGCGGGCCCAGCGCGGCGAGGCTGTCCTCGGTGGCCTCGAAAAGATTGGCCGCATAAAAGCTGGTCCGCTCGGCCAGGCCATTGCGTCGAGCGTTGTCGAGCGCGCGCGCGACCAGCGCGTCACTGCCTTCGACGCCGATGAGTTGCGCGCCGCGACGTGCAATCGGCAGGCTGAAGTTGCCCAGCCCGCAGAACAGATCGGCGATGCGCTCGCCCGGCTGCGGGTCGAGCAACTGCATCGCGCGCCGGATCAGCAGGCGGTTGATGTGCACGTTGACCTGGGTGAAGTCGGTCGGTCGAAAATCCATGCGCACATCGAACTCCGGCAGCGTGTACGCGAGCGCCGGCCCACCCAGCGGGTGCAGCGGGGTCGCCGAGTCCGGGCCGTTCGGCTGCTGCCACGCCTGGATGCCCTCGGCATCGGCAAATGCGGACAGGCGCTTGAGGTCGGCGCGGCTGAAGGGCTGCAGGTTGCGGAACACGAACACCGTGGCCTCGTCGCCGATCGCGATCTCGACCTGAGGCAGGCGATCGGCGATCGACAGCCCCTCGATCATCTCGCGCAAGCGCGGCAGCATGGCCGAGATCGCCGCCGGCAGCACCGGGCACTCGCGCATGTCCACGATGTAGCTCGAGCGCCGCTCGTGGAAACCCACGCGCAACCCGCCCTTGCTCGGCACCAGCCGAACGCCCAGGCGGGCGCGATAGCGGTAGCCCCAGGCGGGACCGTGGATGGCGGAGTGGATGATCTCCGGCCGCAGCTTGCCGATATGCCAGAGCGCATCTTCGAGGATGCGCTGCTTCGCCGCCGCCTGCGCATCTGCATCCAGGTGCTGCATCGAGCAGCCGCCACAGGTGCCGTAATGCCGGCAGCGCGGCGCCACGCGCTGGGCGCTCGGTTTGATTATCCGCACCACCTCGGCTTGCTCGTAGGTCGGGCGCGAGCGGCGCACGACATACTCCACCCGCTCCCCGGGCAGCGCGCCGTCGACGAAGATCGCCTTGCCCTCGGGGCGGGTCACGCCACGGCCTTCGTGGTCCAGGGATTCGATGAGGGCGATGGGCATGGCAGTTCGGATTCGGACGGGGAGCGCGATTCTAACGCGCGCCTGCCGAACCGACGCAGCCGCCTGCCCGCCAGCGCCAGCTCAAGAACCGCCGCGCCGTGTCGGCAACAAGTTTATCCACCTGTTTCGACATGCTTTTTTACGATTGAATGACATTTTGCAGCGCACCACGTCATCCTTTTGCCATCCCTGCGCATGCTAGACTGCGTCTGCTTTCGCCGCAGTCCGAAGTCGTCATGTTCAATCAAGTGCAGACGCCCGGCGCTCACGCGGCGAAAGGCCCCCTGAACCCCGAAAGGAAAAAGACCATGAAGAATTCCCTGCTCGTTGCTGCCCTGGTTGCCCTCGCCGTTTCCGCCTGCGGCAAGAAGGAAGAGCCCGTTGCCGTGCAACCGGCACCGACCGCCCAGGAGCAGATGAAGGAATCCGCCGCGCAGGCCGTCGATGCTGCGAAGGAAAGCGCCAAGGCCGCCGGCGACGCTGCCGCTGCGGGCGCCCAGGTGGTCAAGGAAGAAGCGGCCGCCGCCGCCGACGCCACCAAGGAAGCGGCCGCCGCCGCGTCCGAGAAGGCCGACGCTGCCGTCGAAGCCGTCAAGGAAGGTGCTGCAAATGCTGCCGACGAGGCTGCGAAGGCGGCAGAGGCTGCAAAGGCCGCCGCCGAAGCTGCGGTGAGCGCCGCCAAGGAATCGGCGCAGAAGTAAGCTGCGGCGTTCGCGCCTGGAACAAACAAAAAGCCGGCGACAAGCCGGCTTTTTTGTTTGTGGCGCCTGCGCTCAGCGCAACTGCTCGTGCAGCAGCCCCAGCATGCGCCGCGCGGTCTCCGAGTTGTCCTGACCGCCTTCGCGGCTGAGCACGCTGACCCGCGACGCATCGCCCTGCCCCTCGACGCGCAGACGGTATTCGCTGCCGCCCTGCGCCGGCTTGTCATCGCTGCGCCAGAAGGCCAGCCGCGACAGCAAGCCCTTGTCCGGGCTGCGGTTGTCGGCGTCGGGATCGACGTAGCGCACGAAGTAGAGCCCTTGCGCGCGATCGCGGTCCTCGACGGTGAAACCGATCCGGTCTAGGGCTAGCCCCACGCGCCGCCAGGCACGGTCGAACGGCTCTTCCATGACGAGCATGACGCGGCCATCGGCCGCAGAAGTGATCTGCGCGCGCTCCGGCACCTGCTCGGTCGCCACGGCCGCTTCGGCGCGCGCTTCCTCGGCACCGAGCCGCACCATCAGGCGGCGCAGCATCTCGGCTTCGAGCTCGGGATCGGCGGGGCGCGGTTGCCAGATCGTCGAATCCTTCGCCTCGGTCGGGTAGATCTCCATCATGCCGCGATGGCTGATGTAGACCTCGACCGTCCCGGGGTCCTTGCCCTGCTCCAGACGAGTACGGAACTTGTCGCGCTCGGGGGTGGAGAACAGGCCGTCGAACACCTTGCCGATGCTCGAGCGGATGAAGTCCTGCGGGATCTTGGCGCGATCTTCGGCCCAGTCGGTTTCCATGACGCCGATTTCGGGGCTGTCGATGTCGAGGATGAAGCCGAGCTCGAGCCAGAAGTCCTTGATCTGCGGCCACAGCTCCTCGGGCGTGCCGCCGACCACCAGCCAGCGCTGCGTCCCCGCGCGCTCGATGCGCATGGATTCGGATGGCGTGAGCACCGCGCTGCTTGCGGTGGCCGTGGCCGGCTGGCCGGCGCGGTCGGCGCTGTAGGCCGAGTAGGTGGCGACGCCGCGCGGCGAGACGTCCGGTACGGCGAAGCGGTCGTCGCGCTGAGGCGCGGTCAGGTCGGGAGGGATCTCGAGCGGACGCTCGATCTGGCGGGCGCTCTTGTAGTCGATCCGTTTGGATTCGAGCAGCGATCCCGAACAACCGCCGAGCGCGAGCGAGAGTGCGAGCAGGGACAGTGAGGTGCGCGTGGAACGGTTCATGGAATTCCTGGGCAGAGAGATTCGGATCAGACCTGGATGCCGGCCTTGCGCATGGCCTTCAGCACACGCTCGTGGCAGCACTCGGACAGTTGAGTCAGCGGCAGGCGCAGACCGTCGCCGATCAGGCCCATGCGCGCGACGGCCCACTTGACCGGGATCGGGTTGGCCTCGCAGAACAGGTCGCGATGCAGCCCGGTGAGCGCGGCGTTGGTCTCGCGCAGCGCACGCATGTCGCCGCTGGCCGCCGCCGCGCACAAGTTGTGCATGGCGCGCGGCGCGACGTTGGCCGTGACCGAGATGACGCCGTGGCCACCCAGCATGAGGAAGGCGGCCGAGCTCATGTCGTCGCCGCTGTAGAGCGCGAAGTCGGCGGGCGCGCGTTCGATCAGGTCGCAGGCGCGGTCGATGTTTCCGGTGGCGTCCTTCAGACCAACGATGTTGGGGATCTCGGCCAGACGCAGCGTGGTGTCGTTGGCGAGATCGGCCACGGTACGGCCGGGCACGTTGTAGAGGATCAGCGGCAGCTCGACCGCCTCGGCGATCGTGCGGAAATGGCGGTAAAGGCCTTCCTGCGTGGGCCTGTTGTAGTAGGGCACGACCGAAAGATGCGCGGTCGCGCCGGCCTGGCTGGCAAAACGCGCGAGTTCGACGGCTTCGGCCGTGGAGTTGGCGCCCGTACCGGCGATCACCGGCACGCGACCCGACACGTGCTGGACCGTGGCGCGGATGAGCTCGCAATGTTCATCCACGTTCACCGTGGGCGACTCGCCGGTGGTGCCGACGACGACGATGCCGTCGGTGCCTTCGGCGATGTGCCAGTCGATGAGACTGCGCAGGCGGGGGAAGTCGAGACTGCCGTCGTCCTGCATGGGCGTGACGATGGCGACTAGCGATCCGGTAATCATGGCGTCGGGCAAAAAATTAAAGATTCGATTCTAACGCCGACACGGAGCCAGCGCGACACGCAAGGAAGCGTGTGCGCATGGCCCCGGGGAGGCGCAGGTGGAGACGTGGAGAAGAAGGGGCGGCTCAAAGATCGGCGAGCGTCTTGATGTGGGCGACCACCGAGCGCGCCAGCGAGGACAGCGAATAGCCACCCTCGAGGATCGACACGATGCGCTTGTGACCGCAGTCCTCGGCGACGTCCTTGATCTGCTTGGTCGCCCACATGTAGTCGGCCTCGAGCAGGCCGAGCGAGCCCATGTCGTCCTCGTAGTGCGCATCGAAACCGGCCGAGATGAAGATCATCTGCGGGTTGTGGCTGCGCAGCGCGGGCACGACGATGTCGCCGAAGACCTGGCGGAACGCGTCGCCGCGGGTACCGGCCGGCAGCGGCACGTTGCACATGTGGGCGGGCGGATTCTCCGTGCCGCAGTACGGATAGAACGGATGCTGGAAGATGCCCGCCATCATCACCCGCGGGTCGTCGCGGAAGACGTCTTCCGTGCCGTTGCCGTGATGGACGTCGAAGTCCACGATCGCCACCCGCTCCAGGCCATGGGCTGCGAGCGCATGGCGCGCGGCGATGGCGACGTTGTTCATGAAGCAGAACCCCATCGCCTTGGCACGCTCGGCGTGGTGACCGGGCGGACGCACGGCGCAGAAGGCGTTCTCGATCTCGCCCTTCATGACGAGGTCGGTGGCGTAGACGCCGGCGCCGGCCGAGCGCAGCGCGGCCTTCATCGTCCCCGGGCTCATCGCGGTGTCGGGGTCGAGGTGGCGGATCCCGTGTTCGGGCACATTGCCCAGCAGGCTCTCCAGGTACTCGGGCGGATGCACGCGGGTGATCTGCTCACGCTCGGCAACGGGCGCGTCGTAGAAGGAGATGTACATGTCCAGGCCGGCGGCGATGAGGCGATCGTTGATCGCCGACAGCCGGTCCGGACACTCGGGGTGCATCGACCCCATGTCGTGCAACCAGCAGTCACGGTGCGTGATGAATGCTGTGGTGGTCATACTCCTCCCTCTCCCGTCTCGAACGCCCGGCCGGACGACCGCGGCCGCCTGCGCCAGACACTTTGTCGTGCCAGTCATCGTGATGCAGGTCATCCGGACCGGCTAGCTTTGTCGTCTATTATCACCGCTTCCCGGCCAATTTCACAGTACGCCAGCAATGCCCCTGCACCATGCAAATCGCCTGCTCGAGACGGCCGGCCACATCATCCTCGGCAAGGAGCGCGAACTGCGTCTGGCCCTGGCCTGCCTGATCGCGCGCGGCCACCTGCTGATCGAGGACGTACCCGGCGTGGGCAAGACCACGCTCGCCCATGTGCTCGCGCGGCTGATGGGGCTGCAGTTCCAGCGCATCCAGTTCACCAGCGACCTGCTGCCAGCCGACATCCTCGGCGTGTCGGTCTTCGATCGTGGCACGAGCGCCTTCCGCTTTCACCCCGGGCCGGTGTTCGCGCAGTTGATCCTGGCCGACGAGATCAACCGCGCCACGCCCAAGACGCAGAGCGCCCTGCTCGAAGCCATGGAGGAACGCCAGGTCACCGCCGACGGCGAGACCTTCGCGCTGCCCGAACCTTTCTTCGTCATCGCCACGCAGAACCCGGCGCACCAGATCGGCACCTTTCCGCTGCCCGAGAGCCAGCTCGACCGCTTCCTGCTGCGCATCCGCCTCGGCTACCCGGACCGCGCCGCCGAGCGCGCGCTGCTGATGGGCGAGGACCGGCGCGAGCTGCTCGAACGCCAGCCCGCGGTCGCCAGCCCCGCCGCGCTCGTCGAGCTCCAGCACGCTGCGCAGCGCGTGCACGTCTCCGAACCGCTGGTCGACTACGTCCAGGCCCTGCTCGGCACCACGCGCAACAGCCCCGAGCTCGTCAGCGGACTGAGCCCGCGTGCCGGCCTCGGCCTGCTCGCCGCAGCGCGCGCGTGGGCGCTGCTCGACGGTCGCGACCACGTCCTGCCCGACGACGTCCAGACCCTGTTCCCGCACGTGGCCGCGCATCGCCTGCATCTGGCCGGCGATGGCCGCCCCGCCCCGCCGGCGACGCTCGTCCGCCTGATGCAGGCGGTCGCCGTGCGCTGATGCGGCGGGCCGCATCCTTCGCGGCCGCCCTGCGCCGGGGCGCCGATCGCTGGCTGTTTCGCGTCGGAGCGCCCGAGCCGGCGCCGATCCGCCTGACCCAGCGTCGGATCTACGTGCTGCCGACCGCCGCCGGACTGGGCTTCGTCGGCGCGCTGGTGGTGATGCTGGTGACGTCGATCAACTACAACCTCAGCCTGGGCTACGGCCTCGTCTTCCTGCTCGGCGGCGCCGCGACCGCCAGCATCGTCCATGCGTTTCGCAACCTGCTCGCACTGTCGCTGCGACCGGGACGCTGCGAACCGGTGTTCGCCGGCGAGGCGGCCGGGTTTCGGCTCCTGATCGACAATCCACGTGCTGCGCGGCGACCTGCGCTCAGGCTCCGCGCGCGCGGGCAGCACAGCGCATTCGAGCTCGGGCCGGCGGCGGAGTCGGTCGTGCTGCTCGCCTGCCCGACCACCCGCCGCGGCCGCCTCAGCCTCGGCCGCACGGTCATCGAGACCACCTGGCCGCTCGGCCTCATAAGGGCATGGAGCGTGTTCGTGCCCGAGGCCGACTGCATCGTTCACCCAGCCCCCGAGATCGATCCGCCACCGCTGCCCGAGGACGGCGCGGGCGGCACGGGGACCGGCGACCGCGTGCGCGATGGCGACGACGACTTCGCCGGCTTGCGCGCGCACCGGGCCGCGGACTCCCCGCGACACGTGGCCTGGAAGGCGCTGGCCCGCGGCGGGCCGATGCTGACCAAACAGTACGCAGCCGCCCAGGGCGGAGACGTCCTGCTCGACTGGTCCGCGCTCCCAACCCACCTCGACGAGGAACAACGCCTGTCGCGACTGACCGCGTGGGTGCTGCGCGCCGATCAGGACGGACGCCGCTACGGCCTGCTTCTGCCGCAGACGCACATCGCGCCCGAGCTGGGCCGGGACCACCGCGACCGCTGCCTGCGCGAGCTGGCACTGTTCGGCATCGCGCCCGAGGACAGGGCGTGACGGACATGGCGCCATCCCTGAAGCGGCTTGCCACAGCCTTCAATCGGCGCCGCCCTGGCGACGCGGTCACCGCCACGCGCCCGGCCGCCCCGCTCGACCGCCGGCAAGGGACCTGGCTGCTCGTGGCCGCCGCGCTCACCGTCGCGCCGCACGGCGTCTGGCTGCCCGGCTGGATCCACGCGCTCTGCCTGCTGCTGCTGGCCTGGCGTGGCGTGCTGCTGTGGCAAGGCTCACGCCCCCCGCCGGCCTTGCTGCTGCTCGCGCTGTCGGCCGCGGCCGCAGCCGGCGTGCGACTGGAGTTCGGCCACTTCTTCGGCAAGGATCCGGGCGTCGCCCTGCTCGCCTTGCTGCTCGGCCTGAAGCTGCTCGAGGCGCGCGCCTCACGCGACATCCGCGCCGGCGTCCTGCTGTGCCTGTTCCTGCAACTGGCCCTGTTCCTCGAAGACCAGTCGATCGCGGTGGCCGCACTCGCGCTGCTCGGCACGCTGGCGGCCCTCGGCGCCCTCGTTGCGCTGGCCGACCCCGCGGGTCGAGCGCGCGAGCACCTGCGCAGCGCGGCGCTGCTGCTCGTCCATGGCCTGCCCTTCCTGCTCGTGTTCTTCGTGCTCTTCCCGCGCATCCAGGGGCCGCTGTGGGGATTGCCCGCCGACGCCTTCAGCGCGCGCACCGGCCTGTCGGACACGATGAGCCCGGGCTCGATCAGCGAGCTCGGCAACTCCGCAGCCATCGCCTTTCGCGCCGCGTTCGACGGCCCACCGCCGCCGCCCGCGCAACGCTACTGGCGCGGTCCGATCCTCAGCAGATTCGACGGCCGCACGTGGACCGCGGCACCGTTCGTCGAGGCCGAAACGCCCTACTACGCGCCCAGCGGCCGCCGGCTCGACTACATGCTCACGCTCGAGCCGCACAACCGGCGCTGGTTGCTGGCGCTGGACTACCCGGGCGCGGCCGGGCCGCTCGTGCGCTTTGCAAGCGATCACCACGCCTTGAGCGTGCGCCCGGTTCAGGCCCGAACCCGCCTGGCCCTCAGCGCCTACCCGGACGCACGCATCGGCCAAGCCGAATCCGCCGCCGTACTGGCCGCCGCGACGCAACTGCCGGCCGGCAGCAACCCGCGCAGCCGCGAACTGGCCGCGCGCCTGGCGACCGGTGCCGCCTCCCACGCCGAAATCCTCGAGCGCGTGATCGCCCACATGCGGGCCGCACGCCTCAAGTACACCCTGCGCCCGCCCCTGCTGGGAACCCATACCGCGGACGCGTTCCTGTTCGACAGCCAGCGCGGCTTCTGCGAGCACTTCGCGTCGGCGTTCGCGGTCGTGATGCGGGCCGCCGGGGTTCCCACCCGCGTGGTCACCGGCTACCAGGGCGGCGAAATCAATCCGGTCGATGGCTACCTGGTCGTACGCCAGTCCGACGCGCATGCCTGGGCCGAGGTGTGGCTGGACGGGCGCGGCTGGCTGCGGGTGGATCCCACCGCACTCGCCGCCCCCGAGCGGATCGAGGACGGGCTGGCCGCCGCCCTCTCCGCCGGGGGCGAGCTGCCCTTCATGCTGCAGGCCGACATGGCCTGGCTGCGCGGCCTGCGCCATCGCTGGGAGGCGATCTCCAACACCTGGAACCAGCATGTTCTTGGCTACAATCCGGAGCGTCAGCGCGAACTTCTCGCCCAGCTCGGGTTCAGCCATACCAGCGCCCTCAAACTCGCCGGCATGCTCGCCTCGGCTTCGGCGCTGCTGCTGCTCGGCCTGTACGCATGGGCAAGCTGGCAGCGCCGCAGCACCGACCCCGTGCAACGTGCATGGATCCGGTTCTGCAAGCGCATGGAACGCGCAGGCATGGGCCGGGCACCGTGGGAAGGCCCGCTTGCCTACGGCGAACGCCTCGCCGCGACCGTGCCCGAACAGGCCGACCGCCTGCGCGCAATCTGTTCGGCCTATGCCCGGCTTCGTTACGGCGCGCCGACCTCGCGTGACAGCTTGCGCACCCTGGAAAAACTGATGAACGAGATCCGACTCCCATGACCCTGGCCTTGAACCCGCCCCCGAACCGCCGCCCGACGATGTTCGCCTCCCGAACCGGGACGCACCGCATCGCCGCAAGGCTCCGCCTGCTCGGCGCCAGCCTGGCCGCAGGACTGTGGCTCCTCGGTGCGCCCGCCACCGCGTCGGCCTCCTACTCGGAGCGCGCCGAGACCCAGGCCTTCATCGCCGAAGTGGCCGAGCGCCACGCGTTCGACCCCGCCGAGCTCGACCGCGCGCTGTCACAGGCGCGCCACGACCCCACCGTCATCCGCCTGATCACGCCCCCTGCCCGCAAAGGCGTGCGCTCATGGCAGAACTACCGGGCGCGTTTCCTCGACGACACCCGTATCGACGGTGGCAGTGCGTTCTGGAACGAGTACGCGGACGAGCTGGAACGTGCCGCCCGCGAGTTCGGCGTGCCGGCCGAGATCATCGTCGCCATCATCGGCGTCGAGACGATCTACGGCCGCAACACCGGCAACTTCGAGACGCTGTCGGCGCTCGCCACCCTGGCCTTCGACTATCCACCGCGCGCCGAACTGTTCCGGCGCGAGCTCGAAGCCTTGTTCCTGCTCGCGCGTGAGCAGGCGCGCGACCCGGCCAGCTACAGCGGCTCCTTCGCCGGCGCGCTCGGTTACCCGCAATTCCTGCCGAGCAGCGTTCGCGCCTACGCGGTGGACTTCGATCGCAACGGCCGGATCGACTTCGACAGCGACCCGGTCGACGCCATCGGCAGCGTTGCAAACTACCTGCGCGCGCACGGCTGGCAGACCGATGCGCCGGTCGCCGAACGCGCCCGCCTCGCCGCCGACACCGACAGCGCCGCGCTCGTTGCCGCCGGCATCGAACCCACGCTGCATCCCGCGCTCCTCGCCCAGAGCGGGGTGAGCACGCTGGACGGACGCACGGCGGCGGCGGTCGCCACGCTCGTCGACCTGGAAACGCCGGGAGCAGAAACGGAGTACTGGCTCGGCTACCGCAATTTCTACGTCATCACGCGCTACAATCGAAGCAGTTTTTACGCCATGTCGGTGTTCGAGCTCGCCGAGGCGCTGCGCCTGCGCAGGGTGGTCGACGGGATCCGCGCCGAGCGACGCTGAGGGATTCCCGCGCCATGTCCGATCGCCCGAACACACCCGACTCCTCCGCAAACCTGCGCCCCGCGCCGACCTCGTTCGCCGACATCGGGGCATCGGTACGGTTCGGTCTCGACCAGTTTCGTGCGATCCCGCTCCTCAGCGTGGCTTTTTCCGCGCTGTTCGTGGCAATCGGCCTGGTCATGTACTCGGTGCTGGAGTTCGGACAGATCGCACCGATGAGCCTGTCATTGGCGGGAGGCTTCATGCTGGTGGGTCCGATCCTGCTCGCCGGCTTCTTCTCGGTTTCCGACAAGCTGCGCAAGGGGCGTCACGCCGCCTTCGGTGACATCTGGGACGGCTTCCGCCGCATGCCCCGTGGCGGCTGGGTCATATCCTTCGTGTGCGGACTGCTGTTCCTGATCTGGGTCACGGATGCAGGCATCCTCTACGGCTTCATGGTCGGACGCGAACCCTTCGGCTTCCTGCGCCTGCTCAGGATCGAGGGCCTGGTAGTGAATTACGCCGCCTACAGCGCGATCATGGGCGGCGTGCTCGCGTTCATCCTGTTCACCGTGTCGGCGTTCTCGATCCCGTTGATCTACGACGGCCGGGCGCAACTGGTTTCCGGCGTGGTCGCCAGTGTGCGCGCCGTGTTCGGCCGCTTCGGGGTGATGATGTGCTGGGCGCTGCTGCTGGCGGCCGTGATCATCGTCAGCACGCTGCTGCTGCCGCTACTGCTGCTGACGCTGCCGGTGATGGCCTATGCGAGCCGCGAGTTCTACTTGCGCACCTTCCCGCCCGAGGCGGGCGCACCCACCGCCTGAGCGCTCACAGCAGCGCGTCGCGCGAGATGCCGTGGCGCTTGAGGATGCGGCGTAACTGCCCGAGGGCCTCAAGCTGGATCTGACGCACGCGCTCGCGCGTCAGTTCGAGTCGCGCGGCGAGCTCTTCCAGCGTCAGCAGTTCGCATTCGTCGATGCCGTAGCGATGACGAATCACCATGCGCTGCTTGTCGCTCAGCATCGTGATCCACTCGCGCACGAGGGATTCGACTTCAGTGCAATGGATCTGCGAATCCGCACTGGCTTGATGCTCGTCGGCCAGCGACTCGCCGATCGACAGCGAAGGATCGATATCGAGCGGTGCATCGAGCGACGCGGTGTGCTCGCTCAGCGCCAGGATGCTGCGCACCTCCTCGATGCTCTTGCCGAGGCGGTTGGCGATCTCCTCGAGCGAAGACTCACCGTTCGAGTTGGCCTCGATATGGCGCTGCGCACGCAGAACCTGGTTGAGTTCCTTCACCACGTGCACCGGAAGCCGGATGGTGCGCGACTGGTTCATGATCGCGCGCTCGATGTACTGCCGAATCCACCAGGTGGCGTAGGTCGAAAACCGGAAACCACGCTCGGGGTCGAACTTTTCGAGTGCGTGCATCAACCCGAGGTTGCCTTCCTCGACCAGGTCGAGGAGCGGTATGCCGCGGTTCAGGTAATGCTTGGCGATGTTGACGACCAGACGCAGGTTGCGCTCGATCATCGTCTGCCGGGCGTCGAAATCACCCATGCGCACACGCCGGGCGATGTCGAGTTCTTCCGCCGCAGTGAGCAACGGATTGGCCCCGATCTCGTTCAGGTAGAGTTGCGTGACATCGCTGAAGAAGTCGTTCTCGACCACTGGCAGCGCATGGACCGCGAACACCTCCACCTCGGGTGGAAGATCCGGTTCATGACTTTCCAGTTCGTCAAGATGCGCCGGCTCTTCCATGCTTTCCCCTTATCGTGCGGGCAGATATCCCATCGGGTCGACGGCCTTGCCCTGCTTGCGGATCTCGAAATGCAGCTTGGGCCGATCCGCTTCCGAACTGCCGAGCTCGGCGATCTTCTGCCCCTGGACCACCTGATCGTCTTCCTTCACGAGCAGCTTGTCATTGTGCGCATAGACCGAGTTGTACTCCTGGTTATGCTTGATCACAATCAGCTTGCCGTAGCCCCGCAGACCACTGCCCGCATATACCACCTTGCCCGCCGATGCGGCGTACACCGGGTCGCCCACATTGCCACCGATGTCCAGGCCCTTGTTCGATGCCTCGTTGTAACCGGCGACAAGAGACCCCGCCGAGGGCCATTGCCACTGACCGCTGGCCGCAGCCGGCGCAGGTTCGCTGACCGCAGGCGCCGGCTGCTCCGGCACGGCGGGCTCTGCCACCGGCGCACGCCCCCCGATCGGCTCCCGCACCAGCGGCACTGCGCCGGCTTCAGTGCCGGTCGGCGGCACCGGCGTCGCGACGGCGCCGCCGGGTGCCGCGATCGCCACCGGTGCCTTGCCCGAGGGCGCCACCCGGATGGTCTGGCCGACGTGAATCTGATTGGGGTCGGTGACATTGTTCCACGCCACCAGATCGGGCAGCGTCACGCCGTACTGACGCGCAATGCCGAGCAGCGTTTCGCCCTGGCGAACCGTGTGGAAGCCCGAAGCCGGTGCGGGCGTGGTCGTGCCGGTGGAGACGCCGCCCACACCATCGCGAACCGGCGCCGTGACCTGTGAAGCGCAACCGGCACTGAGCAGCGCGGCAACTATAAGAGAGAGATAGCTTGTACGTGTGTGCATCCGAAATTACCGTTTTTCATTCCGTACCGCCGAGAAGCGGAACGAAGCGGACCGCCTCGTAGCCGCTTTCGCGGAAAACATTTCCCTGGCGTTCGATCAGCACCAGCCGCTGGTCGGCTCCGCCCACCGGCACGATCAGCCTTCCCCCGGGCGCGAGCTGCTCCTTCAACGCGGGTGGCACACCGATGGCAGCAGCAGCGACGATGATGCTGTCGAACGGCGCCGCCTCTGGAAGACCCAGGCTACCGTCCGCAAGTTTCAGCCGTACATTCGGCAGACGCAAGGGCCGCAGATTGGATCGGGCACGATCGAGCAAGGGCCTGATGCGCTCGACCGCGTAGACCTCGCTGGCCAGCAGCGAAAGCACCGCCGCCTGATAACCGCAACCCGCGCCCACTTCCAGCGTCCTGCCCAGTTCGCGGCCGGCACGCAGCAATTCGATCATGCGTGCGACGACGAAAGGCTGCGAGATCGTCTGTTGAAACCCGATCGGCAGCGGGGTGTCGTCGTAGGCGCTGAATGCCAGCCCTTCCTCGACGAAGGTATGGCGTGGCACGGCCTGCATGGCGGCCAGCACGCGCTCGTCGCGGATGCCCTGCGTGCGCAGACGCTCGACCATGCGCGCGCGCGCGCGCGCAGCCTGACTCGCGTCGGCCACTCGCGTGATCACTGCTGCAGCCAGTCGAAGACCGGCGCGATCAGGCCGGTGTGGGTGAGGTCGATCTGCAGCGGCGTGACCGACACGAAACCATTGGCCACCGCATGGAAGTCGGTGCCCTCGCCCGCATCCGCTGCCCCGCCCGCAGCCCCGACCCAGTAAACCGTTTCGCCCCGCGGCGTCACGCTGCGCACCACCGGCTCGGCCTTGTGGCGCTTGCCCAGGCGGGTTACGCGAACACCCTGGAGGCGGTCATAGGCGACGTCGGGGACATTGACATTGAGCAGCACCGGACGCGGGAACGGATTGCGCATGAAACGTTCCGCGAGGTCGCGCGCGACCCGCGCCGCGGCGGTGAAATCCGTAGCGGATTTGCTGACCAGCGAGACCGCAATGGACGGGACCCCGAGCAGGAAACCCTCGGTCGCCGCGGCAACCGTGCCCGAGTACACCGTGTCGTCGCCCATGTTGGCGCCGTGATTGACGCCGGAGACAACCATGTCGGGTAGGTGGTCGAGCATGCCTGTGACAGCAAGGTGTACGCAGTCCGTCGGCGTGCCGTTGACATGGTAGAAACCGTTGGCCGTGCGCTTCAGCGAGAGCGGACGATCGAGCGTCAGCGAATTGCTTGCACCGCTGCGATCCCGCTCGGGCGCCACCACCGTGACCTCGCCAAGCGTGCTCAGGGCTTCGGCGAGCGCCGAAATACCCGGGGCGAAATAACCGTCGTCGTTGCTGACCAGGATGCGCATCTGAAATCCGTACGGGTTGCCGAGAAGAACGGCTGGAGCCCAGGATGTTAGCACAGCGTCCTTGCGCTGCCGGCAAGGACGGCCGCAAAACAAAAAACCGGCCTGGGCCGGTTTGTTTGATTGGTCGGGGCGGCGGGATTCGAACTCGCGACCCCTTGCACCCCATGCAAGTGCGCTACCAGGCTGCGCTACGCCCCGACACAAGCCGCCATTATAGCAGCGGATTCTGGAATTGCCAGAGATTTCGCACGAATCAGTCAGGCACGCAGATCGCTCAACGTTGCCTCGATCTCTGCGCGAATCTCATGCACCAATCCCTTGTAGCGGTCGACCTCGACCTGACTCTCCTGCTCATGGATCGCCGACTCACCAAGCCGGTTGCGCGCGCCCGAGATCGTGAAACCTTCCTGGTAGAGCAGTTGCCGGATTCGCCGGATCAGCAGCACCTCGTGGTGCTGGTAGTAGCGCCGGTTTCCACCGCGCTTGACCGGCTTCAACTGGGTGAACTCCTGCTCCCAGTAACGCAGCACGTGCGGCTTGACGCCACACAGGTCGCTGACCTCGCCGATCGTGAAATAGCGCTTCGCCGGGATCGGGGGCAGATCCTGGACGTCCGTATCAGGGCTGCTTGCTTGCATCGCTGAGTTGCTCCACCGCGGCCTTCAGTTTCTGGCTGGCGTGGAAAGTGACCACGCGGCGCGCGGTGATCGGGATTTCCTCGCCGGTCTTGGGGTTACGTCCGGGGCGCTGCGGCTTGTCGCGCAACTGGAAGTTGCCGAACCCCGACAGCTTCACGCAGTCTCCACGCTCGAGCGCCGTCCGGATCTCCTCGAAGAAGCCCTCGACCATGTCCTTGGCCTCGCGCTTGTTGAGGCCAACCTGCTCGAACAGAAGCTCTGCGAGCTCCGCCTTGGTGAGCGTCATCTCAGCCTCCCGTGCCACGCAGGCGGCCTCCGAGCACGGCCTCGGCCTGTTTGACGAGAACGGCAATGGCCGCCTCGACTTCGGCGTCTTCGAGTGTGCGCTGAGTATCTTGCATCGATACCCTGAAGGCAAGACTCTTCTTGTCCGGGTCGATGCCCTTGCCATGATAGACGTCGAACAGGCTGATCTCGCGCACCACCGCAGGCGCAACCTCGCGCAGCACCTCGAGCACACGCTCGACCGGGACATCGACGGCGATGACGAGCGCAAGGTCGCGACGCACGGCCGGCATGCGCGAGATCTCGGCATAGGCCGGCATGCGCGCGGCAAGCGCGGCGTCCAGCGCGAGCTCGAAGACGACCGGCGCAGTACCCAGATCGTAGCGCTGCACCCAGACCGGATGCAGCTCGCCGATCACGCCGACGGTGTGTCCATCGAGCTTCACCGAGGCCGCACGCCCAGGATGAAGCGCCGGGTGCGACAGCGGTGCGAACGCAAGCTGGCGCGGCGCGAACAGCGCTTCGACGTCACCCTTCACGTCGTGGAAATCGACGTTGCGCGCGCGCTCGCCCCACTGCTCAGGCATCACCGAACCGGCGGCAAGACCTGCGATGTTCATGACCTGATGGAAGCCGCGCACTGGTTCGCCATCGGCCTTGCGCTCGAAAACGCGCGCAAGCTCGAACACGCGCACGCGGTCGATCTGGCGCTTGCGGTTGGTCGTCAGGGTGCCGACCAGGCCAGGGATCAGGCTGGAGCGCATGACGCTCAACTGGCTGGCGATCGGGTTGGCGAGGCGGATGGGGTTTTCGTTGGCGCAGAAATCGCGCTCCCAGGCCTCTTCGACGAAGGCGAAGTTCACCACCTCCTGATAGCCGCGGGCAGCGAGCAGGTGGCGCAGCGCCCACACCGGACGGCTGTGCTCCGAGCTCGGCAGCATCATCAGGCTGCCCTGTGGGGCCACCGCCGGGATGTTGTCGTAGCCGTGCAGCCGGGCGAGTTCCTCGACGAGGTCTTCCTCGATCTCGATATCGAAACGCCACGACGGCGGCGTGACCAGGAAGTCGTTGCCGTCGCGCGCCACCGCGAGATGGACGCGCTGCAGCAGTGCGAGCATGGCATCGTCGCCGAGCGTGACGCCGAGGATGCGGCGCGCACGCGCCGGACGCAAGCGCACCGGCTTGCGCACCGGCAGTGCCTCGGGTGCCTGTGCTTCGACCACCGGGCCGGCTTCGCCGCCGCAGATCTCGATCACCAGCCGGGTTGCGCGCTCCATCGCGACCCTCGCCAGTTCGGGGTCGACGCCGCGCTCGAAGCGGTGCGAGGCGTCGGAGCCGAATCCGTAGCTGCGCGCACGACCGGCGATCGCATCGGGCGCGAAGAAGGCGCTCTCGAGGAAGACCTCGGTCGTCTCCAGCGTGATCCCGCTATCCTCGCCACCCATGATTCCAGCGAGCGCGAGCGCACGCGCGTCGTCGGCGATCAGCAGCGTATCGGCGGCCGGGGTCACGGTCTGCTCGTTGAGCAGCAGCACCTGCTCGCCTGCGCGCGGCATGCGCACATGGATGGCGCCCTGCAGCTTCGTGTTGTCGAAGGCGTGCAGCGGCTGACCGAGTTCGAGCATCACGTAGTTGGTGATGTCGACCAGCGCACTGATCGAACGCACCCCGCTGCGCACCAGACGGCGGGCCATCCACTCGGGCGTCGGCGCCTTCGCGTTCACACCACGCAGGATCCGGCCGCAATAGCGCGGACAGGCGGCAGGCGCATCGAGCACGATCTCGCGCCGCGTATCGAAGGCGGGGGCTACCGGCTCGATCGCCGTCTGCTGCAGCGGTGTGGTGGTGATCGCCGCGACCTCGCGCGCCACGCCGGTGAGGCTCAGGCAGTCTGCGCGGTTGGGGGTGAGCTTGATCGTGAACAGGGTGTCGTCGAGCCCGAGGTAGTCACGGATGTCGCGACCGATCGGGGCATCTCCAGGCAGCGCGTAAAGTCCGCCGTGGTCCTCGGACAGGCCGAGCTCACGCGCCGAGCACAGCATGCCGAAGGACTCGACGCCGCGCAGCTTGGCCTTCTTGATCTCGAACTCGCCCGGCAGCACCGCGCCGACCACCGCGCACGGCACCTTCATCCCCGCTGCGGCATTGGGCGCGCCGCAGACGATCTGCAACAGTTCGCCGGAACCGGCATCGACCTTGCAGAGCTTCAACTTGTCGGCGTTGGGATGCTTGTCGGCCTCGACGATGCGGGCCACCACCACACCCTTGAACGCGGGCGCGGCCGGCTCGGCCTCTTCCACCTCGAGGCCGGCCATGGTCAGCAGATGGCCGAGTTCGGCGCTGTTCAACTGCGGATCGACAAAGGTCCGCAGCCACTGTTCTGAGAATTGCATGATTCGATTACCCGGATTGCGTGAGGGGGCAAAGTCTGTTCGGCGAGGCTCGAAAGCGCTGGCTCTGCGGCAGGGACTCGGGAACTCAGCGGAACTGGCCGAGGAAACGCAGATCGCCTTCGAAGAACAGGCGCAGGTCGTTCACTCCGTAACGCAGCATGGTCAGCCGGTCCGGTCCCATTCCGAAGGCGAAGCCGGTGTAGCGCTCGGGATCGATGCCGCCGAAGCGCAGCACGTTCGGGTGCACAACGCCACAGCCCGCGATCTCCAGCCAGCGCCCTTCGAGCGCCCCACTCATGAAGGCGACGTCGATCTCGGCCGAAGGCTCGGTGAAGGGGAAGAAGGACGGACGGAAGCGCACCTGCAGGTCGTCGCTCTCGAAGAAGCGGCGCAGGAAATCGGCGATCACGCCCTTGAGGTCGGCGAAGCTCACCTTCTCGCCCACCCACAGACCTTCGACCTGATGGAACATCGGCGAGTGCGTGGCATCGGAGTCGACCCGGAAAACGCGGCCGGGCGCGATGATGCGCAGGTCGGGCATGACCTCGGCGTGGCGATGACGCTCGATGTGAGCCTGCATGGCGCGGATCTGCACCGGACTGGTATGGGTGCGCAGCAGGACGTCGTCGTGGCCTTCGAGGTAGAAGGTGTCGTGCATCGAACGCGCGGGATGGTTCTCCGGCGTGTTGAGCGCGGTGAAGTTATGCCAGTCGGTCTCGATCTCGGGGCCATCGGCGACGACAAAACCGATCGACGCGAACAGTTGCTCGACGCGCTCGAGCGTGCGGCTGACCGGATGCAGGCCGCCCTGCGCGCCGCCGCGACCGGGCAGCGTCACATCGAGCGCTTCTGCAGCGAGCTGGGCCTGCAGCGCGGTTTCACGCAGCCCGCTGCGGCGTGCTTCGAGCGCGTTCTCGATGGCCACCTTGGCGGCGTTGATCGCTGCACCCGCCTCGCGGCGCGCGTCCGGGTCGAGCTTGCCGAGCGACTTGAGACGTTCGGTGAGCGAGCCAGCCTTGCCAAGATAGCGCGCCTTGGCCTGTTCGAGCTGCGCGCCATCGGCCGCCGCGCCAAAGTCGGCTGCGGCCTGTTGTACCAGTTGATCGAGCTGTTCCATGTCCCTGCCCTGGCGAAATGCGGTGTTGCCGGATGACAGCCGCAGGGGCGGCTGCACATCGAAGATCTTCGTCGAGTCGAAAATGGCGACTCAGAAAAAAAAAGGAGGCCAGGCCTCCTTTTTTCGGGCTGCGTCGAATTACGCAGCGAGTTTGGCCCGGGCCTGTTCCGCAATCGCGGCAAATGCCGGCTTGTCGAACACGGCCAGGTCGGCCAGTACCTTGCGGTCGATTTCGATCGCAGCCTTCTTCAGGCCATTCATGAAAACGCTGTAGGTCAGACCCAGTTCACGTGCGGCGGCGTTGATACGCGCGATCCACAGCGTGCGGAACTGACGCTTGCGCTGACGACGGTCGCGGTAGGCGTACTGGCCAGCCTTCATCACCGCCTGCTTGGCGATGCGATAGACGTTCTTACGACGGCCGCGATAACCCTTGGCCTGGGAAAGGACTTTCTTGTGACGGGCGCGGGCGGTTACACCACGTTTAACGCGAGGCATTGCGGTCTCCTATCAAGCGTACGGAAGCATGGCGCGAATCAGCTTTTCATCGGCGGCATGAACTTCGGTCATGCCGCGCAGCTGACGCTTCGCCTTGGTCGTTTTCTTGGTCAGGATGTGGCGCTTGAACGCCTGGGACCGCTTGATCCCACCACTCGAGCGGACCTTGAAGCGCTTCTTGGCGCCGCTCTTCGTCTTCATCTTGGGCATTGCTGAGACTCCATGTTTTTGGATGACACCAGGTAGCGCCGATAAGCCCCGACGCGTTTTGTTACCCGGCACCACTTGTTTTCCGCGGCGCGACCTTCGCCGCCCCGCGGTTTTGCCCCAATGGGGCAAATTCATTGAACCTTAGCGGTTCTTCTTCGGCGCGATGACCATGATCATCTGACGCCCTTCCATCTTCGGCATCTGCTCGACCTGACCCAGTTCTTCCAGGTCGGCCTTGACGCGCTCGAGCTGTCGCAAACCGAATTCCTGGTGCGCCATCTCACGACCGCGGAAGCGCAGCGTGACCTTGCACTTGTCGCCTTCTTCCAGGAAGCGCTTGAGATTGCGCAGCTTGATCTGGTAGTCGTTCTCGTCGGTACCAGGGCGGAGCTTCACCTCCTTCACCTGCACCTGCTTCTGCTTGAGTCGGGCTTCGTGGGCCTTCTTCTGTTCCTGATACTTGAACTTGCCGAAATCCATCAGCTTGCACACGGGCGGCACGGCCATCGGTGCGATTTCGACCAGATCCAGCCCGGCCTCTTCGGCCATGCTGAGGGATGCGTTCAGGGACACGATACCGAGCTGCTCGCCCTCCTCGCCGACCAGCCGGACCTCAGGCGCAGTGATCTCCCGATTTACGCGCTGCTTTTTTTCTTGTGCGATGGTTCAACTCTCCACGAAAACCAATATCAGACCGGTCCGGCCTTCGCTTCAACTTCGCGAAGCCAGCGTTCGATCAGCGAATCGAGGGACATTTGGCCAAGATCCTGGCCACCCCGGGCACGTACGGCCACGAGGCCTGCTGCTTTTTCCTTCTCGCCGATGACGATCTGGTACGGCAGCTTCTGTACGCTATGTTCGCGAATTTTATAGTTAATCTTCTCGTTGCGCAAATCCGCCTCGACGCGGAAGCCGGTTTTCTTCAGTCTCGCCACCGCCTCCTCGGCATATTCCGCCTGCCCCTCGGAGATGTTCATCACCACGGCCTGCACCGGGGCGAGCCACAGCGGCATCGCACCCGCGTGATGCTCGATCAGGATGCCGATGAAGCGCTCGAGCGAGCCAAGGATGGCGCGGTGCAGCATCACCGGAATCTTCTTGGTGTTGTCCTCGTCGACGTACTCGGCACCGAGGCGCACCGGCAGGTTGAAGTCGAGCTGCAGCGTGCCGCACTGCCACACCCGGCCCAGGCAATCCTTGAGCGAGAACTCGATCTTGGGCCCGTAGAAGGCGCCCTCGCCCGGCTGCAGCTCGTACGCCAGACGCTGCGCGTCGAGCGCGGCGGCGAGCGCAGCCTCGGCGGCGTCCCACTGCTCGTCGGTGCCGACGCGCTTCTCGGGACGGGTCGACAGCTTCACCTGAACGTCGGTGAAGCCGAAGTCCTGGTACACCTGCTGCAGCAGGCGGATGAACTCGGCCGATTCCGCCTGCACCTGGCTCTCGGCGCAGAAGATGTGCGCGTCGTCCTGCACGAAGTTGCGCACCCGCATGATCCCGTGCAGCGAACCCGAGGGCTCGTTGCGATGGCAGGAGCCGAACTCGGCCATGCGCAACGGCAGGTCGCGGTAGCTCTTCAGGCCCTGGTTGAAGATCTGGATGTGGCAGGGGCAGTTCATCGGCTTGACCGCGTAGTCGCGCTTCTCCGACTGCGTGGTGAACATCAGGTCGGAGTACATGCCCCAGTGACCGGACTTCTCCCACAGCGAGCGATCGACGATCTGCGGCGTCTTCACTTCCTGGTAGCCGTGCTCGCCGATCGTGCGGCGCAGGTACTGCTCGACCTGCTGCCACAGCGTCCAGCCCTTGGCATGCCAGAACACCATGCCCGGCGCTTCGTCCTGGATATGGAAGAGATCAAGCTGGCGACCGAGCTTGCGGTGGTCGCGCTTCTCGGCCTCCTCGATCATGTGCAGGTAGGCGTCGAGCTCGTCCTTCCTGATCCACGCCGTGCCATACACGCGCTGCAGCATCTCGTTCTTCGAGTCGCCGCGCCAGTAGGCACCCGCCAGCTTCATCAGCTTGAAGACCTTGAGCTTACCGGTCGACGGCACGTGCGGACCACGGCACAGGTCGATGAAATCGCCTTGGCGATACAGCGACACATCCTCACCCGCCGGGATCGAGGCGATGATCTCGGCCTTGTAGTGCTCACCGATGCCCTTGAAGAATTCCACCGCCTTGTCGCGCGGCCAGACTTCGCGCTGCACCGGAATCTCGCGCTTGGCGATCTCGGCCATGCGAGCCTCGATTGCAGCCAGATCTTCCGGCGTGAAGGGACGCTTGTACGAAAAATCGTAGTAGAAGCCATTCTCGATCACCGGCCCGATCGTGACCTGCGCATCAGGGAAGAGCTCTTTCACCGCGTGCGCCAGGAGGTGGGCAGTGGAATGGCGGATGACATCCAGCCCCTCGTCGCTCTTGTCGGTGACGATCGCGAGTTCCGAATCGGCATCGAGGCGATGCGACAGATCAACGAGACGCCCGCCGACCCGGCCGGCAAGCGCAGCCTTGGCGAGACCCGCGCCGATCGAGGCCGCGACCTCGGCGACGGTCACCGGATGATCGAAGCTGCGGACGGAACCGTCGGGAAGCGTGATGTTGGGCATGGCAGGGCCTCGGGCAGTTCTTGCCCCCGACAGCGTCGCGGGCCAGGATACGAAACAAAAATGTGGACGAAAAAAAAGCGCGGTCTTGGCGCGCTTTTTTCTCTAGCAGACAAGCGGAGCCGACCTGTTCAGTGTCCGGCCTGAGTGGTAGTTCGGAACATGACATCGACTCCATAATCCTGGTAGGCGCGATTGGATTCGAACCAACGACCCCCACCATGTCAAGGTGGTGCTCTAACCAACTGAGCTACGCGCCTGCTGAAGTCCCGCATTATAGGCACCCAAAAAATCCTGTCAAAGACTTTTTGAGCGTTTTTGCGTCTCAGCCGAAAAAACTTACTTCCGGAGTCGGTTGACGATGAACAGGATCAGGAACGCGCCGACGACTGCACCGATGAAGCCCGCGCCTTCCGCGGCATGGTAGATACCGAGAAACTGCCCGCCGTAGGTCGCCACCAGCGAGCCGGCAATACCCAGCAGCGAGGTCATGATCAGACCCAGCCCTTCCTTGCCAGGGTGCAGCAGGCGCGCAACCAGGCCAACAATGAGGCCGATGAGGATGGTGTAGATGATGCCCATGTGATTCTCCTTTGCTTGAATGAACGAACTGCAGGCGGAAGTTCCGCCCGCTTCGAGTCCCGCCTCAAGCCGGCGGCCAGGCCTCGAGGAACTGCTTCCAGTGCGGCGCATCGATCCGGGCGAGCGCGTCGCGCACCACCTGGACCTCGGCGGCCCAGGCGCTGGCGTCGAGATGCCCGCGCATGCGCTCGAAACGCAGATAGACCAGATATGTATTGACCACGTCCGTTTCGCAGTAATCACGAATCTCCGCGATCCGCCCGTCCTGCCACGCCTGCCACACTGCAGAGCCATCCATGCCGAGCTTGCCCGGGTAGCCCATCAGTTTCGCGAGGTCATCGAGCGGCGCATTGGCGCGCGGCTGGTACATCGCCACCAAGTCCATCAGATCCAGATGACGGCTGTGATAGCGGCTGATGTAGTTGTTCCACTTGAAGTCGCGCGAGTCGTGATAATCGCCTTCGCCCTGATCCCAGTAACGCGGCGCCGACACGCAGTGGAGCATGCCGCGGTAGTGCAGCACCGGGAGGTCGAAGCCCCCGCCGTTCCAGGACACGATCTGCGGCGTGTAGCGCTCGATGCCGTCGAAGAAGCGCTGGATGATCTCGCCCTCGCCGCTCTCCGGCTCGGAGAGCGAGAACACCCTGAAGTGCTGCGCATCGCGCAGGGCGCAGGAGATCGTGACCACCCGCTGCAGGTGGTGCGGCAGGAAGTCGCTGCCATGGCTTGCCCGCCGCTGCTGGAAAGCCCATTCGGCCACCTCGTAGTCCGACAGCCCCGCCGGCAGGTCCTCGAGCGCACGGATGCCCTTCACATCGGGAATGGTCTCGATGTCGAAGACGAGGACCGGCATTACTTCTTCACCCACTTGCCGCCCTGTTGCACCCACCAGCCCGCCTGGGCACGGTCGATCCAGCGCTGGGCGAAGGTGCGGCGAACATCGCCTTCCCACTCGGGGTGATTGTTGGCGCGCGCGATTTCACGGTAGAGCGCGGCGCGATCAGCGTTCTCGGCGGCGATTGCGCTGGTGACCTGCGCACGCTGGGCGAGCGGCACGCTGCCGGCGTCACGCAGCGCGACCGTGCCGTCACTCGCCAGGCCCACGGCACCCGCGGTGTAAAGCGGCTCGAGCTGGGCGTGGCGCTTCTGCATGGACTGCTTCAGCGCGGCGATGGCGGGCGTGTCGATCTCGAGATTGCCCTGCGCGTGCACCGCCGCGGCCATGGCGACACCGAGCACAAACACCCCGAGCCAGCGCGAAATTGAGGACAGCAGGCTCATTTCGCCTCTCCTTGTGTGGTTTCCGGTGCCGGCGCCTCGCCCGCGCCTTCGCGCAGTTGCCACACCTCGTCGATGATGCGATCAGCCGCCTTTTCAGCCGCGGCCGCCGGGAAATAGATGTTTATCGTGACGCAGGCCGACGCCGACAGGGCGAGGGCTGCAGCCACGAGCCACCTTGATGCGATGGGCATGCCATTCTCCTTCCGGTTTCCGGGAGTCAGCGCAGTTCGGGCGACACGTTCTCGGCGATCACCCGCTGCAGGCGATTGACCAG
>JAGOEI010000109.1:3738-7514 GCA_017997795.1 Thauera sp. | reverse complement strand
CCGGGCGCCAGCCTCACGGTGTGGGACGCGGTCTCCAGCCATCGCACGCTGGGCATCATGTTCTGGGCCACGGTCATCTTCATGCCGATCATCGTCGCCTACACGAGCTGGGCCTACAGCGTGATGGCGGGCAAGGTCACCACGGCCTACATCCGCGAAAACGAACACTCCGCGTACTGAACACGCACACGAAAAAAGGAGAAGGTCATGTGGTATTTCGCCTGGGTACTGGGCATCGGTTTCGCGGTGCTGCTGGCCATCCTGAACGCGCTGTGGGGCGAGAACGAGGAGGCGCGACAGCGTGCGCTGGAGGATGCGCGCGCCGCGCGCCGCCCAGCCGGCCCGCCGGCAGCCTGAGAACGGAGCCGCCATGACCACGAACTCGACGCGCCGTGACAGTCCGCTCCCCCCTTCCGATGCCACCTCCGATGCGCGTATCCGCCTGCTGCCGCTGTTGGTCGCGATCGCGGTCATGCTCGGCATCACCGCCTGGCCGGGCGCGCTCGCCAACGCCGAGGGCGTGGCCGACCACGGCGCGGCGATGGCCCTGTTCTGGTCGATGAGCGCCGGCTTTGTCAGCGGCGTCGGCTTTCGCCCGCGACTGCTCGCGCTGCGCCTGCTGTTCTCGCCGGCTGCCTGCCTGTTCGCGCTCGCGCTGGCGGGCTGGCAGGTGTGGACGGCATGACCGCGACGCGCGGCTCCGCGTCGAGCGCGCTGCTGAAACAAAAATTCCTTAACAAATATTAAGTACGTGCTTATATAGTTATATAAATCCCACAAGAAGCCAGCCCGGCCCGGTCCGAGGCGCCACACAACCAAAGCCGGAGGAGCCCATGAAGTCCACTGAATTCGATAAGGCCGTGCCGCAAGCCTGCGACGTCTCTCGCCGGCGCCTGCTGTTCGGCGCGGGCGCTCTGCCGCTCGCCACGGGCGTTGGCCTGAGCCTGCAGCCCGGGAAAGCGTCCGCGGCGCTCAAGACCAACGCGCGCATCGTCATCGCCGGCAGCGGCCTCGGCGGCGTCGCGGCGGCCAACCGCCTGGCGCGCGAACTGGACGGGGCGAAGATCACGATCGTCGACCGCAAGGAGATCCACAACTACCAGCCGGGCTACACGCTGGTGGCAACCGGCATCTGGCCCGTCGACAAGGTCAGCGATCGCAACGCCGACCTGATCCCGGCGGGCGTGGAGTGGGTGAAGGAGATGGTGGCCGAGTTCGACCCCGAGGCCAACGCCATCGTCACCGACGCCGGGCGACGCATCGAATACGACTACCTGATCGTCGCCACCGGCCTGCAGATCGACTTTGCGCAGATCGAAGGCATGGACGCCGCCGCCATCGGCACCCATGGCCTGGGCTGCGTGTATCCGAGCCCGGAGGCGGCACAGGCGACCTGGCAGGCCATGGACGCCTATCGCCAGAAGGGCGGCCAGGCCCTGATGACCCTGCCCGCCACCCCGCTCAAGTGTGCCGGGGCGCCGCTGAAGATGACCTTCATGATCGTCGACCGCCTCAAGCAGGCCGGCACGCGCGCGAACGCGAAGGTGGATTTCCACTCCGCGCTGGGCAACATCTTCAGCGTGCCGGTGATCAACGACGAAGTGCTGCGGCGCTGGGCCGCGCTCGACATCCCCGTCACCTTCAACAGCAAGCTCGTGGCCATCGACATCGGCGCGCGCCGCGCCACCTTCACCAGCCCGGAGGGCGAACGCACCGAGCTCGACTACGACTTCATCCACGTCGTGCCGCCGATGCGCGCACCGGACGCGGTGAAGAACAGCCCGCTGTCGTGGAAGGAAGGCGGCTTCGCCGCGGGCGGGTGGCTGGAGGTGGACAAGGAAACCCTGCGCCACCGCCGCTTCCCGAACGTGTTCGGCATCGGCGACATCAACGGCACGGCCAAGGGCAAGACCGCGGCAACGGTGAAGAAGAGCACCCCGCTGGTGGTGCAGAACCTGCTCGACGTGATCGCCGGGCGCGAACCCTCGCAGAAGTTCGACGGCTACACCTCCTGTCCGCTGCTGCTGCGCGAGGGTTCGGCGCTGCTGGTCGAGTTCGACTACGAGAACCGCCTCACGCCCTCGCTGCCGGCGATCGATCCGCTGCAGGACAGCTACTTTGCCTGGGTCATGAAATACCGCCTGCTCAAGCCCGCCTACATGGCGGTGGCCAAGGGCCGGGTCTAAGGGAGACGCGACATGTACGAAATCTGGCTGACGCTGAACATCCTGTTCGAACTGGGCCTGCAGTACCTGCCCGTGGTCATCGGCGCCGCGCTGTTGTGGCTGATCCTGATGGCCTTTGCCGCGCGCCGCGGCAACGCGGGCTGGGGCAAGGCAATCTGGCCTGCGCTTGTGGCCTTTGTCGTCGTGACCGCGATCACCTTCTTCATCACGCCGGGCATGACCAAGTCGTCCTTCGCCAACATGGGCTACTGGGTGGACTGGGGGAACCTGTTCCTCTATGCCGCAGCCTTTGGCGGCGTCGCCGCCGCACTCGTGTGGCCGCTTGCGGCAATGATGCGGCGCGCGGGCTGAAAGCCCTTCCGGATTCAAGCTTCCCCGGCCCCATCCCGGCGCCGGGGCGTCGTTCTTCCCCTCGTCAAGGAGTTCCCCCATGAAACGCCTTCTGATCGCTGCCGCCATCGGCTTCGCGAGCCTCACCGCCCAGGCTGCCGACATGGCGATTTCGGCCGCAGACACCTACGCCAGGATCCAGCAGGGCGAGCGCAACGTCCTCTTCATCGACGTGCGCGACCCGGTCGAGATCATGTTCGTCGGCTTCACCGATGCGGTGCATGCGAACGTCCCGTTCATGCTGGTCGATCGCACGCAGTGGAACGCCGAGAAGGGCGTGTTCCGGCTCTACCGCAACCCGGACTTCATCAACCAGGTGAAGTTGCAGCTCGCCAAGCGTGGCCTGAGCTCGGATGCCGAGATCATCACCATGTGTCGCTCGGGCAGCGAGCGCGGCGAGCCGAGTGCCGCCTTCCTGCGCGAGAACGGATTCGCGAACGCACGCTACGTGGTTAACGGCTTCCAGGGTGGCGCGCTCAAGGACGGCCCGCAGGCTGGCTTCCGCCTGCAGAACGGCTGGCAGAACAGCGGCCTGCCGTGGTCGGCGAAGATGAACCCGGAGAAAATCCACCGCATCGACCGCCCGTAACCGGCAGCCCGCCCGCTGTCGTGCACCGGGCCCCGCCTGCGCACGACGCGGCTGCGGTAAACTCCGCGCGCAACCGCCCCGCAAGGGTGCGCCCATCAGGGCGTCGGCGCTGTGCCCTTACCGGCGCCTCGACGCCCACACCGAACCCGGAGAACCGCAATGAGCCTGCTGGCCCAACTGAAGAAAGATTCCCTGCTCGCGCGCAAGGCCGCCGACGGCGTGCGCGCCACCCTGCTCTCCACGCTGATCGCCGAAGCCGAAATGGTCGGCAAGAACGCCGGCAACCGCGAGAGCACCGACGACGAGGTGCAGCAAACGATCCGCAAGTTCCTGAAGAACAACCAGGAAGCCGTGGCGGTGATCAAGGACGCCGACCGTCTCGCGGTGCTGGGACAGGAATCGGCGATCCTCACCGCCTACCTGCCGCCGATGGCGAGCGAAGCCGAGGTCAAGGCCTTCATCGCTGAGACCGTCGCCGGCTTGGCCGACCGTTCGCCGAAGCAGATGGGTGCCGTGATGGGCGCGCTGAAGGCGAAGTACGGCAGCAGCTTCGACGCGAAGCAAGCCAACGCCTGGGTGAAGGAAGCCCTGACAGGCTGAGCTGCGACGAG
>JAGOEI010000109.1:0-3638 GCA_017997795.1 Thauera sp. | reverse complement strand
ATCTGCTCCGCAAGCTTGCGGCTGACGCCCTCCACCCGGCACAGATCCTCCACCGTCGCCTCGCGCACGCCGTCCAGCCCGCCGAAGGCGGCGAGCAGATTGCGCCGGCGCGACGGCCCCACGCCGGGGATGTCCTCCAGCTTCGAGCCCACCCGCGCCTTGCCGCGCCTGGCGCGGTGGCCGGTGATGGCGAAGCGGTGCGCCTCGTCGCGGATCTCCACGATCAGGTGCAGCGCGGCCGACTCGCCGCCCAGGGCCAGGCCTTCGCGCCCATCCGGGAAGATCAGCGTCTCCAGCCCCGCCTTGCGCCCCTCGCCCTTGGCCACGCCGACCATCGCCACCGCCTCCAGCCCAACCTCGGCGAGGATCGCGCGCGCGGCGCTCACCTGGCCCTTGCCGCCGTCGATCAGGATCAGGTCCGGGCACACGCCCTCCCCGGCCGCGACCTTGCCGTAGCGGCGCTCGAGCGCCTGGCGCATGGCGGCGAAGTCGTCGCCGCCGGTGATGCCGGTGATGTTGTAGCGGCGGTACTCGGCGCGCTTCATCGCCCCCGCCTCGCACACCACGCAGGACGCCACGGTGGCCTCGCCCATGGTGTGGCTGATGTCGAAGCACTCGATGCGCTGCGGCGCCTCGTCCAGGTCAAGCGCGGCGCGCAGGGCTTCCAGGCGCTGCTCGATCCGGCCGGTGTCGCGCGCGCGCGCCTGGATGGCGAGGTGGGCGTTCTTCTCGGCCATCTCCATCCACGCCTTTTCCGCCTCGAAGCGCGGCGACACCACGCCGGGCGGGCGCTCGGTGATCTCGGCGAGCGTCTCCTTGACCGCCTCGGGCGGCAGGTTGACCAGGATGCGCGCCGGGATCGGGTGCTGGCTGTAGTGCTGCTCGACGAAGGCGAGCAGGCTGTCCATCGCGCCCGACACCGCCGCGCCGCTGGGGAACTGCGGGCGGTCGCCGAGGTGGCGGCCGCCGCGCACCATGGCGATGTTCACGCAGGTCAGTCCGTCGGCCTCGATCGCGGCCAGCACGTCGACGTCCTCGTCCTTGCGGCTATCGACGAACTGCTTGTGCAGCACGGCCTGCAGCACGCGCACCTGGTCGCGGCAGGCGGCGGCTTCCTCGAAGGCGAGACGCTCGGCTGCGGCCTGCATGCGGTTCGTGAGGTCGTCGATGACCTCGCTCGCCTGGCCGTCGAGGAAGCGGGTGGCGAGCTTCACATCCGCAGCGTAGGCCTCGGGCTCGACCAGCCCGACGCAGGGCGCGGTGCAGCGCTTGATCTGGTGCAGCAGGCAGGGGCGCGAGCGGTTGGCGAAGACGGTGTTCTCGCAGGTTCGGAGCTGGAAGGTCTTCTGCAGCAGGTGGATGCTCTCGCGCACCGCCCAGGCGTTGGGGAAGGGGCCGAAGTAGCGCGCGCCCTTGGTGAAGGCGCCGCGGTGGTAGGCCAGGCGCGGGAATTCGTCGGCGGAGAGCTCGATGTAGGGGTAGGTCTTGTCGTCGCGGAAGAGGATGTTGTAGCGCGGCGCCAGGCTCTTGATGAGGTTGTTCTCGAGGATCAGGGCCTCGGCCTCGGAGCGGGTGGCGGTGATGTCCACGCGCAGCACCTGCGCCACCATCATGGCGATGCGCGGGCTGGAGACGGTCTTCTGGAAGTAGCTGGAGACCCGGCGCTTGAGATTCTTGGCCTTGCCGACGTAGAGCACCTTGTCGTCGGCGCCGATCATGCGATAGACGCCGGGCTCCTCGGTGAGGGTGCGCAGGAAGGGCTTGGGGTCGAAGGCCGGGCTGTCGGTGGTCTTCGGGTCGGTCATGAGTCGAGGCTCCGGAGGTGCATGCCATACCTTGGCCCGCACGGGGCAAGGATCGCGGTTGCGCGTGCGATGCCCTTCCCTGCACGCCGGCTTGACGAGGCCACACGCAGGGTCGCGATCGCGCGCGCGGTCAATCTGTAGGAGCGACGCAAGTCGCGATCCGTGCGCTTCACCTCGCGACGGCGGTGGGCGACACGACAAAGCTGATCGCGACTTGCGTCGCTCCTACAGGGGAGTTCGTTGCCGCTGCGCGGAATCATCCTTCCTTGCGCAGGATCTCGCTGCGTTGCTCGCCGATGGTGGCGGCGGTCATGGTCGGTGCGGCGCTGCTGTCGTCGGGGATGGCGGCGACGCGGTCGCGGGCCTGAACGTAGGCGGGGTGGAGTTCGAGCGCGAAGGGGTCGGCGAGCCACGCAGGCTGCGCGGCGGTCGGCACGATCGCGGCGAGGCGGGCGAGATTGTCTGCGTCCGGGACCGGTGCCCAGCGGTCGAGCAGTTCGGCGGCGAGGTCGGGGCGGTTGCACACCAGCAGCACGTCGCAGCCGGCGGCGTACGCGGCTTTCGCGCGGCCCACGATGTCGCCGGCGACGCGGGCGCCTTCCATATTGAGGTCGTCGCTGAAGATCACGCCCTTGTAGCCGAGCCGCTCGCGCAGCACATCCTTGAGCCAGAAGGGCGAAAAGCCGGCGGGTTGCGGTTCCGGGCTGGGGTCGGCCTTGGGGTAGATGACGTGCGCCGGCATCACGCCGGCGAGCTGGCGGCCGAGGCGGTGGCGGTAGGGGGCGATGTCCTCGTTCCACACCGTGTCGAAGTCGCGTTCATCCACCGGCACGTCGTGGTGCGAGTCGGCCTCGACGAAGCCGTGGCCGGGGAAGTGCTTGCCGACCGCGCCCATGCCCGCCTCGGCCATGCCGGCCACCAGCGCCTGCGCAAGCGCGGCGACGGCCTGCGGGTCGCGGTGGAAGGCGCGGCTGCCGATCGCGCGGCAGCAGCCGTAGTCGAGGTCGAGCACCGGGGTGAAGCTGAGGTCGATGCCGTGCGCGCGCAGCTCGGAAGCGAGCACGAAACCGGTGGCGCGCGCGGCGTCGAGCGCCGCTAGGTGATCCTGTTCCCACAGCGCGCCGAGGCTGCGCATCGAAGGCAGGCGGGTGAAGCCGTCGGTGCGGAAGCGCTGCACCCTGCCCCCTTCGTGGTCCACCGCGATGATCAGCGCCGGGGCGCGCAGCGCGCGGATGTCGGCGGTCAGCGCGCGCAGTTGCTCGGAGCCCGTGAAGTTGCGCGCGAACAGGATCACCCCGCCGACCAAGGGGTCGAGCAGGCGCTCGCGCTCTTCGTCCGTGAGCGCGGTGCCGGCAACGTCGATCATCACGGGGCCGCGGGGGCGCTTGGTGCTTGGGTTCATCTCGGAAATCTCGCTTTTGAAACGAGCGGTCGATCACCGCATTCTTCGCGGCAAACGAGGCCGCTAATCACCGCAGCGCTCGGAGGCCGCTAATCACCGCAGCGCTCGATCAGTGCGAACGCGACGATGTGCTCGTCCTCGTCGCTGATGCTCAGGTGCGCGCGCAGCCCGTTGTCGCGCATGTGCGCGGCGAGGCGTTCGTCGTAGCGGTATTCGGGCTTGCCGCGCGCGTCGTGGCCGACGGCGACCGCGTGCAGCGTGGCGGGCACGGCGACACCGGTGCCGAGCGCCTTGCCGAAGGCTTCCTTCGCGGCGAAGCGCTTGGCAAGGAACCGCGCCGGGTCGCGATGTGCGCGCCAGCCTTCGACCTCGCTCGCGGCCAGGATGCGCAGCGCGAAACGCTCGCCGTGACGCTCGAGCGCCGCGCGCAT
>JAGOEI010000108.1:3868-7518 GCA_017997795.1 Thauera sp. | reverse complement strand
CCGAGCTGGCCGGCGTTGACGATGCCCATCGACAGCCCGGCCTTGATCGCGTGGTACAGGAAGACGGTGTGGATCGCCTCGCGCACCGGGTCGTTGCCGCGGAAGCTGAAGCTCACGTTCGACACCCCGCCCGAGGTCTTGGCGTAGGGCAGGTTCTCCTTGATCCAGGCCACGGCGTTGATGAAGTCGACCGCGTAGTTGTCGTGCTCCTCGATGCCGGTGGCGATGGCGAAGATGTTGGGGTCGAAGATGATGTCCTCGGCCGGGAAGCCGGCGCCGCCCTCGGCCACCGGCTTGGTCAGCAGCGTGTAGGCGCGCTCGCAGATCTCGGTCTTGCGGCGGAAGGTGTCGGCCTGGCCCTGCTCGTCGAAGGCCATCACGATCACCGCCGCGCCGTAGCGGCGCGCGAGCCGGGCCTGGCGCAGGAACTCGGCCTCGCCCTCCTTCATCGAGATCGAGTTGACCACGCCCTTGCCCTGGATGCACTTGAGGCCGGTCTCGATCACCGACCACTTCGACGAGTCGAGCATGATCGGCACGCGCGAGATGTCGGGCTCGGTGGCGATGAGCTTGCAGAAGCGCTCCATGGCGGCGACCGAATCGAGCATCGCCTCGTCCATGTTGATGTCGATGACCTGGGCGCCGTTCTCGACCTGCTGGCGCGCCACCGCGAGCGCGTCGTCGAAGCGGCCCTCGAGGATCATGCGCGCGAAGGCCTTGGAGCCGGTGACGTTGGTGCGCTCACCGACGTTGACGAACAGCGCATCGCCGCCGACGTTGAAGGGCTCCAGGCCCGACAGGCGCAGCTTCTTGTCGATGGTCGGCACGACGCGCGGCGCCAGACCGGCGACGGCTTCGGCAAGGGCCGCGATGTGCGCCGGCGTGGTGCCGCAGCAACCGCCGACGATGTTCACCAGGCCACTCTGCGCCCACTCGCGGATCTGGCCGGCGAGGTGCTCGGGCGTCTCGTCGTAGCCGGTGGGCGACAGCGGGTTGGGCAGGCCGGCGTTGGGGTGGGCGGACACGTGGGTGTCGCAGGCGGTGGCCAGCTCGTCGACGTACTGGCGCAGCTGGTCGGCGCCGAGCGCGCAGTTGAGGCCGAAGCTGATCGGCTGCGCGTGGCTGAGCGAGTTCCAGAACGCCTCGGCGGTCTGCCCGGACAGCGTGCGCCCGGAGGCGTCGGTGATGGTGCCGGAGATCATCACCGGCCAGCGCGTGCCCAGGTCCTCGAACAGCTTCTCGATCGCGAACACCGCGGCCTTTGCGTTGAGGGTATCGAAGATGGTCTCGATCAGCAGCAGGTCGGCTCCGCCTTCGAGCAGGCCCTTGGCCGAGTCGTAGTAATCGTCGACCAGCGCGTCGAAGCTGATGTTGCGGTAGCCGGGGTCGTTCACGTCCGGCGAGATCGACAGCGTGCGCGAGGTCGGCCCGAGCACGCCGGCGCAGTAGCGCGGCTTGGCGGGGTTGTTCGCGGTGTATTCGTCGCACAACTGGCGCACCAGGCGCGCGCCCTCGACGTTGAGCTCGTAGGCCACCGACTCGAGCCCGTATTCGGCCTGCGACACCCGCGTGGCGTTGAAGGTGTTGGTCTCGATGATGTCGGCGCCGGCCTCGAGGTAGGCGCGGTGGATGCCGGCGATGACCTGCGGGCGGGTCAGCACCAGCAGGTCGTTGTTGCCCTTGAGGTCCTTGGGGTGATCGAGGAAGCGCTCGCCGCGGTAGTCCGCCTCGCCCAGCTTCTCCTGCTGGATCATGGTGCCCATCGCGCCATCCAGGATCAGGATGCGCTCGGCGAGAAGCTGGCGGAGTTCGGCAGTACGGTCGGCTTGCATGGGTCGGTCCTCGGTCGTTCAACGGTCGCCGGGCAACGCCACGCACAAAAGCGAACGGCGCCACAAACCGGCTGAAGGTTTGTGAGCGCCGTTGATCGGTTGCCGAGCCTGGCCCGCACAGGATCGGTGGGTCGCAGCGCTCCTCGGCAAGTGCGCGATTCTAGCCCTTGTCGCGCGACACTGCCAAGGAGGCAAGCGCGAGCGGATGAGCGGCTGCCGACAGGTTGGCGCGAGCGGTCAGGACAGCGAAAGGCTCGCGGCTTGCGCCGCTCCTACAGGGGGCGATCTACGCTGCGAGGTACCGTAGGAGCGGCGCAAGCCGCGAGCTGTTGACGAAGATCTCGCACAGGAATCAGCAACGACCAGCCACCCGCCACGCCAAGCGTGCTCACCAATACCAGGGATGTGCGAAGGGATGGCGATAGAACGGGCCCGGATAGCCCCAGCCCAGGCCCCACGCCCACGGGTGGCCGTAATACCCGCCCCAGCCGCCGAATACCGCCCCATCACGCGGATAGACGTAGGTCTGGCTGGTGCGCACCACCTTGTCGTCGATGAAATGCACGTTGAACAGGACTGCGATGCCGGGGCCGTCGTTGCGGATGTTCCAGTCCCAGACCGTCTCCCCGGAGTTCGTGAAACGCTGTTCCGAGCGGTGCGTACCGAGCAGGCGCGACACCTGCTCCTTGCTCATGCCGCGCTCGACGCGCGCGAGGTTTTCCGGGGCGAGCGCATTCCACTGCCGCAGCACGATGCCGCCCTGGTCCACCTGCACCATCAGGCAGGTCCAGCCGTTGGGCTGGGTGGAATATTCGAGCGTGGTCGTGCCGTCGTCGTTGCTCCAGCGCCGGGTCGGCTCGCCACGCGCAGCCAGCGCCTCGGCCTCGGTGGCGTAGGGGCGCGGCGGCTGGAACGTGGCGCAGCCGGCAAGCGCGCCAACCAGCAAAGCGAGCAACAGCCAGCGCACGACAAGGGGCTGGCTGCGCGCGATCGGATTCAAGTGGGGAAACATGCGAGCCTCCCGTTCAATGCTTGTACTGGGTGTAGCGCCCGGTGCCGGTCACCCGGCCTTCGGTGTTGAAGGACACGGTGAAGAACACCGGATCGCCGGTCCCGGGCGCGCCATGTGAAATGCGCCAGTCCCACACCGTCTCCTGCTTGAGCTGGAAGAACTGGCTCGAGGCCGGCTTGCCGAGCAGGCGACGCACCTGGTCGCCGTTCATGCCTTTTTCGACACGTGCGAAGGTCTGCTCGTTCAACACCTGGTCGATGTTGCGCAGGATGTTGTCCGCGCCGATGGTGATCATGAAGCACTCGACACCCTGGGGCTGGCGGCTGAACTCCCAGGTCACCGAGCCGTCGTCGTTCTTCCACTCCATGTGCGGCGGACCGAAGCGCTCGCGCACCTCGGTCGCGGTGGACACGCCGGGCTGGAGTTCCTTGACGTTGATGTAGTCGCAGGCGGTGATGCCGATGGCCGACAACAGACTGCACAGCCAGGCGATGACACGTTTCATGTTCGTTCTCCGATGATCGGCGGCGCGGCGAATGCGCCGCCGGGACGCTCCTCCTGGCGCACCAAGGCCCGGCCAGGCGCGGATCGACGCCATCAGCATCGACCATGGCGAACGGTTTTGCAATCGGCGAAAGGTGACGCGTTGCAATCACGCGCCGGGTTCACGCTGAGGGCGCCGCATGCCGCGGGGGGTGCGAAGGCGGCGCAGACACGGCATCGCTGCCGCGTCGACAAGGGGTGAAAAAGCTCGCGGCTCGCGCCGCTCCTACGAAAAACCTCCGCCGCGCGGGACGTGCGGGACA
>JAGOEI010000108.1:0-3768 GCA_017997795.1 Thauera sp. | reverse complement strand
CGCCGCTCCTACGAAAAACCTCCGCCGCGCGGGACGTGCGGGACAGGGGGCGAAAAAGCTTGCGGCTCACGCCGCTCCTACAAAAAGCCTCCGCGGTCCGGGGCATGTGGGAGCGGCGCGAGCCGCGAGCTTCTTGTCTTGCGGCATGACCCACCCGCAAACCGGGCGAGCCAGGCGGGATCACTTCATGTCGGCGATCGACTCGTAGCCCGTGCCGCTGACCTTGAAGAAGGCGTAGCTGCCCGGCACATCGCCGGCGGCATCGAACTCGTGGTCGCCGCCGGCGCCCTTGTAGTCGATGTCCTTGCCCTCGGCGATGAGCTGCTTGGCCTTGGCCCACTCGCCGGCCATGATCGGCTCGCCCGGCGCCATCGCCACCGCACGCAGCGATTCGGCCAGCTTGGCCTTGTCGCCGCCGGCCTTCTCGATCGCCAGCGCGGCGAGGAAGGCGGCGTCGTACGAGGTAGTGGCGAACACCGCGTCGATGTTCTCGCCGGCGGCCTTGTACGCCTTGTTGAAGTTGTCGAGCGAGGCCGAGGCCTCGCCCACCGGCGCGGAGACGAAGAAGCCGCCGAGGTTTGCCGCGCCGATCGCCTTCACCAGGCCTTCGGACTTCATGCCGTCGGCACCGACGAAGGTCTTGAAGAAGCCGTTCTCGAGGGCCTGGCGCAGCAGGCTGAGGCCGGTGCCGTCACCATAGTCGAAGAGCACCAGCGTGTCCGCGCCACCGCGGGCCAGCGTGGCCAGTTCGGAGCGGTAGGACGCCTTGCCGTCCTCATGCCCCGAGTAGCCCGCGATGGTCCCGCCGTTGGCCTCGAACTCGGCCTTGAAGGATTCGGCCAGGCCCTTGCCGTAGTCGTTGTTCAGGTAGGCCACCGCGACCTTGTCGATGCCGCGCGCCTTGAGCGTGCGCGCCAGCGCGCGGCCCTGGTAATCGTCGGACGGCAGGGTGCGGTAGACGAGGTCCTTGTCGTTGAGCTTGGTGATCTCGGGCGAGGTGCCCGAGGGGGTGATCATCAGCACGCCCGCGGGGATGGCGACCGAGTTGGCGGTCGCGAGCACCGCGCCCGAGCAGGCCGGGCCGACGATGGCGAGCACGCGATCGATGTTGACCGCCTTGGTGGCCGCGTCGGTGGCGTTCTGCGGGTTGCAGGCGCTGTCGCCGAGCACGGCCTCGAGCTTGCCGCCCTTGAGGATGCCGCCCTGCTCGTTCACGTGGGCCACAGCCAGTTTGGAGGCCGCCGCCATCGGCGGCGCGAGCGCCGCGATCGGGCCCGAGATGGCCGCCATCAGGCCGATCTTGACGTCCTGGGCATGGGCCGGTGCGGCGACGACCGCGGCACCGAGCATGGCGCCGACCACTGCTGCGACTGTTCTTTTCTTCACCTTTGTCACCTCCTGAATGTGCCGAAGCACTGATGGACGATCCGGGCCCGCGACGAGCCCGCTACGAATGTCGTGCACGCCTGTGTTCAGCGATGCGGCGGCGAGCCCGCCTGGCGCTCGGGCAGGATGCCCTCGGGGCGGAAGCGCAGCACCAACTGCAGGGTCAGGCCGATGATGAACACGCGCGCGTACTTGGCCTGCACCGCGACCTCGGTGGGCAGACGGTCGGTGAGCAGCTCGGACACCGACCAGATGATCCAGATGACCGCCGCGCCGAGGATGGCGCCGCGGTTGTTCCCCGAGCCGCCGAGGATCAGCATGATCCAGATCAGGAAGGTGGCGATCATCGGATCGATCGCCTCGGGCGTGATCGAGCGGTTGAAATGCACGAACAGCGCCCCCGCCAACCCCATCAGCGCCGAGCCGAACACGAAGGCCTGCAGCCGGCGCGCCTCGACCTGCTTGCCCATCGCCGCCGCCGCGAGCTCGTTGTCGCGGATCGCGCGCATCATCCGCCCCCAGGGCGACTTCACCTGACGCTCGACGAGCAGGTAGGCCACCAGCACCAGCGTGGCGACGATCGCCAGGTAGGCCACCTGCGAGGGCATGTAGTCGAGATCGCCGAAGGGGCGCGGCACGCCGGTGACGCCGCGCACGCCGCCGGTGAGCCAGCCCTCGGTGCGGATCACCAGGCGGATGATCTCGGCGATGCCGATGGTGGCGATCGCCAGGTAGTCGGAGCGAAAGCGCAGGCAGATCTTGCCGATCGGCCACGCAATCGCCGCCGCGGCAGCCATCGCTGCCAGCCAGCCCACCAGCAGCGGCAGCTCGTAACCCCCCAGCCGGCCGCTCGCCGGCAGGCTGGTGAGCACCGCCGAGGTATAGGCGCCAACCGCGAAGAAGCCCGCGATGCCGGCGTTGAACAGCCCGGTGAAGCCCCACTGGATGTTCAGCCCGAGCGCGAGCAGCGCATAGATGCCGATCAGGATGGCCATGAAGACCGCGTAGTTGGCGAGTCCGAGCAGATCCATCAGAGCACCTTGCCGTTGAGCAGGCCGCGCGGGCGGACGAGCAGGATCAGCAGCAGCAGCACGAAGGCGGTGGCCGCCTTGTACTGCGCCGGCAGGATGAAGATCGACATCTCCTCGGCGATGCCCACGATCAGGCCGCCGAGCACCGCACCCTCGACCCGACCCACGCCACCGAGGATGGCGGCGGCGAACATCGGCAGCAGCACCTGCCAGCCCATCATCGAGTGCAGCTCGTTGTTGATGCCGAGCATGAAGCCGGAGGCCGCGCACAGCGCACCGACGATCGCCCAGGTCAGCATGGTCACCTTGCGGTTATCCACCCCCGACAGGCGCGCCAGGTCGGGGTTGTCCGACATCGCGCGCATCGCCTTGCCCCAGCGCGAGTGGCGCAGGAAGAGCGTCAATCCGATCACGATCAGCACCACCGCGGCCAGCGTGTACAGCTCGCGGTCGCGCAGCAGGATGCCGAAGTAGTCGTCCGGGCGCACGATGCCGGTGGCGTAGGTGCGCGGATCGACGCCGAACACCACCTGCACCACCGCGCGCAGCATCAGCGCGACGCCGAGCGAGGCCATCACGGTCATGATCTTCGGCCGCGCCTTGAGGTAGTCGTAGAACAGCTTGTCGACCACGATCGCCACCACCGCGACCGCCACCATCGCGATCGGCAGCGCCGCCCATGGGGTGAGGCCGGCAGTGACCAGGGCGAGCGCGATGAAGGCGCCGAGCGTGGCCATGTCGCCATGGGCGAAGTGGGCGAAGCGCAGGATGCCGAACACCAGCGTGATGCCGATCGCGCCCACTGCATAGACCGAGCCGAGCACGATGCCCGGCACGAGGTGGAAGTTGAGGAAATCCATGAAGCTCATGTGTGCCGGACTCCCTCAACCGCCGAGGAACATTTCGGCCACCTCGCGATCGGCGAGCAGGGCCTGGCCCGTGCCCTCGTGGCGATTGGCGCCGGTGGCGAGCACGTAGCCGCGGTCGCAGAAGGCGAGCGCCTGCTTGGCGTGCTGCTCGACGAGCAGGATGGAGACACCGGCGTCGCGCACGTCGCGGGTGATCTGGAAGATCTGTTCCATGTACTTGGGCGAGAGGCCGGCGGTGGGTTCGTCGAGCAGCAGCAGCTTGGGGTCGAGCATCAGCGCGCGCCCCATCGCCACCATCTGGCGCTGGCCGCCGGAGAGGTCGCCGGCGAGGTTGCGGCGCTTGGCCTTGAGGTCGGGGAAGAGCCCGTAGATGCGGTCGTAGGCGGCGGAGAGGTCGCCGCGGCGCAGGAAGGCGCCCATCTCGAAGTTCTCGTGCACCGTCATCTCGCGGAACACGTTGTCCACCTGCGGCACGTAGCAGA
>JAGOEI010000013.1 GCA_017997795.1 Thauera sp. | reverse complement strand
GGGGCTCACGTCCCCCGCCGCCTGCGCACGGCCACGCGCCCCCGCCCGCCCCGGGCACCCTTGACGCGCATCATTTTCATTTGCGGGCGCCTCGGGTGAAATGGCCTCCATTCAGGAGGCTCCCATGTTCCGTATCTCCCAATTCATCCGCGAGCTCGACCACCCGACGCCCGCCGGCCCGCGCCGCAACCCGCCGGGCCCGGTGGTGATCTGGAACCTGATCCGGCGCTGCAACCTGACCTGCGAGCACTGCTACTCGATCTCGGCCGACAAGGATTTCCCCGGCGAGCTCAACACTCAGGAAGTGTTCAAGGTCATGGACGATCTCAAGGCCGCGCGCGTGCCGGTGCTGATCCTGTCCGGCGGCGAGCCGCTGCTGCGCCCCGACATCTTCGACATCGCGCGCCGCGCCAAGGGCATGGGCTTCTACGTCGGGCTTTCATCCAACGGCACGCTGATCGACGAATCCAACATCGACGCGATCGACGAGATCGGATTCGACTACGTGGGGGTGAGCCTCGACGGCATCGGCGCCACGCACGACCACTTCCGCCGCAAGCAGGGCGCCTTCGTCGCCTCGATGCACGGCATCCGCCTGTGCCGCGAGCGCGGCATCAAGGTCGGCGTTCGCTACACCATGACCGAGGGCAACGCCCACGACCTGCCCGCGCTGCTGAAGCTGGTCGAGGACGAGCACATCGACAAGTTCTACTTCTCGCATCTCAACTACGCCGGCCGCGGCAACAAGAACCGTGCTGGCGACGCGCACCATCGCACCACCCGCGAGGCCATGGAGCTGCTGTTCGAGACCTGCCTCGAGCTGCACCGGCGCGGCATCGACAAGGACTTCGTCACCGGCAACAACGACGCCGACGGCCCCTTCCTGCTGCACTGGGTGCAGCGCCGCTTCCCCGACAAGGCCGCGCACATCGAAGCCAAGCTGCGCCAGTGGGGCGGCAACGCGAGCGGGGTCAATGTCTCCAACATCGACAACCTCGGCATCGTGCACCCCGACACCATGTGGTGGCATGTGCCGCTCGGCAACGTGCGCCAGCGCGCCTTCGGCGAGATCTGGAACGACCTGTCGAACCCGCTGCTCGCCGGCCTCAAGCAGCATCCGCGCAAGCTCGAAGGGCGCTGCGGCGCGTGCAAGTATCTGGACATCTGCAACGGCAGCTCGCGCGTGCGTGCCGAACAGGTCACCGGCAACCCGTGGGCCGAGGACCCCGCCTGCTATCTCGACGATGACGAGATCGGCGTCAGCGCCGCGGACTATGGCGCCGAGCGCGTCGTCACCACGCCGTGGACTCGCATCAACAAGGTGTCGGCATGAGCTTGCGTGTATCGACCCTGGCCTGCCTGTTCGCGCTCGGCGGTGGTCTGGCGGCCTGGCCCGCCGCCGCCTCGCCCGGCAAGGCCGGCGCGCAGCCGGCGACGGCTGAAACCACCGCCGTCGCCATCGATGTGCCCCAGCTCTACGCGCAACACTGCGCCGCCTGCCACGCGCCCAATCGCCTCGGCGCAATGGGTCCCGCGCTGCTGCCCGACAACCTTGGCCGTCTGCGCAAGACCGAAGCGGTCAAGGTGATCGCCGAGGGCCGCACCGCCACGCAGATGGCCGGCTTCGCCGCGCAACTGAGCAAGGAAGAGATTGCCGCGATCGCCGACTGGATCTACACGCCGGTGGTGCCCGCGCCGCGCTGGACCGAGGATGACGTCAAGGCCTCGCGCATCCAGCATGTCGATCCGGCGACGCTGTCGGACAAGCCGGTGTTCGACGCCGACCCGCTCAACCTCTTCCTGGTGGTGGAGGCGGGCGATCATCACGTCAGCGTGCTCGACGGCGACAAGCTCGAACCGATCCACCGCTTCCAGTCGCGCTTCGCGCTGCACGGCGGGCCGAAGTTCGCCGCCGAGGGGCGCTACGTCTTCTTCGGTTCGCGCGACGGCTGGATCACCAAGTTCGACATGTGGAACCTCAAGGTGGTGGCGGAGATCCGTGCCGGCATCAACACCCGCAACGTCGCGGTGTCGCCCGACGGCAAGCACGTCGCGGTGGCCAACTACCTGCCGAACAACCTCGTGCTGCTCGATGGCGAGTTGAACCTGATCAAGTCGATCGAGGCCAAGGATCGCGACGGCAAGACCAGCTCGCGCGTGTCCGCGGTGTACGACGCCACCCCGCGCCAGTCCTTCATCGCTGCACTGAAGGACGTGCCCGAGGTGTGGGAGATCAGCTACACCAAGGCGGTCGAGGACATCCCGATCAGCTACATCCACGACTACACCCAGCGCGAGGGAACCTTCATCCCGGGTTACCTGAACCCGCGCCGCACCATCCTCGCCGAAGTGCTCGACGACTTCTTCTTCACCCAGGACTACTCCGAGCTGATGGGCGCCTCGCGCGAGGGCGTCGGCCAGGTGGTGAACCTCGACGTCCGCAAGAAGATCGCCAACCTGCCGCTCGACGGCATGCCGCACCTGGGCTCGGGCATCACCTGGGAATGGAAGGACCCCGCCGCCGGGCCGGACGCCAAGCCGCGCACGGTGATGGCGAGCACCAACCTCAAGGCGGGCGAGGTCACGGTCATCGACATGAAGACCTGGGAGGTGCTCAAGCGCATCCCGACCCGCGGCCCGGGTTTCTTCCTGCGCAGCCACAGCAACAGCCGCTACGCCTTCGTCGACTCGATGATGAGCCCGGAGGCCAAGCACATCCTGCAGGTCATCGACAAACATACGCTCGAGGTGGTCAAGGAGATCACTGGCGAGCCGGGCAAGACGCTCGCCCACGTCGAATTCACCCGCGACGGCCGTTACGCGCTGGCCAGCCTGTGGGAGGACGAGGGCGCGGTGATCGTGTTCGACGCCCAGACCCTGCAGGAAATCAAGCGCCTGCCGATGCGCAAACCCGTCGGCAAGTACAACGTGTGGAACAAGATCAGCCGCGAGGAAGGAACCAGTCACTGAGTCCGGTCACCCCTTGCGCGTGCCGGCTACCCGCGGGTGGCCGGCGCTGATTCCGACACCGCTTCATCAACCCCGATTGCACGACCGAGAAAAAAATGGCGCTGATTCGCCTTGACGAACCGACAAGCAAACGCATTCCCCCTGACACCTTTTCGCTGTGGGCCCTGGGCTTCCGGCCCTTCTACCTGCTGGCGGCGCTGTTTGCCGCGATCGCCGTGCCGGTGTGGGCCGTCGCCTATTCGGGTGCGATCGAGTTGCCGATGCCCGGCATCTGGTGGCATGCGCACGAGATGATCTTCGGCTTTGCCATCGCGGTCATCATCGGCTTCCTGTTTACCGCGGGCCGCAACTGGACCGGACTCGACACGCCCGAGGGCAAGCCGCTGATGGTGCTGGCCGCGGTGTGGCTCGCCGGCCGGCTGGCGATGGCCTTCGGCAGCGGGGTGTGGGTGGCGATCATCGACCTGGCCTTCCTGCCGGTGGCCGCGGGCATGCTGCTGCGGGTGCTGATCAAGGCCAAGAGCAAGCGCAACTACTTCGTCGGCGCGCTGCCCGCCATGCTGGCGCTCGCCAACCTGTTCTTCCACCTCGCCGTGCTCGGCGTGATCGACGCCGATCCGCTGACCGCGATGCACCTGGCGCTTGGCCTGGTGGTGTTGCTCGAGACCATCGTCGGCGGGCGGGTGATCCCGATGTTCACCTTCAACGCCGTGCGCGGCGTCAAGCAGTGGCGCAACGTCAAGCTCGACTGGGCGGCCGCGATCGCCACCGGCATCGCGCTGCTGCTGTGGGCGCTCGGTGCCGGGGCATGGGCGGGCGTGATCTCGCTGTTGGCGGCGGTGTTGCAGGCGGTGCGGCTCGGGGGCTGGAATCCCCTGGCCACCCGCGGCCAGCCGATCCTGTGGGTGCTGCATCTGGCCTACCTGTGGATTGCCCTCGGCCTGGCGCTGGTCGCGCTCACCCAGTTCGGTGTGGTGCCGCGCTCGGCCGGCATCCATGCGCTGGCGATCGGCGCCACCGGCGGCCTGATCATCGGCATGATCACGCGCACCGCGCTCGGCCACACCGGGCGCATGCTGGTCGCGGGGCGAATCGAGACCGCCGCCTACGCGCTGGTGCTGATCGCGGCGCTGGTGCGCGTGGTGACGGTCGCGGTGATCCCGGCGGCGCAGTTCGGCGGGGTGCATGCCGCGGCGACGCTGTGGTCGCTCGCCTTCGTCCTCTACCTGTGGCGCTACAGCCCGTTCCTGATGCGGGCACGGGTGGATGGCAAGGAAGGTTGAGCTCAGGCGGTGCTGGCGGCCCGGCCCCAAGGGCCGGCCTGGCCAGCGCTCAAACGCCGAGCCCTCGTCGATAGGCCCTCACGCGGCCAGCAGGCGGGCCAGCACGCTGGGGTCGGGCGCGGGCAGGGACTCGAAACCCGGCCGTGCATAGACGTAGCCCTGTTGCAGGCTGATACCCATGGCGGCGAGGCAGCGCGCCTCGTCCAGGGTTTCAACGCCCTCTGCGATCAGTGTGCAGGGCAGTTCGCCCGCGAGCTGAATCAGGTGGCGCACGATCAACTGACGGCGCGGGTCCTGATCGATGTTGCGGATCAGGTTCATGTCCAGCTTCAAGGTGTCGGGCTGGAAGTGCGTGAGCAGGTTGAGGCCCGCATAGCCCGCGCCGAAATCATCGATGGCGGTCGCGAAGCCGATCGCGCGGTACTCCTCGACAATGCGGCGCAGATGCCCGTCGTTGCGGACTTCCTCGACTTCGGTGATCTCGAACTGCAGCCGATCGAGCGGAAAGCCCACCCGGTTTGCGGCCTCGATGGTGGCGCGAATGCAGGCCCGTGGCTCATAGACTGCGTTGGGCAGGAAGTTGATGCTCAGCCGTTCGGTTATCCCGAGTTGATGGGCGAGTTCGATGGCACGCGTACGACAGCGCTGGTCGAACTGGTAACGGTTCTCGTCCGTCACCAGGGACAGCACGCTTGCCGCGCCCTCGCCATTGACGCCACGCACCAGCGCCTCCCAGCCCCACACCGCGCCCGAAGCGAGGTCGACAATCGGCTGAAACGCCATGCTGAAGTCGAATGGCAGCGGATCCAGTGCGCGGCAGCGCCCACAATCGGGCGCTTCGTGTGCAGGCCGCAGAGGGTGCAGCGGAAATTCCTTCTCCGTCATCGGCGCAGCCTTTGTGCAAAAACATGGTCAGCACACTATTGGCTTGGCTCAGTGCGGGTCAAGGGCGCAGATCACGCACGAACGGTTCTTTGCGCCTGGATGCCTTGGGGCCGGGTGCCGGCTCAGCCCAGGCTCTTCCTCAGCTTGCCGATGTCGGGGATATGGATGGTGCGGCCCTCGACCTGAATCAGTCCGCTATTGGTCAGCTCGTGCAGGATCCTCGAGAAATGCTCCTGCGTGAGGTTGAGGCGGGAGGCGATCGTGCCCTTGCTGGTCGGCAGCCGCAGCGCCACCTGGCCTTCGGCGACGCCTTCGCCATCGCGCTCTTCCTCGCGCAGCAGGTAGCCGATCACCCGTTCGCGGCCCGAACGCAGCGAGTAGCTCTCGACGTCCGCCATCAGGTGATGCAGGCGCTGGGCGAGGCCGGCGATGATCTTGCGGCAGAACAGCGGGTCGCCCGCCATCTCCTCGAAGAACACCTGCTTGCCGATGTGCAGCAGCGTGGCGTCGCTCAGCGCCTGGGCCATCACTACGTAGGGCTTGTCCATGAACATCACGGCCTCGCCGAAGCTCTTGCCCGGGTAGAGGATGTCTACGACCTTCTCGTTGCCGTCGGCCGAGGTGAAGGCGAGCTTGACCTGGCCGCTGAGGATCAGGTGAAAGCCGGTGCACGGGTCGCCGCGGTGAAAAAGGATGTCGCCCTTGGCCACCTTGAGCTCGCGCACGCCGCGCGCAAAGCGCGCGATGTCGGTGCAGGCGAGGCCGTTGAACAGCGAGGCCTGGCCAAGCAGGCTGCACAGGCGCTCGACCTCGGGCGTGGGGGGATCGGCAGGCGAGGCATTCTCGAGCGCCTCGCGGCAGAAGGTGTCGCAGTGGTTCATGGCGTCAACGCGTGAGCTGGGCATAGAACATCGGCAGGCGGGCGGGCAACTCGTCCGGCTGACGGATGACCGCGAAGCCCGCCGGGCCGAACAGATGGGGCAGGTAGCTGGCGCCCTCGCGGTCGATGGTGACGCAGAAGGGCACCACGCCGCGATTGCGCGCCTCGACCACGGCGACGCGGGTGTCCTCGATGCCGTAGCGGCCGTCGTACAGGTCGAGGTCGTTGGGCTTGCCGTCGGACAGGATGAGCAGGATGCGGCGCGCGGCGGACTCCTTCTCGAGCATCTGGGTGGCGTGGCGGATCGCCGCGCCGAGCCGGGTGTAGTAGCCCGGCTTGATCGCCATGATGCGTCCGCGCGCACGGTCGTCGAAGCGCTGGTCGAAGTCCTTGAGGCGGTGGAAGCGCACGTTGCTGCGCTTGACCGAGGAGAAGCCGCACAGCGCGAAGCGGTCGCCGGTGGCCAGCAGCGCCTCGCCGAACAGCAGCAGCGAGTCGCGGATGACGTCGATGACGCGGGCTTCGGACGAGATCCAGGTGTCGGTGGACAGCGACAGGTCGGCGAGCGCCAGGCAGGCGAGGTCGCGCTCGCGCTTTTCCAGCGACAGGTAGAGCTGGTCGGAGGGGTGATGGCCGATGGCGCGGTCGGTGGCGGCGCGCACCACGGCATCGATGTCGAGCTCGCTGCCATCGGTCTGGGCCTTGAGCCAGCGCCTGCCAGGCGTGAGCGCCGCGAACTGGCGGTGCAGCCGGCGCGCGGTGCGGCGCAGGTGCTCGGGCAGCGGGCAGGGCGCGGCGCGTGGGTCATGCACCGACGGGGTCAGTTCGAGCAGGCGGACGTGGTCCTCGCGCAGCAGGCTCTTGCGGTAATCCCACTCCGGCAGCGGGATGCCGTCGCCGAGCACGACGTCGTCCTCGGCCGCCGAAGGCAGGTCGAGGTCGAAGCGCACCTTGGAGGCGACGCGTTCGCCGTCGCGGGTGATCGACAGCTTGTCGAGGTTCGCCGCGGCGTCGGCGGCGTTGTCGTCGGGCTCGTCGTCGGTGCTGCGCTTGACCTTGATGAATTCCGCCACCGACAGCAGGCTCTCGGCGCGGAAGGGGATGATCATGCCGTGCTTTTCGGGCGCGTCTTCCTGGCGATCGACGCGGTGCGCCTGTTCGCTGCTGTCGCGACCGGGCTTGCTCTGGCCGGCCTCGGCGGACTCGGCGCCGCTGCCCATGCCGGTCAACCCACCCTGCTGTGCGCCACGGAAGTTGCTGAGCCACAGCAGCACGGGCTGGGTGGCCTTGGCCTTCGGTGGCAGCGGCGCAAGCGCAGCCACGCTGCCGGGCGCATGCAGGGCCTGGCGCAGCAGCCGTTCGCGGGCGGCTTCGGCAGGCGGGAGCTTTTCGAGCTTCGGCCGCTGGGCGATCGCGGCGTCCACCAGGCGGCGGTAGCGGGTCTCGATGCCGGGCCAGCGCTGCAGGGCGCGCAGCGTTGCACGCTGGTTCTCGCGCAGCTCCCGGGTCGCGGCGCGGTCGAGTTCGCCATCTGGCAGTGGCGCCATGGCCGCATCCGCGGCCGCGTCGGCCTCGGGGGCGCCGGCGCCATGGCCGGCGGCGAGCGCGGCGAGCCACAGGTAGAGGTCGCGGTTGAGGCCGCGTTCGGGCAGGGCGTCGATCTCGGGTGGCAGGCGCAGCGTGGCGATGTCCATGCGACCGCGGGAGATGCGCTCGTCGGCGCCGGCGATGCGCTGCAACAGGCTGCGCCGGGCGCCGTGGCCGTCGGCGGTTGCGGCCGCGACGCGCAGGCCGGGGTCGCCGCCGAGCGCGCGGAAGAACACGCCGGCCACCTTCTCGATCTCCTTGAGCTTGACGGCGGCCTTGGGGAAGTGTCCGCCGGCGGCGCGGGTGATCAGGCGGTGCCAGAGCAGGCCTACGGTTTCTTCCATGGTGCTAGTGATCCTTCAGCGCGCGAAAGCCCGCTTCGTTCTGGCGTGCGGCCTCGTCGGCCACCCAGGTGAGCAGCGGGCCGTCGGGGTTGCCGGCCTGCGTCTGCGCACAGGCGTCGATGCACTGGCGGCACTGGGTGCAGGTGAACATGTGGCGCTTGATGTTGCGCGGGCGCAGCCGCATCGGGCACACCGCATCGCAGGCACTCTGGCGGTCGGGCAGGCAGGTGGAACAGTCGGTGGCGCGGTCGCGCTTGAAGCCGACGACCATGGCGTCCTTGTTGCCCATCCACGCCAGGCTCTGGAACAGGCCGACCGCGCACACGAAGCGGCAGAACAGATGGCGGGCGAACAGGAACTCCAGGCTCAGCACCACGGTGGCCGCGGTGATGAAGGTGAACTGGTTGCGGGTGAGCTCACCGCGGAAGAGGTTGCCGTAGACCTCCGCGGGCGGCAGCAGGTAGGTCAGCAGTACCACGGCCCACAGGAAGGCAAAGGCGACTGCTGCCGGCACCACGATGCCCCACCAGCGCGCATCCACCCTGGCGGGGGTGCCGTCCGGCTTCCAGGCGGGCAGGCGGTGGTGTTCCCACACCGTCGGCTTGCCCGAGGCGCGCGCCATCAGGCGGTTGATGGTTTCCACCACCGAGAAGTGCGGGCACAGCCAGCCGCAGTAAAGCCGGCCCCAGCGCCAGGCGACGCCGATGACCAGCGCGGCCAGCCCGAGCAGGGGCACGAACAGATTGACGATGATGCTGCCCGCCGCCTCGAGCGCGCTTGCCTCGCCGGCGAGGAAGGGGTCCAGGCCGAGGCGCCATTCCATGCCGAGCAGCCAGGCGTGGTCGGCATTGAGGTCGTAGCGGAACAGGTCGAAGACCGGCGCCAGGATGAACAGCACGAAAAAACCGCCCTGCAGCACCCAGCGCAGGCGCTGCGTCCTGGCGGGGGCGCCTTGCGCCGCCGCTGCGATCGGAATCACGCGGCGCGACGCTGGAGTGGCGGGCGGGGTGGCCATGGTGCTGACGCAGCTCAGGCCTGCTCGCGCGGCCCGAAGATCGGAAAGCGCCAGGTGCGCCCGTTGATCGCACGCGACAGCCCGGCCACGCCGAGCAGGATCAGGCTCGAATGCACGAAGGTGAAGTACAGGATGCCGATGACCCAGGTCCACGGATTGTCGAAGCCGCCGAGCAGGAAGATGGCGACGCTGATCACCACCAGCAGCAGGCCGCCCCAGATGCAGGTCCAGCCGGTCTGGCGCAGGTGGTTGCGCACCAGCGGGTCGGGGTGCTCGCGGTTCATCGCCCACAGCACCATCAGCGCGAGAAAGGCCAGCCCGGGCAGCAGCATCAGGTTGATCAGGAACAGCGCCTCGGCCACGACCGCCAGGCGGGGGCCGGGCATGACGTGCCTGAGGGGGTCGGGACGGTCGATGTTCATGTGCTCGGGCTCCGGCTGCGGGCGGTCAGCGGCCGAAGGTGGCGGCGACGACTTCCATCAGGCCCTCGGCGACCTCGGGGTCGTCGGTCAGGCTCTCGACGATGCCGTAGCGGCAGGCCGCGACCGGGTCCATGCCGTCCTTGATCAGCAGCGCGGCATAGACGAGCAGGCGGGTGCTGGCGGATTCCTCCAGGTCGCGGTCCTTGAGCGAGCGCAGCGCGCCGGCGATGGCCACCAGGCGCTTGGCGAGGTCGGGCGGGCAGGCGGTCTCGCCGATCAGCACGGCTTCTTCCTGCTCGGGGCGGGGGAAGTCGAAGCGCATGCTGACGAAGCGCTGGCGGGTCGAGGGCTTCATGCCCTTCAACAGGTTCTGATAGCCGGGGTTGTAGGACACCACCAGCATGAAGCTGGGCGGGGCCGAAAGCAGCTCGCCGGTGCGGTCGATCGGCAGGATGCGGCGGTCGTCGGCGAGCGGGTGCAGCACCACGGTGGTGTCCTTGCGCGCCTCGACCACCTCGTCCAGGTAGCAGATGCCGCCTTCGCGCACCGCGCGCGTGAGCGGGCCGTCGCACCACACCGTCTTGCCGTCGCCGATCAGGTGGCGGCCGACGAGGTCGGCGGCGGTGAGGTCGTCGTGGCAGGCCACGGTGTACAGCGGCAGGCCGAGGCGGGCCGCCATGTGGGCGACGAAACGGGTCTTGCCGCAACCGGTCGGGCCCTTGATCAGCAGCGGCAGGCGGTTTTTCCAGGCATGTTCGAAGACGCCCACCTCGTCGCCCGCAGGCTGGTAGAAGGGGATGTCGAGGTTGGGGGTGTCCGGCTTCATTGTGCGAGTCCCTTGATGTAGGCGATGGCGATGACGGCCCAGACCACGATCATCCAGCCCATGGTGAGGGCGCGCCACAGCAGCGGCGCGCGACGCAGCGCCATGAAATCGAGAATGACGACCGCACCCTTCCAGAACGAGATGACGGCCAGGGCGGCTACGCCCCAGCGCCCGGTCTCGCCCAGGGCGCCCATGCTCCAGGTCAGGATCGTGGCAATGATCAGCGTGGCCCACAGGATCGTGGACCCTCTCGGGGTGCCGTGCATGTGGGTGCTCATGGTGGGCTCCTCAGTGAATGACATAGACCAGCGGGAACAGGATCAGCCACACCAGATCGACCATGTGCCAGTAGGCCGCGCCGGTCTCGAGGCCGTTCATGTCGCCGGGGCGGTAGCGCCCCTGGCGCGCGCCGTTCCACATCGCGATCAGGATCACCAGGCCGAGGATCACGTGCATGAAGTGGAAGAAGGTGAGCGACAGGTAGAACATGTGGAACGGGCTGCTCGACAGGCTGATGTCGTGGGCGAAGGCGGCCGCGTATTCGGTGAGCTTGACGACGATGAAGCCGAAGCCGGTGACGATGGCGCCCAGCAGCCAGTTGGCGGCCTGGCGGGAGGCCTCGCGCTCGGCAGCCTGCACCGCGCGCACTACGAAGTAGCTCGCGGTGAGCAGCAGGATGGTGTTGAGCGCGCCCGCGTTGCGATTCAGCCCCGCCTGCTCGGCGTTGAACAGCTCGATGTTGTTCGCACGCGTGAAGGCATAGGCGGCGAAGAACACGCCGAAGGCGAGCAGCTCGGCGAGGATGAAGAACCAGATCGCCAGGTCGCCGGCGAGACGCGGCCCGTGTGCCGGCGCCGCTGCGGCGGGCGCGGAAAGGGTAGTGCTTGTCGTTTCCATGCGCCGCAGTCTAGGCAAGCGCGCCCGTTTTTAACTTGATCGTGGTTAATTGGACCCGGTCGCAGCCGAGGCGCCGGCCGCAATGCTGAGCCAGTGCCGCGTCACATCCACCATGCGGCTGGCAAAGCCCCACTCGTTGTCGAACCACACCAGCAGATTCACCATGCGTGGTCCGATGCTGTGGGTCTGGCCACCATCGACGATGGCCGAGTGCGGGTCGTGGTTGAAGTCGATCGAGGCGTGGGCTTCGTCGGAGTAGGCGATGAGGCCGCGGTAACAGCCCTGGGCGGCGTCGCGCAGCAGGCGGTTGACCTCGCCCGGTTCGATGTCGCGGCTGAGCGTGAGCACCATGTCGATCGCCGACACGTTGTGCGTCGGCACGCGGATCGCCTTGGCCTTGACTCGCCCGGCGAGGCTGGGCAGCAGACGTTCCACGCCGCGCGCGAGCCCGGTCGACACCGGGATGATCGACTGCATCGCCGAGCGCGTGCGGCGCAGGTCGGTGTGATGGTAGCCGTCGATCAGGGGCTGGTCGTTCATGGCCGAGTGCAGCGTGGTGAGCAGCGCCTGCTCGATGCCGATCTCGCGGTGCAGCAGGTCGAGCACCGGCACCACCGCGTTGGTGGTGCACGAGGCGTTCGACACCAGGCCTTCGCGGCCGTGGAGTTGCGCGTGGTTGACGCCGAAGACCACGGTGGCATCGACGTCCTCGGCACCGTTGCCGGGATGGGAGAGCAGCAGCCGCGGGCAGCCGGCGGTGAGGAAGCGCGCGAGCTCGCCGCGGCTGCCGTACTGCCCGGAACATTCGACGAGCAGGTCGATGCCGAGCGCGTCCCAGTCGACCTCTTCGGGCGTGTGAGCGTGGGACACGATGATCGCCTGGTCGTCGACGATCAGCGCGTCTTCGGTGCAGTCCACTGCGCCATGAAAGCGTCCGTGGGTGGAGTCGAAGCGGGTCAGGTAGGCGATGCTGGCGAGGTCGGCCGGCTCGTTGATCGCGACCACGCGGAATCGCTCGCCCAGCCCGGCCTCGTGCAGGGCGCGCAGGTAGCAGCGGCCGATGCGGCCATAGCCGTTGATGGCGATGCGAAACGCAGGACGGGATACGGTGGGGGCGAGCGGGGGGGCAACGGGCAGCACGGCGTACTCGGAACATTCGGCGGGAAGCGGTCCCTTCGGACCGCGGCAGGCCGACATTCTAGCGGGCGGCTGCTCGCCTGCCGTCCGCGCGCGCAAAAAAGCTTCCGCGGCGTGCTCATCGCACGCGCCGCCAAGAACCAAAAAAAAGGGGCGGCTATCGCCGCCCCAACCCCTTCCCCTGGATCGCCCAGGAGTTGCTTCCCAAACACCTGCTAGATATCAGGCCTTGACGTCCTTCGCATCGCCCTTGATGAAGAAGCTGGCGAGGTAGGTCAGCAGGCCGATGAAGAACATCACACCCGCCCATTCACGCATCCAGTAGAACAGCGTGAGCTGGTCCTGGGTCGCCATGAACGACATCGGGGTGTCGGACACGCGCTGCAGCCAGACTTGCAGGATGCCGGCGGCGGTCAGGAACAGGGTGATGAAGACCATGGCGATCGTCATCAGCCAGAACGACCACATCTCGACGACCTGGGCCTTGGTGCTGTTGGCAGCACGGCCGCGCAGGATCGGCATGGCGTAGCTGATGATGGTGATGACCACCATCACGTAGGCACCGTAGAAGGCCATGTGGCCGTGCGCCGCGGTGATCTGCGAGCCGTGGGTGTAGTAGTTCACCGGAGCCAGGGTGTGCAGGAAGCCCCACACGCCAGCGCCCAGGAAGGCCATCACACCGGTGCCAAGCGCCCACAGCACGGCAGCCTTGTTCGGATGCTCGCGACGGCGACGGTTCACCATGTTGAAGGCGAACACGGTCATGGCGAAGAACGGGATCGGCTCGAGCGACGAGAAGATCGAACCCCACCACTGCCAGTATTCCGGCGTACCGATCCAGAAGTAGTGGTGGCCGGTACCGATGATGCCGGTGACCAGCGCCAGGGTGATGATGACGTACAGCCACTTCTCGATCACTTCACGGTCGACACCGGTCACCTTGATCAGCACGAAGGCAAGCAGCGCAGCCATGATCAGTTCCCACACGCCTTCCACCCAGAGGTGAACCACCCACCACCAGTAGAACTTGTCGCGGACGAGGTTGACCGGGTTGTAGAAGGAGAACAGGAAGAAGATCGCCAGACCCCACAGGCCCAACAGCAGCACGATGCTGATGACGGTCTTGCGGCCCTTCAGCACGGTCATGGTGATGTTGAACAGGAAGGCCAGTGCCACGATCACGATGCCGATCTTGGTCAGCAGCGGCTGCTCGAGGAACTCCCGACCCATCGTCGCGAGGATGTCGTTGCCGGTCATCGACGCCAGCGTGCTGTAGGGCACGAGCAGGTAGCCGAGGATGGTGGCAGCGCCAGCGACGAGGAAGACCCAGAACAGCAGCAGCGCCAGTTTCGGGCTGAACAGCTCGGTCTCCGCCTCTTCAGGCACGAGGTAGTAGGCCGCCCCCATGAAGCCGAACAGCAGCCACACGATCAGCAGGTTGGTGTGCACCATGCGCGCCACGTTGAAGGGGATTTCCGGGAACAGGAAATCGCCGACCACGTATTGCAGGCCCATGATCAGACCGAAGATGATTTGCCCCACGAAAAGCCCGATCGCCGCTATGAAGTAGGGCATGGCGACCGCTTGTGATTTGTATTGCATGGATATCCCCTTGTGGTCTCCAGAGTTCCGATCAGCCCTCGATGTTGGGCGGCCAGTTGGCGGTGTTGATTTCCGAGGTGTACTTCAGGAAAGCCACGAGCTGGTCGAGCTCTTCATCGGTGAGGTTGAACTGGGGCATCTGACGACGACCCGGGGCTCCGGTGGGCATTGCCTGCATCCAGCCCTTGATGAACTCGGGGCCACGGCGGGTGTAGACGTTGCCGAGCTCCGGCGCGAAGTAGGCACCTTCACCCAGCAGGGTGTGGCAGCCAAGGCAGTTGCGTGTTTCCCAGATGTGCTTGCCCGCCGCGACTTCAGGGGTGATTGCGGCGCGGTTGTCGCGATTCGGGAGTTCGCGCTCGGTGTCGAAAGTAAGCGCCAGGAACAGGAGGAAGAAGAACACCGTTCCCCCGTAGAAGATGTTCCGCGCCATTGATTTTGTGAAGATACCGCTCATGGAGTACTCCTCATCGCTTGTCTCGTTTTGTCCGAAAAGGTGTCAGGGTTGCCCGGGTGGTTCAGGGGTTACAGCTACCCACGGCTGTGCCGATGGTGCGCGCATTGTCCCGGGCGCGCCCTGTCGTCTCCATGATTTGAATCAAGATGAGTTGGGCTAAGGGTTTCGGTTAGCATCGGCCCATGGCAAGACCTGTCTTTCTCGCTGCCTGCCAAGCGCTGGCAATGACCCTGGGGCTCGGCGTCGGCGCCGCGCATGCAGCGGCCGCTCAGTCCGGCGATGTGGAGTGGATCGCCGTCGATGTCGGGCACACGCTCGAGGCGCCGGGGGCGACCAGCGCACGTGGTCGGACCGAGCTCGAGTTCAATCGCCAGCTTGCGGAGCAGTTGGTCGTGGCGCTGCGCGCGCGCGGTTTTCGGGTGCAGACGATCAACGCCGACGGCCGCATCGAGAGCCTGAGGGCGCGCCCCCAGGCAGCGGCCGGGGCGACTTTGCTGCTGTCCATTCACCACGACTCGGTCAACGCGACCGAACTGAGGCCGTGGGTCTGGGAGGGCAGGGCGCTCGACTACAACGACGAGTTTGCCGGGCATTCGCTGTTCGTGTCGCGCGACAACCCGGATACGGCGCGCAGCATCCTGTGCGCGCGCACGATCGGTGCGCGGCTCCAGCGCCTGGGCTTCGAGCCCACGCACAAGAACGGACGCCGGCGGGCCTACGCCGACCGCGAGCACGCGGTGCATTACTACGACGGGCTCGCGGTGCTGCGGCATGCGCGCATGCCGGCCGTGCTGTTCGAGGCCGGCGTCATCAAGAATCGGGACGAGGAGTTGCTGCTGCGTGACCCCGCACGCCAGGCCCGTATGGCCGATGGCATTGCGACCGCGCTCGCGGCCTGCCTGCGCAATGGCCAGCCGGCAGACGACGAGGCCGGCGCCGATCGCCCCGACCGCTGAGGATGCGCGCTCCCCGGCAGGTGCCCGGTCCATCCCGAGTTTGTGCTGAAGTTTTCCGCGCTGCTGCCGCTATAGACGCAGGGGTCGAATCGGATCCCCGTCCGGCGGGAGACGCCGTCAGCAGCGAGGAACATGGCAAGTGGAAGGCAGGATCACACCGACACAGCGGGAAATCCCGGTCGCCGACGACGACCTGATCGTCAGCAAGACCGACGCGACGGGCCGGCTCACTTATGTGAACCGGACCTTCATGCGCATCAGCAACTTCCCCGAGCATGCGCTGCTCGGGCAGCAGCACAACATCGTGCGTCACCCCGACATGCCGCGCGGCGTGTATCGGCTGATGTGGGAGACGCTCAAGGCCGAGCGCGAGTTCTTCGGTGTCATCAAGAACATGACCGCGGACGGCGACTTCTACTGGGTGTTTGCCAACGTCACCCCGGACCGTGACCGCGGCGGCGCCGTCTCGGGCTATTTCTCGGTGCGGCGCTCCGTGTCGCCGAGCGCGGTGACAGCCGCGTCCGAACTCTACGCGCAGATGCGACAGATCGAGCACAACGCCGGGCCGGCGAGCGCGCCCGAAGCTTCGCTCGCCTGGCTGCGGCGCACCCTCGCCGAGCGCCAGACCACCTACGAGCGCCTGGTGCTCGGTCTCTACGCCGGCTGAAAAGGAAGCAGCACGATGAACAAGCACGCACACCGACCGGTCAGCAGCGGCACACCTTTTCTCGACAAACAGTTCCACATCTTCTGCCTGGTGTTCGTCGCCCTGGTGGTGGGGCTGGCCGGCTGGCAGATCACGCTGTTCGGGCTGTCGGCGCCGAGTCTGGTGATTCCCGCGCTCGCGATCGCCTTCAGCGCCTATGCGTGGCGCTGCTTCGACCGGCCGCTGCGCACGCTGGCGCACATGGAGCAGGTCATCATGTCGTGCCGGCGCGGTGACCTCCATCAACGCATCACCAGCACGCGCGGCCTGGGCGAAGTGGGCAAGGTCGCCTGGGAATTCAACGAGCTCCTGGATACGGTCGAGACCTACTTCAAGGAGATCAACACCTGCTTCGCGGCGGTTGCGCGCGGCGAGTTTCATCGCCGTGCGCTGGAGAAGGGCCTGCCGGGCGACTTTGCCGCGTCGCTGGTGGCGGTCAACCGCGCGATCGGGACCATGGAAGAGAACGCACGCTACGTGGTGCGCAACCGGCTGGGCTCGCAACTGCATGCGCTCAACACGGTGAACCTGCTTGCAAACCTCAAGGGCAATCAGGGCGATCTGCTCGCCGTGTCGCGCGAGATGGATGCGGTGCTGGACATTGCCGAGGACAACCGCAGCGGTGCCGGACGCAGCCGCGAGGACGTGGCGCGCATCAGCCACGCGCTCGAGGACATCAACGCAGACATGCAGACCATGGCGGGTGCGGCCGAGGAACTCGGCGCCGCCAGCAACTCGATCGACCGGGCGGTGCTGATCATCTCCGACATCACCGATCAGACCAACCTGCTCGCGCTCAATGCGGCGATCGAGGCGGCGCGCGCGGGCGAGCTCGGGCGCGGGTTTGCGGTGGTGGCGGACGAGGTGCGCAAGCTGGCCGAGCGCACCAAGTCGGCGACGCAGGAGATCGGCCAACTGGTGAGCGGTTTCCGCGCGCGGGTGGGGGCGATGGTCGAGCAGACGGCGCGGGTGGGCGAGCACAGCGCACGGGTGAGCGGGGACGTTGCGGCGTTTCGCGAGCAGTTCGCCGCGGTCGCGCAGTCGGCGGCGGCCACCATCGAGCAGTTGTCGCGCGCGCAGGACCTGTCGCTGGCGTCGCGCGTGAAGATGGATCACATCATCTACATGCAGAACGCCTACGTCGCCATGGAGCGGCGCGGCGAAGGCACGGAAGCGGCTGAGGTCGCGACCGAGCCGAGTGCATGCCGGGTCGGGCAGTGGTATCACGATGGCGAGGGCGCGCGCCACTTCGGCACGACCCGGGCCTTCGCGCAGACCGAGCGTCCGCATGCGACCGTGCATGCGGCCGTCCATGAGGCGCTGGCGGCGATCCGCGCCCGCACCGACGACGAAGAGGCGGTGCGCAAGACGGTGGTCGATGCGCTCGAGCGCGCGGAGCAGGCGAGTGAAACGCTGATGCGCCTGCTCGGCGAGATGGTGCGCGAAAAGCACGCGCTCTGACTCGCGCCGCGCGTCGTCGACGAAGAAACGGCCCCTGTCGGGGCCGTTTCTTCGTCGATCCGGGCTCGCCTTGCGTCCTGCCCGGGCTTAGCTGGCCTTACTTTGCATTCGGCAGCCGCGACGACACGCCCTGCACGAAGTAGTCCATCTTGCCCAGCGTGGCGTCGTCCATGACCGCGCCCGCCGCCAGACGCTCGGTGCCGGCCTGATCCACCACCGGCCCGGTGAAGGGATGCAGGCTGCCGGCGGTGATCTTGGCCTCGAGGTCGCGGACCATCGCCTGCACGTCGGCCGGGATCGCCGGGTTGAGCGGCGCGAGCTTGATCATGCCGTCCTTCATGCCACCCCAGACGCCCTCGGGCTTCCAGGTGCCGTCGAGCACCGCGTTGACGGTGCGGGTGTAGAACTCGCCCCAGTGGTGGGTGGTGGCGGTGAGCTGGGCCTTGGGGCCGTACTTCGACATGTCGGAGTGGTAGGCGAAGGCGTGCACGCCTTTCTCCTCGGCCGCCTGCACGGTCGCGGTGGAGTCGGTGTGGTGGGTCAGCATGTCCGCGCCCTGCGAGATCAGCGTCATCGCCGCCTCGCGCTCCTTGCCCGGGTCGTACCAGCTATTGGCCCAGATCACGCGCACTTCCACGTTCGGATTGACGCTGCGCGCGCCCATCGTGAACGCGTTGATGCCCTGCAGCACCTCGGGGATGGGGAAGGCGCCCACGTAGCCGAGCACGTTCGACTTGGTCATCTTGCCGGCGATCACGCCATTGAGATAACGGCCCTCGTAGAAGCGCGCGTTATAGGGCGCAAAGTTCTTCGCCGACTTGTAGCCGGTGGCGTGCAGGAAGGTGACCTTGGGGAACTGGCGGGCGACGCGCTCGACGTAGTTCATGTAGCCGAAGCTGGTGGCGAACACGATCTTGCTGCCGCTGGCGGCGAACTCGCGGATCACGCGCTCGGCGTCGGCGCCTTCGGCAACGCTCTCGACGTAGCGCGTCTCGATCTTGCTGCCGAGCGCTTTCTCCATCTGCTTGCGGCCTTCGTCGTGCTGGTAGGTCCAGCCGGCATCGCCGATCGGGCTCACGTAGACGAACCCGACCTTGGCCGGCGATTCGGCGGCCGCCGGGAGTGGCAGGCTGGCGGCGACGGCGAGCGCAGCAGCGGACAGCATGAACTGGCGGCGTTGGATCATCGTTAAATCTCCTGGAACGGGCGGAAGCGTCGTGGCGGCGCGCCATGGCGGCGACGCGGAAAGCCGGCGGCAGCGCCGCCGGGCGAGGATGAGGTGGCGCGGATCAGGCCGTTGCGCGCACGCATTCGCGAACGAGCCCCGGGCCGCGGTAGATGAGGCCGCTGTACAACTGCACCAGCGCGGCACCGGCCTCGATCTTGGCGCGGGCCTGCGCGCCCTCGAGCACGCCGCCGGCGGCGATGATCGGAAGCTCGCCCGCCAGCGCCGCGGCCAGGCGACGCACCACGGCGGTCGAGGCGTCATACACGGGTGCGCCCGACAGCCCGCCCTGTTCGTTGCCGTGGCGGATGCCCTGCACCTTGTCGCGCGCGATCGTGGTGTTGGTGGCGATCACGCCGTCGATGCGGTGGCGGCGCAGCGCGTCGGCGATGTTGGTGACCTGGGCGTCGTCGAGGTCGGGCGCGATCTTCAGCGTCAGCGGCACGTAGCGGCCGTGGGTGTCGGCGAGGCGGGTCTGTGCGGTCTTGAGGCGGCCGAGCAGGTCGTCGAGCTCGGATTCGCCCTGCAACTGGCGCAGGTTCTTGGTGTTGGGCGACGAGATATTGACGACGACATAGCTCGCCAGCGCATAGACCTTGTCGAGGCAGGCGAGGTAGTCGTCGGCAGCGCGCTCGATCGGAGTGTCGAAGTTCTTGCCGATGTTGATGCCGAGGATGCCGCGGTACTTCGCGGCGCGCACATGGGCGATCAGCGCATCGACGCCGTGGTTGTTGAAGCCCATGCGGTTGATGATGCCCTGCACCTCGGGCAACCGGAACATGCGCGGGCGCGGGTTGCCGGGCTGGGGGCGGGGGGTGATGGTGCCGATCTCGAGGAAACCGAAGCCGAGCCGGGAGAGCCCGTCGATCGCCTCGCCGTTCTTGTCGAGGCCGGCGGCCAGGCCGATGCGGTTGGGAAAGCGCAGGCCCATGACGTCGACCGGGCTTGCGGGTTCGGGTTGGCCCGGAGGCAGCAGCTTGCCGACGAAGTGGAGTCCCTGGAGGGTGAGGTCGTGGGCGTTTTCGGGGTCGAGCGAAAACAGCAGCGGGCGGATGAGTTCGTAGAGCATCGGCGGATTGTAGCGATTCGCCGCCGCGGGCGGGAGGCGAGGGCAGCCAGGTGAGGAGAAGGGGCAGTGGATGCGCGCCCACGTCGGCGGCCGATCGCGGCGCAGTCAGACCTGGGCCGGAAGCGGTACCCAGTCGCCGTCGATCAGCGCCTCGAGCGGGCGAAAGCGCGACTTGTAGGCCATCTTGGGGCTCTCGGCGATCCAGTAGCCGAGATACACGTGCGCCAGGTCCAGCCGGCGGGCGGCCTCGATCTGCCACAGGATGCCGTAGGTGCCGAGCGCGCCGCGCGGATGATCCGGCTCGTAAAAGGTATAGACGCTCGACAGCCCGTCCGAGAGCCGGTCGATGACGCTCACCATCCGCAGCGCGCCATGCTCGCGAAACTCGACGAGCCGGGTGTCTACGTGGCTTTGCAGCAGGAAGTGGCTGTACTGCTCGCGATTGTCGAGATCCATGCCGCCGCCGGAATGGCGCGCGGCCTGGTAGCGCTGGTAGAGCTGATAGTGTTCCTCGAAGAATTCGAGCGGCTGCTCGATCACGACCAGATCCCGGTGCCGGCTCCAGGCACGGCGCTGGCTGCGGTCGGGCGCGAAGCGCTGCACCGGGATGCGCACCGGCACGCAGGCCCGACAGTGGTCGCAATAGGGGCGGTAGGTGAACACCCCGCTGCGCCGGAAGCCGCGGCGCACGAGCTCGCTGTACACCTGCGGGTCGATCAGGTGCCCCGGCGTTGCGACCTGCGAGCGCGCGTTGCGGTCGGGCAGATACGAGCACGCGTAAGGCGCGGTCGCGTAGAACTGGATGAGGGCGTAGGGGTAGTCCTTTTGCATGGTGTCGCTGCGACCGCCAGTCGTTCGGTTTCGGGGCGAGGTTCTCGGGGCCAGGTGCTCAGGGCCAGGTGCTCAGGGCCAGGTGCTCAGGGCCAGACGAGGTGCCGGGCGGCGTCGGCCGCCCACTTCTGCGCCGGCGGCCCGTCGGGCACCCAGCGCGTCAGGGTTTCGACAAACTGCGCACGCGACAGCTCGCGGGCACCCATGGACTGCAGGTGGGCGGTCGTCATCTGGCAGTCGATGATGGCATAGCCACGCTCGGAGAGCAGCCGCGCCAGATGCGCCAGCGCGACCTTGGACGCGTCGGTCTCGAGCGCGAACATCGACTCCCCGAAAAACACCCGTCCGAGCGCCATGCCATACAGCCCGCCCACCAGCCTGCCTTCACGCCAGCATTCGACACTGTGTGCGTGACCCAGTTCGTGCATGCGCAGGTAGGCGGCCTGCATCGCCGGCGTGATCCAGGTGCCCAGGCCGGGCGCGCGCGGCGCGGCGCAAGCACGCAGCACCGCGCCAAAGGCGGTGTCGGTGCGAACCTCGAAGCGCTGCCGGCGCAGCGTCTTGCGCAGCGAATGGCTGACATGGACCTCGCCGGGAACGAGGACGAGGCGCGGATCGGGCGTCCACCACAGGATCGGCTCGCCTTCGCTGAACCACGGAAAGATGCCGCGGCGGTAGGCGGCGAGCAGCCATGGCGGCGACAGCGAACCGCCTGCGGCGAGCAGGCCGTTCGGTTCGGCGAGCGCCTGCGTGTCCGGCGGAAACCCCGGCTCGCTGCCCAGCCAGGGAATCATGCGGCGATGGATTCCGCGTGCCCGACCGGCGTCGGCGTGCCGTCCTCGAGCGGGAAGGTGACCACGTGGTCCACATCGAGGCGGATGCCGATGCGCTCGCCGATGGCGTGGTTATGGTGGCTGGGCACGAGGGACAGCACCTTCGCCCCCCCGGCCAGGCGCAGCGTGTACAGGATGTCCGCGCCGCGGAAGGCCTTGTGCGCCACTTCGGCCCGCAGCGGGCTGGCGTCGTCGTGGACGATGTCGTCGGGGCGCAGCAGCACGTCGATCGGGCTGCCGTGCACGCAACCGGCACAGTCCGCGCAGCACACCAGCGGCACCGAGCTGTCGAGCACGCCGAGCTCGATCTGCACCTGGTGGTCATTGAGCACCTTGCCGCGCAGGAACACGCCCTGGCCGATGAAGTCGGCGACGAAGCGGTTTGCCGGGCGGTGGTACAGGTTGTACGGCGTGTCCCACTGCTGGATGCGGCCCTCGTGCATGATGCCGATCTCGTCGGCGACCGCGAACGCCTCGTGCTGGTCGTGGGTGACCAGGATCGCCGTGGTGTTGGTGGCCTTGATGATGTCGCGCACTTCGTAGGACAGGCGCTCGCGCAGCTCGACGTCGAGGTTGGAGAAGGGCTCGTCGAGCAGCAGCAGGCTGGGGCGCGGCGCCAGCGCGCGGGCGAGCGCCACGCGCTGCTGCTGGCCGCCCGACATCTCGTGCGGAAACTTGCGCCCCTGGTCGGCCAGACCGACGAGGGCGAGGAGTTCCTCGACCCGCGCCTGGCGCGCAGCCGCGTCGATTCCGCGCAGGCCGAACGCGATGTTGTCGGCAACGGAAAGGTGGGGAAACAGCGCATAGTCCTGGAACACCATGCCGATGCGCCGGCGCTCGGGGGGCAGGGTCTGCGCGGGCGTGCTGACCAGCGCGCCATCGAGCCGGATCTCGCCGGCGGCGAGGCGCTCGAAGCCCGCAATGCAGCGCAGCACGGTGGTCTTGCCGCAGCCGGAGGGGCCGAGCAGGCAGCCGATCCGCCCGGTTTCGAGGCTCAGTGACAACTGGCGCACGACGAGATGGTCGCCGAAGGCGAGGTCGATCCGGTTCAGATTGAGGTGTGCCATCTTGGAAAGGGAAGCCGGTTGAGGGCGAAAAACGTCTTTGCCGATTATTGCATCGCGGTGTTCCAAATGCGATCAATTATAATTTGCTGCTCGAGGCGGGCGGCCGAGTTCCGGTGCGCCCCGGCATTGTGGAAACAGAATGAACGCTTTGGCTGGACAGGGCGCCGCGCGCCTGCAGTGGTCGACCCTGACGGTCGCGGCCGTGGTGGTCGCGGTGCTGATCGCCGCGCCCGTGTTGTCCGTGTTCTCGAACGTCTTCATCGGCGAGACGGGCGGGACGTGGGCGCACCTGGCCGACACGGTGCTGGGCGAGTTCATGTGGAACACGGTCATCCTGTGCGTTGGTGTCGGGCTGGGCGTGTCGTCGATCGGCGTGACCTCGGCGTGGCTGACGACGATGCTCGATTTTCCGGGTCGGCGCTTCTTCGAGTGGGCGCTGGTGTTGCCGCTGGCGATGCCGGCCTATGTGATGGCCTACGTGTACACCGACTTCCTGCAGTTCGTCGGCCCCTTGCAGAGCTGGCTGCGCGAGGTCTTCGAGTGGCGGCGGGGCGATTACTGGTTTCCGGATGTGCGCACGGTGGGCGGCGCGGTCGCGATGTTCATGTTCGTGCTCTATCCGTATGTGTACATGATTGCGCGCACGGCCTTTCTCGAGCGCGCGGGCGGCATGCTCGAGGCCGGGCGCTCGCTCGGGCTCGGGCCGTGGGGAAGTTTCTTCCGCGTGTCGCTGCCGCTGGCGCGTCCGGCGGTGGTGGCGGGGACGGCGCTGGCGCTGATGGAGACGCTGGCAGACTTCGGTACGGTGTCGTACTTCGGCGTGCAGACCTTCACCACCGGGATCTATCGCGCGTGGTTCTCGCTCGGTGACCGCATCGCGGCGGCCCAGCTTTCGGCAGCTCTGCTCGCCTTCGTGGTGCTGGTGCTCACCTTCGAGCGCATATCGCGGGGGCGGGCGCGCTTCAACAACACCTCGCGCCAGGCCAGCATGCCGGTGCGCCTGCGCCTGCCGTTGCCGCTCGGCCTGCTTGCGGCGTTCGCCTGCTTCATGCCGCTGCTGCTGGGCTTTTTGCTGCCGGCGGTGTTGCTGCTGCAGATGGCGTTTGCCGAGGGCGATGCGCAGTTCGGTCCGCGCTTCGTCCACCTCGCGCGCAACAGCTTCGTGCTCGCCGCGGTGACGGCGGTCATCGCCGTCGTGCTCGCGGTCGTGCTCGGCTACGCCGCGCGGCTGGCGCGCACGCGGCTGCCGCAGGTGCTCAACCGTGTGGTCGGGCTCGGCTATGCGGTGCCGGGGTCGGTGATCGCGGTGGGCGTGCTCATTCCGCTGACGCGGCTGGACAACTGGCTCGCGGCGTCGTGGGAGTCGCTCTTCGGCACCAATCCGGGCCTGCTGCTCACCGGCGGCATCGCGGCGCTGGTGTATGCCTACCTGGCGCGCTTCCTCGCCGTCGCCCTGCAGACGGTCGAGTCCAGCCTCGGCAAGATCACGCCGAGCATGGACGATGCCTCGCGCAGCCTCGGTTTCGGCAAATGGGCGACGCTGCGCCGCGTGCATATTCCGATGCTGCGCGGCAGCCTGTTGACGGCCGGGCTGCTCGTGTTCGTCGACGTGATGAAGGAACTGCCGGCGACGCTGGTCATCCGTCCGTTCAACTTCGACACGCTCGCCACCCAGGCGCACACGCTCGCCGCCGACGAGCGCCTGGCCGAAGCGTCGACCGCCGCGCTGATCATCGTCGCGGTGGGGCTGTTGCCGATGTTCGTCATCTCGCGCCAGATCCTCAAAGTGAGGAGGCGCGCGGG
>JAGOEI010000107.1 GCA_017997795.1 Thauera sp. | reverse complement strand
GCACATCAACCTGACCGGCGATTACCTCTGGCGCAGCAGCGCCAAGATCGGCGCGGGCAAGTTCAGGCCGCTACGGCCGCTGCAACCGGCTTAACGTACGATTTTTTCCGTTTTCTGAGGCGACCCCTACATCTTCGACTGCCTGTCGGACCTGGCAGACGCGTGGCAGTCCGACCGCATGCTCGGCAACTTCTTCCGCCTGACCTGCCCGCGGCTCTTCGACCTCGACACGGTGACCTACTTCGGCGTGCTGCGGAATCGCCATGCGCGTGCCGGGATGGACGTGATCACCGACACCACGCAGTACCTGCTCGACGTCTTCCGCTGCCGCGAGCGTCTGTACATCCGGCCGATCAAGGTGCAGCACCGCTCGGCGGCGGTCATGAACCTGATCCATGCCTGGGAGGCGGGCGACCGCTTCCGCGCGGTGGCCGACAGCGGCACGGTGGCGGAGATTCTCGCCGGGTCGGGATGGCCGGGGCTGGAGGACGAGCACATCCGCAGCCACTGGCACCAGCTCTTCGATGCGGCGCGTACGGTCTCGGCCCTGCGCAACGCCGGCGCGCCCGACACGGCGGCCGAGGCGCAATGGTTCGCCCGCTTCGCCCGCCTGCTGTTCCCCGAGGAGGCCGGCCTGCAGCGCCTGATCGCGCGCTACCTGACCCTCGACGACCTGCTCGCCGTGCGCGCGCGCATGATCGGCATCGGCACCATCGGCGGCAAGGCGGCGGGCATGCTGCTCGCGCGCGCGGTGGTGCGGCGCGACGCGCCCGCGCTGTCCGCACGCCTGGAGGCGCACGATTCCTTCTATGTCGGCACCGAGGTGTTCGACACGTTCTTCGTGCACAACGGCTTGTGGTGGGTGCGCCGGCGCCAGCGCGACGCCGACGGTTTCCTGCAGGGGCTGGACGGCGAGGAGGGCGCGCGCGCCCGCATCCTCGCGGGGCGCTTCCCCGCGGCGACGCTGCGCCAGTTCGAGGCCATGCTCGATTACTTCGGCGAGTGGCCCTTCATCGTGCGTTCCAGCTCGCGGCTGGAAGACCGCTATGGCAACGCCTTCGCCGGGCAGTACGACAGCGTGTTCTGCGTCAATCAGGGGACGCGCGAGCAACGCCTCGTCGACCTGCTCGATGCCGTGCGCCAGGTCTATGCCAGCACCCTGTCCGAGCAGGCGCTGCGCTACCGCCAGCGCCGCGGCCTGCTCGACGAGCACGAGCAGATGGCGCTGCTGATCATGCGCGTGTCGGGCACGGCGGGCGGGCGCTATTTCCACCCGCACGCGGCCGGCGTCGGCCTGTCGGTCAATCCCTACCCGTGGAATCCGCGCATCGACATGAAGGCGGGCGTGGTGCGGCTGGTGGCCGGTCTGGGCACGCGCGCGGTGGACCGCGCCGATGACGACTACACCCGCCTGGTGGCGCTCAACGCGCCCGAGCTGCGCCCCGAGACCAACTTCGGCGCGATCGCCCGCCACGCCCAGCGCCGCATGGACACGCTCGACCTGCAACGCAACGAGGTGGTGACCGGGCCCTTCACCGAGCTGGTCAAGGGCCAGGCGGACTTCCCGTTCGCGCTGTTCACCACCCGCGAGGCGCACGACCGGCCCCCGTTCCTGACCTTCGATGGCCTGATCGCGGACACCGACTTCGTCGGCGACCTGCGTACGGTGCTCGCCACGCTGCATGCGGCCTACGCACACCCGGTGGAGATCGAGTTCGCGCTCAACTTCGTGCCCGATGGCAGCTACCGCATCAACCTGCTGCAGTGCCGGCCGATGCAGGTGCGCAGCGTGGAAGGCGTGACCGGGATCGAGCCGCCGGCCGACGCGCAGCGGCTGCTCACGGCGCGCGGTGCGGTCATCGGCCCGGGGCGGGTGATCCGCCCCGACCGCGTGATCTACGTGCGTCCGTCTGCCTTCGGTGCGCTCAACCAGGCGCAACGGCTGGCGGTGACGCGGGTGATCGGGCGGCTCAATGCGCAGTCGGGTGCGCACTGCGTGCTGATGCTCGGCCCCGGGCGCTGGGGCTCGCGCGATCCCTTCCTCGGCATTCCGGTGCTGTTTTCCGAGATCAACCACGTCGCCGCGCTGTGCGAGATCGTCGCCATGCACGACAACCTGGTGCCCGACGTGTCGCTCGGCACGCATTTTCTCAACGAGCTGATCGAGGCCGATCTGCTGTATTTCGCGCTGTTTCCGAAGCTCGCCGGCAATGAAGTGGACGAGGCGGCCATCCTGCGCTGGCCCAACCGGCTCGTCGAGCTACTGCCCGCGGATGGCGAGTGGGCCGGGGTCGTCCATGTGGCCGATCTGGCGCCCGATGTGCTGACGCTCTATGCCGACGCGACCGGACAGCGCCTGACGGTGACGGTGGCGGCCGATGGCGATCGCGTGCCGGGGCAGGGCGGCGCTTGATCCACTTCAATGCCGGGCGTGGCGTCGCGCGCTAGCATTCGGTCAGTGCGACTTTCTGTCCGGAGACCCTTGCATGCGTTCCCCCCTTGCCGCCGCCACGATCGCCTTTGCCGCCCTCGTCAGCTTCCCCGCACCCGTCCTCGCTGCCGATGACGCACGCCCGGCGCTCAAGTTGCAGTCGCCTGCCGACGCAGTGCCGCGCCCGACCGACGAGGCGCTGCGTAGCGCGATGACCACGCTGCGCGACACGGTCGGCGCCCGCCTGCAGGGCGATCCTGCGCAGCCCATGGCAGAGGCCGATTACGTCGCGCTGGCTGCGGAGGTCGAGCGTCAGCTCGCCGGCATCGTCGCCGGACGCGATTTTCACAGCCGAGCCGGGCGTCATCTGCAGTGGTTGCTGGGTGACATCGCCGACGGTGCGGGCCTGATGCGCACCGCGCCGCGGGTTCCGGGCAAGCGCATGGGCTTGCTGCGCGTGGTCGAGACGCTCAACTTCTACGGACGCGAATACGATCATCCCGGCTGGGCTGCGCTCAAGCCCTGAAGCATGTGAGCACGCCCGGTGCGGTCGCACTGCCGCGCGCGCGTGGCGGCCGGCGCCGCTTCGGACGAGGCTGGTTCAGCGCGGCAGCGCCGGCGCCGCGTTGCGGCCGGCCGGCGCGCGGTCGCGGCGCTGGATCATGTCGGTGATGAATCCGTCGCGGCTCTGCTGCAGGCGGGGCGCGTAGCGTGCGCGCAGCTCGCCGAGCGTGGCGACGTGGCGCCCCTTGATCGGATGCGCCGGAAACACGAGGGTCTGCTCGGGCAGCGTGAACAGCCGCCGGGTCAGGCTGTCGAAGAGCAGGCCCGGATCGGCCTCGCTGTCGCCCGCGCCGCAACTGCCGACGTCGAAGGCATCGCCGCAGAACAGCCGATCGCGCCACAGGTAGCTCAGGCAGCCCGGCGTGTGGCCCGGCGTGCTCAGCACCCTCACCACTTCGTTGCCGAATACCAGACGCGTGCCGTGCGTCGCGCGCAGGGTGTCGACATGACAATGCGGTGGCATCACGGCAGATTCGCCGACCACGAGCTGCGCGCTGGTGCGATCGCAAAGCGGGCTGCAGTCGGCCGCATCCACCTGGTGCACGTGCGTGCGCAACACGTGGCACAGGCGCAGGCTGCGCTCGGTGAGCAGGGCGAGGATGAGTTCGGTCTGTCGCGGCGGCGGGTCGATGACGACCGCCTCCTGTTCGTCCAGATCGGCGAGCAGGTAGCCGATCTGGCTCGAGTCCGGGTTGTGCAGCGGGTGGAAATACATGGCAGGCCTCGGCAGCGGTTGCCGGCGGGGGTCAGGCGGACTTGCGCAGGCTCGTGACCCACTCGATCATCTTGCGGTTGGCCTCGGGCATCGGCGCCTCCAGGAAACTCACCACGTAGCGGTCGGGCAGTTCGGCAAAGCCGATCGAGCGCGGACGCACCGCCATCATGGTCGGGTCGAGCAGCTTGACGCCGAAACAGAAGATCAGGTTCTTGGCCGCCAGGATGTCCGGGCGCACTTCGCCGCCGATAAGCTGAGTGTGGCTCAGGTGGTCGAAGACGGCGATCAGGCGCACGGTCGGATCGGCTTCGGCCTTGGCCTCGACCGCCTTCAGCAGTTCGTCCAGGTGCGCGTGCTCGGTCTCGTTCTTGCCGAGCTCGAGAACATGGATCGGATATTTTTCGGCAAGCAGTTTGTTCTGCATGAGGTGCTCCGCGTTACGGAATGAGGGTGGGGTGGGCGTAACGGACACCCCTGGCAGGCTGGGTGCATACAGGAATCGTGCCAGCACACCGCGAACGGAGGATCCGCCTGCCGAGCCGGGTTTCACGGTGGCGCGACGCTGCCAAGGGCTGTCGTTGGCAGCATGCTGGCAGTTTTATCGGCCGCGCTGGCAGCATATCGCTGGCTCATCTGACTCCCCTGGCTCACCCGCTCGCAGGGTCCCGATCAGCGCCGATCGTGACCGGGGCCCTGCGTCATGCGCGTGGCACGGCGATCACGCCTTGAAGGTGTCCGGCATCTGTACCGCGACCACTTCGCCGCGTGCGGTCATCACGCCGTCGACCCAGACTTCGGATTCGACCACGACCTTGCGGCCCTTGAGTTCCTTGACGCGACCGCGCAGTTCCAGGATGGGGCCGAGCGGGGTCGGCTTGAGGAAATCCACGTGGAGCGAGCCGGTCACGAAGCGCAGCGGGGGTTCGCTGTCCATCTCGCGCTGCTCGGCGCGATAGGCCGCGGCGGCGGCAGTGCCGGTGCTGTGGCAATCGATCAGCGAGGCGATCAGCCCGCCGTAGACGAATCCTGGGATCGCCGTGTGCTCCGGGTGCGGCTGAAAACGCGTCACGGTCTCGTCGCCATCCCAGTAGGTCTTGATCTGGTGCCCGTGTTCATTGAGACGACCGCAGCCGTAGCAATGCGCGACATTCTCGGGGTAGGTGTCCTGGAAGGCTCGCATGTTCGCTTCTCTATATCAGTGAATGGTGAAAGACATCTTAGGCCAGTCACCGATCACCGCCTATTGCGCCACCGGACAGCGAGCATGCAAATCACGCCATTGATGTGCCACCTTCGGAGCGAGTCCGCACATGCGCACGGTAGCGCTCGATCAGCCCCTGCGTGCTGGCATCGTGGGCGTCCTCGCCTGCTGTGGGCGCCTGCGGGTCGAGCTCGTCGAGCACGCGCGCGGCAAGCTGCTTGCCCAGCTCGACGCCCCACTGGTCGAAGCTGTTGACACCCCAGATCACGCCCTGGACGTAGGTGCGGTGCTCGTAGGCTGCCAGCAGGGCCCCGAGCGTGAACGGGTCCAGGCGTTCGAGCAGGACCGTGTTGCTCGGCCGGCTGCCGGGGAACACGCGGTGGGGAAGCAGGGCGCGGATGCGGGCTTCGGGCAGGCCGGCAGCGCGCATCTCGGCTTCGGCCTCGTCGGCCGTGCGGCCGCGCATCAGCGCCTCGGCCTGGGCGACGAGGTTGGCGAAGGCGATGCGGTGCAGGTGCTCATCCTCGTGGCCGGCGTCGAGTACGCCGATGAAATCCACCGGCACCGGCTGCGTACCCTGGTGCACGAGCTGGAAGTAGGCGTGCTGGCCGTTGATGCCTTGCTCGCCCCACAGGATCGGGCTGGTGCGGCAGGGCACCGGGCTGCCGTCGTGGCGGACCGACTTGCCGTTCGATTCCATGTCGAGCTGCTGCAGATAGGCAGGCAGGCGATGCAGGCGCTGGTGGTAGGGTGCGATCAACTGACTGGCGGCGTCGAGGAAGTTGACGTTCCAGATCCCGACCAGCGCCATCAGCACCGGCAGGTTGGTGGCGAAGGGGGTGGTGCGGAAGTGCTCGTCCATCGCGTGTGCGCCGGCGAGCAGTTCGTCGAAGCGCTGCGGGCCGAGGGCGATCATGATCGGCAGGCCGATCGCGCTCCACAGCGAGAAGCGCCCGCCCACCCAGTCCCAGAAGCCGAACATGTTGGCCGGGTCGATGCCGAAGGCCTGCACGGCGGCGGTGCTGGTCGACACCGCGACGAAATGGCGCGCGATCGCGCTGTCGTCGCCGGCATGCGCAAGCAGCCAGGCGCGCGCGGCGCGGGCATTCGCCAGGGTCTCCTGGGTGGTGAAGGTTTTCGAGGCGACGATGAAGAGTGTGGTCTCGGGCCGGCAGTGGCGCAGCACGTCGCCGATCTGCACGCCATCCACGTTCGACACGAAGTGCATCCGCAGGCCCGGATGCGCCTGATCGCGGAGGGCTTCGCACACCATGGCGGGGCCGAGGTCCGAGCCGCCGATGCCGATGTTCACGACGTCGGTGATCGCATCGCCCCGCCAGCCGCGCCACGCGCCGTCGCGCACCTGGTTGGCGAACGCAGCCATGCGTGTGCGCACCGCGTGCACTTGGGCGCCGATGTCCGCGCCATCCACGCGCCATGCCGTGCCCGGCGGGCAGCGCAGCGCCACGTGCAGGACCGCGCGGCCTTCGGTGGTATTGATGTGCTCGCCGGCGAACATCGCGCCGACTGCCGCGCGCAGCCCGGCCTGCTCGGCCACTTGCAGCAGCAGCGCAAGGCTCTCTGCGCACAACAGGTTCTTGGCGTAGTCCAGCGTCAGCCCGCAGGCGCTCGCCTGCATGCGCTGCGCGCGCTGCGGATCGGTGCGGAAGAGATCGCGCAGGGTCGTCGTCAGAAGGACGTCGCGCCGGGCGGAGAGGGCGCGCCAGGCGCCCGATTGCAGGAGGTCGTGCATTGCGAGAGCAGAAAGGTGTCGAACGGAAAATGCAGTGTGGGTCGAAGTTCAGCCACGATGTTACAGACAGCCCCCGGGACTGTGTGCACCGTCTGTGCCGGCCGGGATCAACAGGCACTGTTATATACTCGCGCTTTACGAATTCATGCGAGATGCGCCAAGGCATGCCGCTCAACATCCCGAACGCGCTGACCTGGGCGCGCATCGTCATGATCCCGATCTTCGTCGGGATCTTCTACCTGCCCGATGCCCTCATGCCGATCGCCACCAAGAACCTGGTCGCCACGGTGATCTTCGTCGCCGCTGCGGTCACCGACTGGTTCGATGGCTATCTCGCGCGCGCACTGGGGCAGACGTCGGCCTTCGGCGCCTTCCTCGATCCGGTCGCCGACAAGCTCATGGTGGCTGCCGCGCTGATCCTGCTCGTTCAGCTTGCCCGCGTCGATGCGCTGATCGCGGTGGTCATCATCGGCCGCGAGATCACCATCTCGGCGCTACGCGAATGGATGGCGCGCGTCGGCAAGTCGGCCAGCGTGGCGGTGGCCTACGTCGGCAAGCTCAAGACCACGGCGCAGATGGTGGCGATTCCGCTGTTGCTGTTCAACGCGCCACTGTATGGGATCGACATGCGCATCGCGGGCAACATCCTGATCTACGTTGCCGCTGCGCTCACGCTGTGGTCGATGGGTTATTACCTGCATCGGGCGATCCCTCTGCTGCAGGACGAGGCTGGTCAGTAGCCGGGGCCGGACGCGGCCGATCATCAAATGCAGCGCAAAGAAGTTGACATCGAAAAATCCTTGCCTATAATGGCGTTCTTTCCCGAGCGGGAATAGCTCAGTTGGTAGAGCGCAACCTTGCCAAGGTTGAGGTCGCGAGTTCGAGACTCGTTTCCCGCTCCAA
>JAGOEI010000106.1:3937-7616 GCA_017997795.1 Thauera sp. | reverse complement strand
GACAAGGAGGCGAAGATCACCACGCTGCGCGCCGAATGGCAGAAGGTGCACGATCAGGTCATCGCCAACGGCGGCCTGCACATCATCGGTACCGAACGTCACGAATCGCGCCGTATCGACAACCAGCTGCGCGGCCGCTCCGGTCGACAGGGCGACCCGGGTTCGAGCCGCTTCTACCTGTCGCTGGAAGATCCGCTGATGAAGATCTTCGCCGGCGAGCGTTTGAACGCGATCATGGTGCGGCTGAAGATGCCCGAGGGCGAAGCGATCGAGCACGCCATGGTCACTCGCTCGCTGGAGTCGGCGCAGCGCAAGGTCGAGCAGCGCAACTTCGACATCCGCAAGCAGTTGCTCGAGTACGACGACGTCGCCAACGACCAGCGCAAGGTCATCTACCAGCAGCGCAACGAGCTGCTCGAGACCGACGACATCACCGACACCATCCGCGCCATGCGCCAGGGCGTGCTGCACGACATCTTCCGCCGCTACGTGCCGGCCGAGAGCGTCGAGGAGCAGTGGGAGATTCCCGCGCTCGAGCAGGCACTGCTGGCCGAATGCCAGCTCAAGGCGCCGGTGGGCGAGTGGCTCAAGGCCGAGCCGAGCCTGGACGACGACGCGCTCCTGGAGCGCATCGTGCAGGCCGGCGAGGAGACCTACGCCGCGAAGACCGCCATCGTCGATCCGGCCGCCTGGCACCAGTTCGAGCGCAACGTGATGCTGCAGAGCCTCGACACCCACTGGCGCGAGCACCTCGCCGCGCTCGACCACCTGCGCCAGGGCATCCACCTGCGCGGCTATGCGCAGAAGAACCCGAAGCAGGAATACAAGCGCGAGGCCTTCGAGCTGTTCGAGACCCTGCTCGACACCGTGCGCGCCGATGTCACCAAGGTGCTGATGACCGTGCAGATCCGCACCGAGTCTCAGCTCGAGCAGGCCGAGGCGCCGCAGCAGGTCGAGAACGTCAAGTATCAGCACGCCGACTACGACGAGGCGCTCGGCACCGCGGAGGGCGCCGAAGGCGGCACGCAGGCACCGGCGAGTGCCGGCCCCAAGGTCGGTCGCAACGACCCTTGCCCCTGCGGTTCGGGCAAGAAGTACAAGCACTGCCACGGCAAGCTGAACTGAACTGAACCTTCTGCCCCGGAGATCCGCATGGCCGTCAATCTCGTCACCCCCAACCCCGCCGACCTGAAGCCCGTGCAGGGTGTCCGCCTGGGCGTTGCCGAGGCCGGCATCCGCAAGGCCAACCGCCGCGACCTCACCGTGCTCGAGCTCGCCGCGGGCAGCCGCGTCGCCGGCGTGTTCACCAGGAACCGCTTCTGCGCGGCGCCGGTGCAACTGTGCAAGGCCCATATCCCCGGCGGCGCGATCCGCGCGCTGGTGATCAACACCGGCGTCGCCAACGCCGGCACCGGCGAGCCGGGCCTGGCCAACGCGCAGGCCACCTGCGCTGCGCTCGCGCAGCAGATGGGGCTGCGGACGGAGCAGGTGCTGCCGTTCTCGACCGGCGTGATCCTCGAACCGCTGCCGGTGGACCGCCTGGTCGCCGGCCTGCCGAAGGCGATCGCCGACCTGCGTGCCGACGGCTGGTTCGACGCCGCGCACGCGATCATGACCACCGATACGCTGGCCAAGGCGGTGTCGAAGCAGGTGCAGATCGGCGGCAGGACGGTGACGCTCACCGGCATCAGCAAGGGCGCCGGCATGATCAAGCCCAACATGGCGACCATGCTCGGCTTTCTCGCCTGCGACGCTGCGGTCTCGCAGGCGCTGCTCGACGGTCTGGCCAGGGAAGCGGCCGACCTGTCCTTCAACAGCATCACGGTCGATGGCGACACCTCGACCAACGACTCCTTCATCGTCATCGCCACCGGCGCCGCGGGCAATGCCGAGATCACCGACGCGGCCAGCGCCGACTACAAGACGCTGCGCGATGCGGTGGTCGAGGTTTCGGTTGCGCTCGCGCAGGCCATCGTGCGCGACGGCGAGGGCGCGACCAAGTTCATGACCATCGCGGTCGAAGGTGGCAAGGATCGCGACGAGTGCCGCAAGGTGGGCTACGCGGTTGCGCATTCGCCGCTGGTCAAGACCGCCTTCTTCGCCTCCGACCCCAACCTCGGCCGCATCCTGGCGGCGATCGGCTACGCCGGCATCGACGATCTCGACGTGTCGAAGCTGCGCGTGTGGCTGGGCAATCCCGACGAGTCGGTGCTGGTCGCCGAGCTGGGTGGGCGTGCCGCGAGCTATGTGGAGGAGGCCGGTTCGCGAATCATGAAGCACGCCGAGTTGACGGTGCGCATCGATCTCGCCCGCGGTGACGCGGCCGCTACCGTGTGGACCTGCGATTTCTCGTACGACTACGTGAAGATCAACGCCGACTACCGGAGCTGATTCAGCCCGCCGTCCGCAATGCAGCCCCGCGGGTCACGATGACCGCGGGGCTGTTTTCTTAGGTGCGCTCGTCGGCGGCTTTATCCGCGATGTGGCGCCAAGACGGCCCAAGCCCCCAAGGGCGCGAGTTCAGTTGCACAGCCCGAGCACGCGCTCCTGCTGGCTGCAGTTCGCCCGCTTCGGCGCGGTGAATGCCGATGGCCCCTGCTCGATGCAGGCGCGCAGATGGCGCTCGGTGGCGGCCGAATAGCTCCAGCCCTTGCCCAGCGCGGGCAGCGCGAGGGTGACCTCCTTCCACTTGGGATGGCCCTCGGACTGCAGGCGGGGGAAGTTGCGGCACAGCGACTGCGCGAACTGGCGCAGATACTGGACGGTCTCCGGGCCGGTGTAGTTGTAGGTCACCAGGAAGGCCTTCACCGCGATGCCCGCGGTGTCCGCGCTCAGCAGGTTGGGATAGTTCGCGGTGCTGATCGTTGCCGGGAAGTAGGTGGCGAGCGCGGCCCGAGTGGTTTCGTGGGCCGGATCGAGCTTGAGCAGCTTGATGTACTGGCGTACCTCGGGCTTCATCTCGGTCAGCAGCTTGGCGGGCTGGCCGGCGACCACGACGACCACGTCGAGCGTCTTGTCGGTGATGAGCTTGACCAGCGCGTCCTCGTTGCTCAGGTAGCTTGCGTTGTCATCCGCGATCGGGGCGCCGAACATCAGCCGGTACAGCGTCGTGGACGACAGTGCGGTGCCGCTGCCGAGCGGGCCGACGTTGAGCTTCTTGTCCCGGATTTCGTGGATGTGCTCGAGCGGCGCATCGGCGCGGACGATGAAATAGATCTCCTCGTTGTAGAGCGGCATGATCACGCGCAAGGGATTCACCATCCGCGCCGCCTCGGTGTTGCCTTCCCGGGCTTGGTCGATGAAGGCCTGGTAGACGTCCGACTGCACCAGCGCGAACTTCACCCCGGGCTCGAACCGCAGGCGGCGCACGTTCTCGGCGGAGCCCGCCGAGGGCAGGGTCTCGAGCGTGATGTCGGCGGCGGGGGCGACGAAGTTGGCGAGGTCGCGGCCGATCTGGATGTAGGTGCCGCGCTCGGACGCGGTCACGATCTTGTACTCGGCGGCGGCGAGCGCGGGCGAAGCCTGCAGCAGCGCACTCGCGCAAGCGAGTACGCCCAGGGCAGATCTGATCATGGTGTTCCCCCTCCGTGGTTATCTGAAGCCTCGGTTGCAGAGCCCGAGGGCGTCGATCGCCGGACTGCAACCGGCGGGTGTGGTCTGCGGGTTGGCGGCGCTGGTC
>JAGOEI010000106.1:0-3837 GCA_017997795.1 Thauera sp. | reverse complement strand
GCCCAGGGCAGATCTGATCATGGTGTTCCCCCTCCGTGGTTATCTGAAGCCTCGGTTGCAGAGCCCGAGGGCGTCGATCGCCGGACTGCAACCGGCGGGTGTGGTCTGCGGGTTGGCGGCGCTGGTCGGTGTGGTGTCTGCTACGGGTGCCTGCGGCGGCGAAGCGGCGACTGTCTGTGTCGATGTGGTTTCCTGCGCGGATTCTGTCGTCGCTTCAGTGGGTGAGGGCGGCGCCACCTGCGCTTCGTCCGTTACCTCGGTCGGGGCCGCCGGTGTGTCCTCGGCCGGCACGGCGGCGGTGGGCAAGGCGTCGGTCGGCTCCGCGGTAGCCCGCTCCACGGTGGCCGGCGAAGGCGCGGCGTCGGTCGGTGGCAGGGCTGCGTCGGCGGTTTCGGCGGCGGCTTCGGACGGCGGCGCTTGCGTCGCGTCCACCGGCGACGAATGGGGCCGCGGTAAATCAGCCTCCGTCTTTGCGCCTGCCTCTGGATCGACTTCCGCGGGCGCGTCGATTGCCGGCAACCGCGCCTCGTCCCCGGCGATGCGGGGGTAGATCACCAGCGCGCCCGCGACGATCACGGCGAGCAGCGCGAAAAGCTTCCATGGGCTGCGCCTGGCGGCAGCGGATTCTTCCGCCTGCGCTGCGGGCGTCAGGCTCTGCGCCGCGTCCGTGTCCGCAGCGGCTACCCCGGAACGGGGCGCAAATGGGTGGCCGCACTTGTGGCAGGCGGTTGCCGAGACATTGTCGATCGCGCCGCAGGCCTCGCAGAGCTGCAGCGCGAGCGAGGAACCGCAGGCGTTGCAGAACTTCGCGTCGGCCGGATTGCCGTGCTTGCAGAACGAGCAATGAACGATGTCCATGGGAATCAGCCCGAAAAAACAGGGATCTGCGTTCCAGATCAGGTTTTCGTTACCACGCCGGAGGCCGGGGGCATGCCCGGGGAATGCGTGCCGCGGGTTCGATTCAGTGTAGCACCCGCGGCATGGCGAGCATGAATGGCGGAATGACGGCCTCGAAGCGATGCTCGTCGGCCGCGATCATCTGGTAAGTGCCATGCATGGTGCCGACCGGCGTCGCCAGTACGCAGCCGCTGGTGTAGCGGAAGTGCTCGCCGGGTGCGAGCGAAGGCTGCTCACCGATCACGCCCTGGCCGTGCACTTCCTGCACCTTGTTGTTGCCGTCGGTGATCACCCAGTGGCGCGCGATCAATTGCGCGGCGACCGTGCCGGTGTTGCGGACGGTGATGTGATACGCGAACACGTAGTGATCGTCTTCCGGTCGGGACTGCCCGGCGACGAACTCCGCGCTCGCCGTGACTTCGATCTGATAACGCTCGGACGGGCTCACGGTCTTTTGTTCTCGGTCAGCGAAGGGGGGAGGCGTTAAAATACCAGCTTTTTCCGGAAGCTCACGCCATGTCGAACGCCGCACCGTCCCCGCTCACCGCCCTGTCTCCGCTCGATGGTCGCTATCACGGCAAGGTCGCCGGCCTGCGCGAACACTTCTCGGAGCATGGCCTGATCCGCAACCGCGTCAAGGTCGAGGTCGAATGGCTGAAGGCGCTCGCTGCCGAGCCTGCGCTCGCGGAGATCGCGCCCTTCTCGGCGGCGACCGTGGCCGAGCTCGACGCTGTGGTGGCGAACTTCTCGACCGACGACGGCGAGGCGGTGAAGGCGATCGAGGCCACCACCAACCACGACGTCAAGGCCATGGAGTACTGGCTCAAGAAGCGCCTCGGCCACAACGCCGAGGTGATGAAGGTGTCCGAGTTCATCCACTTCGCCTGCACCTCGGAGGACATCAACAACACCTCGCACGCGCTGATGCTGGCCGAAGGCCGCGACCGCGTGCTGCTGCCGGCGCTCGACGCCGTCATCGCGCGTTTCCGCGAGCTGGCGCACGCGCTCGCCGACCTGCCGATGCTGTCGCGCACCCACGGCCAGCCCGCCAGCCCGACCACGCTCGGCAAGGAGATGGCCAACATCGCCGCACGCCTGATGCGCGCCCGCGCCGCCATCGCCGGCGTCGCCATGTGCGCCAAGTTCAACGGCGCGGTGGGCAACTACAACGCCCACCTGTCCGCCTGGCCGGCCTTCGACTGGGAGGGCTTCAACCGCCGCTTCATCGAATCGCTCGGCCTGACCTTCAACGAATACACCATCCAGATCGAGCCGCACGACGCCATGGCCGAGCTCTTCGATGCGGTCGCGCGCGCCAACACCATGCTGATCGACGCCTGCCGCGACATCTGGATGTACATCTCGCTCGGCTACTTCAAGCAGAAGTTGAAGGAAGGCGAGGTCGGTTCCTCGACCATGCCGCACAAGGTCAACCCGATCGACTTCGAGAACGCCGAGGGCAACTTCGGCCTCGCCAACGCGGTGCTCAAGCACTTCTCCGAGAAGCTGCCGATCTCGCGCATGCAGCGCGACCTCACCGACTCCACCGTGCTGCGCAACATGGGCGTGGGCTTCGGCCACACCGTGCTCGCGCTCGACAGCTGCCTGCGCGGCCTGGGCAAGCTCGAGGCCGAGCCCGCCCGCCTGGCCGCCGACCTCGACGAGTGCTGGGAAGTGCTCGCCGAGCCGGTGCAGACCGTGATGCGCCGCTACGGCATCGCCAACCCCTACGAGCAGTTGAAGGCGATGACCCGCGGCAAGGGCATCACCCGCGAGGCGCTGCAGGACTTCGTGCGCACGCTGGCGATCCCCGCCGAGGCGCGCGACCACCTGCTGGCGATGACGCCGGCGAGCTACGTCGGCAAGGCCGCGGAGCTGGCGCGCCGCATCTGAGCGTCGGCGCGGGGTGCGCCAGCGCATCCCGCGCCAGTCCTTTCCGCCTGTGGGAGCAGGCTTGCCCGCGAATGCGAGCCCGTGGCTGGGCCCGTTCGCGGGCGAGTCCGCTCCCACAGGCGCTGTTTCCCCGCTGATTCCAAGGAGCATCGATCGTGGCCTTTGCCGACAACCTCAAGACCCTGCCCGGTGTGTCCCACCTCGCCGCGCTCAACCTGATCGACCCCGCCGACGCGATCGTCGCCACCATCGAGAACAAGCCCGGCCAGGCCGGCTCGCTCTCTGTCTACAACCACCTCGCCCAGCTCTACGGCGCGATCAGCCCCGAGGCGGCGAAGAAGGGCCTCGAACTCTACGCCGAGCATACCGAGGACGCCCGCACGAACCCGGGCAAGCACCCCAACATCGACCGCCTGATCGGCCTGATCGAGCGCGGCGAGACGCTGCGGGTGAAGCAGGTTTTTGCGGTCTGACCCTCCGCAGAGCGAGGCCGTGGGGCCGGGACGGCCGTCGCCAACTTCAAGAGCGCCGCGGAGGGCAGCCGCTCGGGGGAAACAAGGCGACGCATGTTTGAGGCGCGCAGCGCCGAGTTTGCGTCGCCGCCCCCGAGCGGTTGTCCTCCGAGGGAAGCCGAAGGCCGCGAATGTAGGCGGCGACGGCCGTCCCGGCCCCGCGGCCGGATCGTAGCCGCGCGCGAGCTTCCGGACAGCCTCAAGAACGCGCGCTCTGGACTTCTCTCGACAGGTTTGCAGCCTCCGGGCGCGCCCGTGCGTTGAAAAGAAAAGGCGCCCGCAGGCGCCTTTGTCGTATCCGGAAGACCGCGGCCTCAAACCACCGCTTCTTCCTTTTCCTTCTTCGGCTTGATGAACTGCTCGCGCGACACCCCCAGCCACATCACCAGCGGGCTCGCCACCAGCACGGACGAATAGATGCCGAAGCAGATGCCGATCGTCAGCGCCAGCGCGAAGTAGTACAGCGTCTCGCCGCCGAAGATCAGCATCGACAGCACCATCACCTGCGTGCTGCCGTGGGTGATCACGGTGCGCG
>JAGOEI010000105.1:3990-7727 GCA_017997795.1 Thauera sp. | reverse complement strand
GATGGCCGGCTCGCGACTGCGCGCCAGGCGCTGCACGTTGGCGAGGTGGCGGTCATGGGTGTCGATGGCGACCAGTTGCTCGTAGCTCAGCGGCTGGCGACCCGCACGCACGCGGGCGCGGGCCTCGTCGTCCCAGAAGGGCTGGAGCTCGCGATAGAGCTCGGTGAAGCGCAGGGCGAGCGGCGAGTCGAGGAAGATCCTCAGCCCTGCCCACTTGTCGGCGTGCTTGCCCGGGCGCTGGCGCTGGGTGTGGAGGATGTCCTCGAACTCGTACAGCAGCTCCTGGGTGCGACCGATGCTGAAGGCTGGAATGATCACCGTGCCGCCGTCCTCCAGCGCATGTTCGACCACCGCCTGCAGGCGCTTGCGCCGGTTGCGGCGATCTTCGTGATTGCGATCGCCGTAGGTGGTCTCGAGCACCAGCACGTCGGCCTGCCACGGCGAACGCGGCGCCGGCAGCAGTGGCGCATGCGGTGCACCGAGGTCGCCGGAGAAGATGACGCGGCGCTTGTCGGGCCAGGCCGGGCCGGAGAGTTCGCATTCCACGTAGGCCGAGCCGAGGATATGCCCCGCGCGCTGCAGGCGGATGCGGCAGGTGGCGCCGGCGCTACGGTACACGGTGTGCCACTTGCCGTAGGGCAGCGCGCGGATGCGCGGTTCGACCATGTCGAGGTAGCGCTCGACCATCGCCTTGTTGCGCGAGACGCCGACCTCGAAGGCGTCGGCCAGCACGGTGGGCAGCAGGCGCGCGGAGGGCTCGCTGCACAGGATCGGGCCCTTGAAGCCTGCGGCCAGCAGCCACGGCAGGCGGCCGCAGTGGTCGATGTGGACGTGGGTGAGGATGAGCGCGCCGATGCCGGCTACCGGGAAATCGATGTCGAGCCGGTCGGCGCCGGCCTTGCCGTCGGGCGCGGTTTCGGTGCCCTGGAACAGGCCGCAGTCGACGAGCAGGGAATTGTCGCCCTCGACGAAGAGTTGATGACAGGAGCCGGTGACGCCATTGCGGGCGCCGCGATGGAGGATGGTCGGGTTCATGCCGGCATTCTATTCAATCGCCCGGCAGCGGGCCATGGAGAATGCCGTTTTCATCGCGAAGGCGCGGCTCTTCCGTGGGAGCAATCAGTCTGTGGGAGCGGGCTTGCCCGCGAATGCAGCACCGCTCGCCAACGCCGTTGCCGCAGCCTTACTCCATCCCCCATTTCTGCAGCCGGTAGCGCAACTGACGAAGCGTCATGCCGAGGTTACGCGCGGCGGCGGAGCGGTTCCAGCGCGTCTGCTCGAGCGCGCGGATGATGCGCAGACGTTCGGCGTCGTCGTTGGCATCGCCGCTTGGCGCTGGCTCGAGACGGCTGTCGTGCGCGGCCTCGTCATGCGCGCCGAACGCTCCCGGCGCAGCATCGGCAAGCCAGCCCGACGCGGTCTGCTCGGGATACAGCTCGATGTCGGCCGCGCCGATCTCGTCGCCTTCGCACAGCGCGCAGGCGCGCTCGAGCAGGTTCTCGAGTTCGCGCACGTTGCCGGGAAAGGCGTAGCGCTGCAGCGCCTGCAGGGCATCGGCGGACAGCCGGCGTGCCGTGCCGCCCTCGCGCGCGGCCAGGCGGGCGAGGATGTGGGTGGCCAGATCGGCGATGTCCTCGCGGCGCTCGCGCAGCGGCGGCACGCGCAGGGTGATGACGTTGATGCGGAAGAACAGGTCCTGGCGGAAGCGCCCTTCGGCGACGAGCCGGCCGAGGTCCTGGTGCGAGGCCGACAGCAGGCGCACGTCCACCGCCTCTTCCGCATGGGCGCCGACCGGACGCACCGCGCGCTCCTGGATCGCGCGCAGCAGCTTGACCTGCATCGCCAGCGGCAGCTCGCCGATCTCGTCGAGGAACAGGGTGCCGCCGTTGGCCGCCTGGAACAGGCCTTCCTTGTCAGCGCCGGCGCCGGTGAAGCTGCCCTTGCGGTGACCGAAGAACTCGCTCTCCATCAGCTCGGCCGAGATCGCGCCGCAGTTGACCGGCACGAAGGGCCCGGCCGCGCGCGCGCCCAGGCTGTGGATGTAACGCGCGATGACCTCCTTGCCGGTACCCGATTCGCCGTGGATGAACACCGGCGCCTGGTTGCGCGCGAGCTTTTCGGCCTGGGTGCGCAGTTGCACGAAGGCGGGCGAATGGCCGATGAGGGCGCGCGTGCCGGCGGGTGCGGCGGCGGCACGCTCGTCCGCGCCCTTGAGCTTGAGCGCGTGGCTGACGAGCTCGCGCAGGGCCTTGAGTTCGACCGGCTTGGTGACGAAGTCGAAGGCGCCGAGCTTGAGCGCGCGGATCGCGGTCTCGATGCTGCCGAAGGCGGTGATGACCGCCACCGGCAGCCCGGGCTGGCTGGTCTGGATGTGCTCGACCAGTTCCAGGCCGTCGCCATCGGGCAGGCGCATGTCGGTGAGGCACAGGCGATAGCGGCGTTGCGCAAGCAGCTCGCGCGCCGCCTGCACCGTGCCCGCGGTGTCGCAGGCGAGCCCCATGCGCATCAGCGACAGCTCGAGCAGTTCGCGGATGTCGTCCTCGTCATCGACGACGAGCACATCGACGGATTGCGGGCGGTTGCGGCGTTCGACGGAGGTCATGGACGTGTGTGTGCGCTGAGCACCAGGTGGGCACCCGGGCCGGCGCTGGCCAGCTCCAGATCGGCGTCGTTGGCCTCGGCCAGTTCGCGCGCGATGTAGAGGCCGAGCCCGGTGCCCTTGGGGTGGGTGGTGAAGAAAGGTTCGAACAGATGTGCGCGGATGGCCTCGTCGAAACCGGGGCCGTCGTCCTGCACATGCAGCGCAATGCGCTCGCCTGGCAGCAGCTCGGCCCACAGCCGGATGGCGCCGGGCTGGCCGGAGCAGTAGCGCGCGGCGTTGGCGAGCAGGTTGTCGAGGATCTGGTGCAGGTGCGCGCGGTCGATGGCCAGCGTGAGCGCGGGGTCGATGTCGACGGCGTACAGCGGCAGCTCTTCTGGCGCGCGGAACACGCGGCCGTCGATGACCTCGCCGACGAAGGCCGCCAGCGGCAGGGCTTCGGGCATGGCCTGCTCGCGCCGGCCGAGCGCGAGCACGTCGCGGATCATGCGTTCGATGCGCTGCGCGTTGTCGTTGATGATGCGCACCAGGCGGCCCTGCATCTCGCTGCGCTTCTCGTCGCGCAGCAGCTCGGCGGCCTGGGTGACGGCCGACAGCGGGTTGCGGATCTCGTGCGCCATGCTGGCGGTGAGGCGGCCGAGCGCAGCGAGCTTGATCTGCTGCAACTGGCGCTGGATCTCGTCGAAGTCGGTGAGATAGAGCAGCGTGTCGCCCGCCGCGGCGCTGCCTGGCTCGCCCGTAACCGCGCGGCAGCGCAGCAGGCGCCCACCGGGCCCGATGCGCAGCAGGCGCCCTTCGGCGGCGCCACCGGGTGCATCGCCCGGCTGCAGCATCGGCGCGAAGCCGGCGTCGAGGTCGCTGAGGGCAAGGCCCTCGAGCCCGTCGGCCGACGTGTGTGCCATGCCGAGCAGCTCCACCGCCTGCGCGTTGGCGTGCAGGATGCGGCCGCGCGCATCGACGACGATGACCCCGTCGCGCATGTCGCGGATGATGTGTTCGTTCACAGCCTGTTGCTTGGCCAGCGCCGCGCCGCGCTCGGCCGCGAGCGAGGCATTGGCGTTGGCACGCAGCGCCAGCAGGCGCGCCACCAGGGCGATGCCGAAGAAGCCGGCGCAGAAGATGCCCACCTGCAGGAAAT
>JAGOEI010000105.1:0-3890 GCA_017997795.1 Thauera sp. | reverse complement strand
AGCACCAAGCGGAAGAAATTGAGGTAGCGCAGCGAGGCGCGCCGCGCGCGGTCGCCCTCTGCGGGCGCAGCGGCGCGCAGCTCAGTCAGTGCGCTGGCCGGCACGGCGATGGGCATCGCAGCAGTAGAAGTCTTCGCCGGCGCGCACGCCCTCGGACTCGGGGACGATGAGGCCGCAGTGCCGGCATTCGAGCATGCGCTCGGGTGCGATCGGCTTGCCGGATTCCTTGCGGCGGATGGCCTGCTGATCCTTGAAGCGCCGCAGCGCGCCGCGCGCCCACCAGATGCCGATGAAAACCAGGATGACGATGAGCAGATTGCGCACGGTGGGGGCAGCGCAGAGGGGGCGCCGGGGGTGTCGAAAACGCCCGGATTCTAGCATGCGGCCGCGCGGGCTCCGTGGGAGCGGGCTCAGCGCCCGCGGGGGGGGGGGGCAACTCTCTGTGAGAGCGGCCTTGGCCGCGAAAGTGGTGCTTGATGCTGCGACATTCGCGGGCAAGACCCGCTCCCACAAAAAGTTGCTCCCACGGTACAGGCGCCGCAATGACCCTCCCCGCAGCGATCACTCGCCCGCACCCTGCTTGCTTTGCGACAATGTGGCACTTGCTCTTTGAGCCCCTTTCCCCGGACCGCTGCCCCATGCCGAGCTTCCCCGCCCCCATCGAATCCCGCCTGCCGAACGTGGGCACCACCATCTTCACCGTGATGTCGCGCCTGGCGCAGGAATGCGGCGCGATCAACCTGTCGCAGGGCTTCCCCGACTTCAACGCCGACGACCTGCTGTTCGAGCGCGTCGCGCACTGGATGCGCGCCGGCCACAACCAGTACGCGCCCATGGCCGGCTGCCTGCCGCTGCGCGCAGCGATCGCCGCCAAGGTCGAGGCGCTGTACGGAACGGCATACGACGTCGAGCATGAGATCACCGTGACCGCGGGCGCCACGCAGGCGCTGTTCACTGCGGTGACCGCCTGCGTGCGCCCGGGCGACGAGGTGATCGTGTTCGAGCCGGTGTACGACTCCTACGTCCCCGCCATCGAGCTCGCCGGCGGCAAGGTGGTGCGCATGCGCCTGGCCGCGCCCGACTACCGCCCGGACTGGGACGCGGTGGCCGCGGCGATCGGGCCGCGCACGCGCATGATCATGATCAACACCCCGCACAACCCCACCGCCACGGTGTGGACGCGGGACGACCTCGACCGCCTGGCCGCGCTCGTCCGCGACACCGGCATCGTGGTGGTGGCCGACGAGGTCTATGAGCACATCGTCTTCGACGGCGCCACGCACGCGAGCTGCGCCGCACACCTGGAGCTCGCCGCGCGCAGCTTCGTGGTATCGAGCTTCGGCAAGACCTACCACATCACCGGCTGGAAGGTGGGCTACATCCTGGCGCCGCGCGAATTGATGAGCGAATTCCGCAAGGTGCATCAGTTCAACGTGTTTACGGTGAATACGCCGGTGCAGCTCGCGCTCGCCGACTACATGGCCGACGCGTCGCGCCACCTCGCGCTGGCGGCCTTCTACCAGGGCAAGCGCGACTTCTTCCGCGAAGCGATGGCCGGCTCGCGCTTCGAGCTGCTGCCCTCGGGTGGCACCTACTTCCAGCTTGCGCGTTACGGCGCAATCTCGGACCTGGGCGACGCGGCCTTCTGCGAGCACCTGACGCGCAATGTGGGCGTGGCGGCGATCCCGGTGTCCGCCTTCTTCGCCGACGGCCGCGACGAGCGCGTGATCCGCTTCTGCTTCGCCAAGAACGAAAGCACGCTGGCCGCGGCCTGCGAGCGCCTGTGCAAGCTCTGAGCGCCTGAAGTTCGCGAGCAAGCCCGCCCCAACGAGCGGCGCGCCGAACCTGCCCGTGCGGACGGGCTTGCTTCCGAATACCGCCCCGCAACCAGCGCGCCTTCCACCAGGCGTCGCGCCGAAGCAGACTGTGGGAGCAGGCTTGCCCGCGAATGCTGCTTCTGAAACACGCCCTCCCCGGAGAGACCTCATCCTCATGTTCAAGCAACCCCTCCCGACCCTGCAGCGCGACGGCGACGCCGTGCGCATCCTCGACCAGACCGTGCTGCCCTTTCGCACCGAGACCGTGGTGCTGCACACGCTGGCCGACGCCGCCCACGCCATCCGCAGCATGCAGGTGCGCGGCGCACCGCTGATCGGCGCCACCGCGGCCTTCGGCGTGGCGCTGGCGCTGCGCCACGAGGGCGACGACGAGGCGCTGGCGCGCGCGCTGCAGGTGCTCGGCGCCACTCGCCCGACCGCGGTCAACCTGCACTGGGCGCTCGCGCGCATGGACGCCGCCTTGCGCCCGCTGCCGCGCGCACAACGGCTCGAGGCCGCCTGGGCCGAGGCCGAGGCCATCCGCACCGACGACGCCGCGACCTGCGACGCCATCGGCCGTCACGGCCTGGCGCTGATCCGCGAGCTCGCCGCGCGCCGCCCCGGCCCGGTGCGGCTGATGACCCACTGCAACGCCGGCTGGCTCGCCACCTGCGGCGCCGGCACCGCGCTCGCGCCGATCTACGCCGCGCAGGCCGCGGGCATCGCGGTCGAGGTCTTCGTCAGCGAGACCCGCCCGCGCAACCAGGGCCTGCTCACCGCCTGGGAGCTGCGCGCCGCCGGCGTGCCGCACGTGCTGATCGCCGACAACGCCGCCGGCCTCTTGCTGATGCGCGGCGAGGTGGACATGGTGATCACCGGCGCCGACCGCATCGCCGCCAACGGCGACACCGCCAACAAGGTCGGCACGTATCTGAAGGCGCTTGCCGCGCAGGCCGCCGGCGTGCCCTTCTACATCGCCGCGCCGCACTCGACGCTGGACTTCGGCTGCACGGACGGCACCGCCATCCCGATCGAGGACCGCGGTGCCGCCGAGGTCTGCCACGTGCGCGGCCTGACGCCGGCCGGCGACATCGCCGAGCTCGCCCTCGCCCCGGCCGACACCCGCGCCGCCAACCCCGCCTTCGACGTCACCCCCGCCGCGCTCATCCGCGGCATCATCACCGAGCGCGGCATCGCCCCGGCCGGCGAGCTGGCGCGCCTGTATCCGGAGCACGAACGATGAGCGACACCCCGGGCATCTGCATCCACGAGGAAGCCGGCTGGCAGCCGCCGGATCCGCTGCGCGCCGAGCTGCTCGCCACGCTGCGCGCCATGTCGGACGCGGGCCTCAACGTGGGCACGGCGGGCAATGCGAGTGTGCGGCTGAGCAGATCCGAGGAGCAGGCAGACGGCTCGCAGGTCGAGCGCAGCGACGAAAACACGCCCAGCCACCTGCAGGCCCAGGCAGGCGCAGCCAGTACCGCCGCGCGCGCCTCCCCGCCTTCGGACAGAGAAGCACACCCAAGCGCCAGCCGGGTGCACATGCTGATCTCGCCGAGCGGCCTGCCCGCCGAGCGCTGCCGACCACAGGACATGGTGGAGATCGACAGCGACGGCGCCTACGCCGGCCCGCTCGCGCCCTCGTCCGAATGGAAACTGCACCACGACATCTACGCCGCCTTCCCCGCGGCAGGCGCCGTGCTGCACGCACACTCGCCCTTCGCCACCGCCCTCGCCTGCCAGCGCATCGAGATCCCGCCCTTCCACTACATGATCGCGCGCTTCGGCGGCACCACCGTGCGCTGCGCCCGCTACGCGACCTTCGGCACCCAGGCGCTGTCGGACGCCACAGTTGCCGCGCTGCAGGACCGCAACGCCTGCCTGCTCGCCAACCACGGCATGGTCGTCTACGGCCGCGACCTCGGCCACGCCCTGGCGCTGGCGATCGAGTTCGAGACCCTGTGCGCGCAGTACTGGCGCACGCTGCAACTGGGCGATCCAGTGCTGCTTTCAGACGCTGAAATGGCCGAAGTGATCGAACGCTTCAAGTGGTACGGCAAGCCGCGGGGCTGA
>JAGOEI010000104.1 GCA_017997795.1 Thauera sp. | reverse complement strand
GCGCCGATGCAGATACCCGACACCGCCGGACCCGCTCATGGCCCCCGGTAGGAGCGGCGCAAGCCGCGATTGCTGCGGTTTCGGCACCACCGCGCAGGATGGATTGCCGATGGTCGCGACTTGCGTCGCTCCTACAGCGCTGCGGAAACGCAATGGCTGTCGCAGCAGCGGCGCCAGCCCTGATTGCGCTCGCTGCAAGCACGCCGCGGGTTCTCGTAGGAGCGGCGCCAGCCGCGATCGCGGCCGCTGCAAGCGCGCCGCGGGTTTTCGTAGGAGCGGCGCCAGCCGCGATTGCAGCCGCTGCAAGCACGCCGCGGGTTTTCAATGAACGCCGGCCCCGTACAAGCTTTCTTCGACCAATGACCCGTATCCAGTCCCGCCCAGTCCCCCAGCAAGCCTTCGCCCGCCTCGCCGATGCCGGCCTGCATCCCCTGCTCGCCCGCCTCTACGCCGCGCGCGGCATCGCACGCGCCGACGAACTCGACACCAGCCTGAAGAACCTGCTGCCGCCCGAGGCGCTCACCGGCACCACCGAGGCCGCGATCCTGCTCGCCGACGCCATCGAGGCCGGCGCGCGCATGGTCATCGTCGCCGACTACGACTGCGACGGCGCCACCGCCTGCGCGGTGGGCGTGCGCGCGCTGCGCGCCTTCGGCGCCGACGTGCATTACCTGGTGCCCGACCGCGTCACCCTGGGCTACGGCCTCACCCCTGCCATGGTCGACATCGCCGCGCGCCTGGAGCCCGACGTACTGATCACCGTGGACAACGGCATCGCCAGCGTCGAGGGCATCGCCGCCGCGCGCGCCCACGGCATGGCCACGGTGATCACCGACCACCACCTGCCCGGCGACGTGCTGCCCGAGGCCGACGTGATCGTGAACCCCAACCAGCCCGGCTGCGACTTCCCGAGCAAGGCGCTGGCGGGCGTGGGCGCGATGTTCTACACCATGCTCGCGCTGCGCGCCGAGCTGCGCGAGCGCGGCGCCTTCGCCGGTGGCAAGGAACCCAAGCTCGCCGAACTGCTCGACCTGGTCGCGCTCGGCACCGTGGCCGACGTGGTCAAGCTCGACCGCAACAACCGCATCCTGGTCGCGCAAGGCCTCGCCCGCATGCGCGCCGGGCGCCTGCAGGCCGGCATCCGCGCGCTGTTCGCACTCGCCGGGCGCGACCCGGCGCGAGCCAGCACCATGGACCTCGGCTTCATGATCGGCCCGCGCCTGAACGCCGCCGGCCGCCTGTCGGACATGAGCCTGGGCATCGAATGCCTGATCACCGATGACGCCGGCCGGGCGATGAACATCGCCCAGGAGCTCGACAAGCTCAACCGCGAGCGCCGCAGCATCGAGGCCGGCATGCAGGAAGAGGCGCTCAACCGACTGGCCGAGTTCGACGCCGGCAACCGCGCCACCGTCGCGTTGTTCGAGCCCGACTGGCACCAGGGCGTGATCGGCATCGTCGCCGGCCGCATCAAGGAGCGCCTGCACCGCCCGACCATCGCCTTCGCGCGCGCCAACGACGGCGAGCTCAAGGGCTCCGGGCGCTCGATCCCCGGCCTGCATCTGCGCGACGCGCTCGACCTCGTCACCAAGCGCCAGCCCGACCTCATCGTGCGCTTCGGCGGCCACGCCATGGCCGCCGGCCTCACCATCCGCGAATCCGAGCTCGCGCGCTTCGACGCCGCCTTCGAGGAGGTGGTGGGCGAGCTGCTGGAACCCGCCCAGCTCGAGCGCCGCGTCGACACCGACGGCAGCCTCGAATCCGGCTACTTCGCGCTCGACGCCGTGCGCCTGCTCGACAACGAGATCTGGGGCCAGGGCTTTCCGGCGCCGGTGTTCGACGACGTGTTCCGCGTAGAGCGCCAGCGCCTGTTGAAGGACAAGCACCTCAAGCTCGATCTGTGCCGCAACACCGCGCGCTACGAGGCCATCCAGTTCAACCACGCCGGCGGCGCCCCGGAGCAGATCCACGCCGCCTACCGGCTGGGCATCAACGAATTCCGCGGCGTGTCGAGCGTGCAGCTGATGCTGGAGCATTTCGAGGCGGCCTGAATCACCCGGGGAGGCGTCGAGCATGCCAAATCTGCGCTGGTTGATCACCGAACTCGCCCGCCGCCTGTGGGTGCGGGCGAGCATCTTTGCCGTAGCCGGCATCTTCACCGCCGTCATCGGCATCGCGCTCGCGCCGCTGATTCCCGCCGGCTGGTCGGGCAGGATCGGCGCCGACTCGGTCGACAACGTGCTGCAGATCCTGGCCTCGAGCATGCTGGCGGTGACCACGTTCTCGCTGGCGACCATGGTGTCGGCCTACGCCACCGCGTCGAGCGCGACCACGCCGCGGGTGGCCGAGCTGTTGATCCAGGACAGCAGCGCACAGAACGCGCTCGGCACCTTCGTCGGCAGCTTCCTCTTCAGCCTGGTCGGCATCATCGCGCTCAACGCGGGCGTGTATGGTGCCAGCGGTCGGGTGGTGCTGTTCGTCGGCACGATCGGCGTCATCGCCGTCATCGTCGTCACCCTGCTGCGCTGGATCGACCTGCTCGCGCGCTTCGGCCGCGTCGGCGACGCCATCGACCGCGTCGAGGCCGCAGCCATGCAAGCGATGCGCGCGCGCTGGAAGCAGCCCTGCATCGGCGCGCGCATGCGGGCCGGACCGGCGCCGACGGTCGCGGCGGTGACGAGCGCGAAGATCGGCTACGTGCAGCACATCGACGTCGAAGCGCTGGAGCACTTGGCCGCGGCGGCCGGTGGCGAGATCCACGTCGATGCCCTGCCCGGTGCCTTCGTCGATACCGCAAGGCCGATCGCCTGGCTCGACTTCACGCCGGACGAGGCCACGCGCGCGGCCGTGTGCGCCGCCTTCAACGTCGGCGCCCGGCGCTCGTTCGACCAGGACCCGCGCTTCGGCCTCATCGTGCTGTCGGAGATCGCGTCGAAGGCGCTCTCCCCCGCCATCAACGACCCCGGCACGGCGATCGCCACGATGGCCGCCCTGGTGCGCGTGCTCGCCATCCTCGCAGAGCCGCGCGAAGCGGAAAGCGAGATCTTTCACCCCCACGTCTTCATCCCGGCGCTGGCGGTCGAGGACCTGTTCGACGACGCCTTCTCGCCGATCTCCGAATCCGGCGCCGGCACGCTCGCGGTCGGCATCCGGCTGCAGAAAACCCTGCGCGCCCTGTCCGCGTTCCACCACCCCGAATTTCGCGCTGCGGCACGACATCAGTCCAGGCTTGCGCTGGCGCGCGCGCGTCACGCGCTGGCGCTGGCCGAGGACGTGGCGAGGCTAACCCACGAGGCGGTGGCTTGAGGGAGGCGAAAATAAGCCTTGACTCTCGGCACAATGAGGCCAAACTCGGCCCCCTATTGCAGCGCACCATGACTGTGCCCCCTCACAATGCGAAGCTCCGCTGGTCGGGGCTTTCGTCGCTCGCCATGGGCCAGGCAGGCCTGCGTGAGCATCCGCGCCCGCCGCCCTCTTCAAGGACCACCGATGACCTCTCCAGCCCCTCGACACCTCTCCCCCACTGACAAAGGCCGGGCAACTGCCGCCGCGAGCGCACGGCTCGACCCGACGCCATGCGCCCCTGACGACGATCCCCTGCTGCAGTGGTCCGAGCTTGCGAACCAGGCCACCGAGATGATGCTCGCCTCCGCGCAGGTCATCAGCCACCGTACCGGGCGCATGGCCACCGCCGGCCCCGCACCGAGCGCCGACGATCTCGACGAATTCAGCCTGATGACGCAGGAGAAGTTCGAGGCCGCGGCCGAATCGTCCCTGTCCGTGGCCGCGCATTGCCTGCAGTTGAACCAGCAGTTGTGGACGCAGATGCTCGCGCAGATGCAGGACGCCATGAGGGCGATGGTGTCGGCTGCGACCAGCTCGAACCTCGCCGAATCGATGACGCACCAGGCGACGCTTATCACTGCCATGTCGCCGAGCGTCGATGCGCACACGCAGCTCTCCAACGCCGCCGCCGACCTCACCCGCCGCGCGCTCGATCCGATCCACGCCCGCGCCACCGCCAACGCCGAGCGCCTCGCCCGACACAAGCCGACCGACGCCGAGTGACTGCAAGCGGGCGCCGCGCTGGCATCGGGCCCGACGGTGGGCGCAGGCGCTCCTGCGCCTCTCCCCGACCGCGCCCCGGCTAGGCCGACGGCGCGCGGTGCGCGTCCAGGTAGGTCTCGAGCTCGGCCACCGCCAGCGGACGGCTGAACAGATAGCCCTGATAAGTCCTGCAGCCCTGCTGTGCGAGGAACGCGCGCTGCGCCTCGCTCTCCACGCCCTCGGCGACCACACCCAGGCCCAGACTCTCCGCGAGCACGATGATCATGCCGGCGATGGCGGCGTCGTTCGGGTCCACCAGGATGTCGCGCACGAAACCGCGGTCGATCTTCACCTGGTCCAGCGGCAGGCGCTTGAGGTAGGCGAGCGAGGAGTAGCCGGTGCCGAAATCGTCGAGCGAGAAGCCGACCCCGCGCGCCTTGAGCGCGTCCATCTTCGCGACCACCTTGTCGACATCGATGACCAGCGAGCTCTCGGTGAGCTCCAGCTCGAGACGGGCCGGATCCGCCCCCGAACGCGCGAGCACCTCGAGCACGTCCGCCACGAAGTCATCCTGTCTGAACTGCCGCGCGCTGACATTGACGGCGATCTTGAGCCGCGCACGCTGCGGGTCGGACGCCCAGACCGCCAACTGGGCACAGGCGGTCTCCAGCACCCAGCGCCCGAGCGGCAGGATCAGCCCGCTCTCCTCGGCGAGCGGAATGAACTCGGCGGGCGGAATCATCCCGCGCTCCGGATGGCGCCAGCGCACCAGCGCCTCCACGCCGATCACCGTGCCGTCGGCGGCGATCTGGGGCTGGTATTGCAGCACGAACTGCTGCTTCTCCAGCGCCCCCCACAAGCCGGCCTCCACCTCGGCCCGCGCGCTCACCTCGGCCTGCATCCTCGGGTCGAAGAAGCACAGCGCATTGCGCCCGGCGAACTTGGCCTGATACATCGCCATGTCGGCGCGCTTGAGCGGCTCCTCGACGCGCTCGCCGGGATGGTCGCCGAACAGCGTCACCCCGACGCTGGCCGAGACCCGATGCTCCGAGCTGCCGAGCTCGAAGCGCTTGTGCAGGGCCTGCAGGATCTTGTGGCCGATCGCCTCCGCAAGGCGGCTCGCCTCGCGCTCATCGCCGCTCAGGTCCTGCAGCATGACGATGAACTCATCGCCGCCCAGCCGGGCCACGGTGTCGTCCCGACGCACGCAGTGCCCGAGGATGGCCGCCACCTGTTCGAGCAGGCGATCACCCTCGGCGTGGCCCACGGTGTCGTTGACCGCCTTGAAGTTGTCGAGATCGATGAACAGCAAGGCGCCCTTGCTCCCATCACGCGTGCACGCCTCGAGCGCGAACTCGAGCCGCTCCATCAGCAGGCGGCGGTTGGGCAGACCGGTCAGCGGGTCGAAGTAGGCGAGCCTTCTGACCTCGGCCTCGGACGACTTGCGCGCCGAGATGTCGCGTGCCGAACTGAACAGCACCGTTTTGCCATCCACCTCGAGCGGAAACGCGCTGATCTCTACCGGCAGCACGCTGCCGTCCTTGCGCCGATAGGCCGATTCGAAGGTGTGGACCTCGCTCGACGCGAGCAGGCGTGACAAGCCCTCTCGCAAGGCCTGCCCGGAGTAGTACGCATCCCATTGCGACACGTTCATGCCGATGATGTCCCCGTGCGCGTAGCCGAGCATGCGGCAGAAGGCGTCGCTGGCCTCGATCACCGTGCCCTCGGCATCGATGATGTGGATGCCGTCGCTCGCGTTCTGCAGCAGGATGCGGCTGCGCTGGTTGGCGCGCTCGTTGGCATTGACCAGCCGCCACAGCAGCCCGCCCGCCAGCACCGTGACCACCAGAAACAGCAACCACAGCAGCATCGCCTTGCGCACGTCCTCATGCCATTGCGCCAGGTAGTCCTTCTCGCCCCAGCCGAGGACGACGAAGGCCGGCATGCGCTCGAGCCTGCGGTAGGCATTGATGCGCGTGACACCGTCCGCGGTGCGCCTGCTGTAAAACGATTGCGCCTGCACCCCGGAGGCGATGATGTCGCTCAGCTCCTGCGAACCGCCGCGGCTGCCGATCGCACCCGCGGGCGAGTCGAGCACAGGCCAGCGCGCGATCATCGCCATGTCCTGGTCGCGGATCAGCGCGATGCCATGCGGCCCCAGCCGGAGCCCCGACAACAGCCCGCGAAAATACGCGGCGGGCACCGCCGCCGTGACGACGCCGGCAAAGCGACCATCGGGCGCGTTGTAGCGGCGCGAGAACACCGTGATCCAGGTGCCGGCGATGCGCCCGAAGACCAGCTTGCTCGCCCGTGTCTGCTGATCGTCCTGCGCGCGGTGCGCGATGAAGAAGTCGCGGTCGGCATAGCTCACCTGCGTCTCGGGCGTCACGCCGTGGCCGAGCACCACCGCCCCGGTCGCATCCGTGACCCGGATCTCGGCACTCTGCAACAGCCACGCCTGGTGCTCCGCGATCAGGCCGTTCATCTCGCCGCGATCGAGCGTCAGCCCCTGGCGCAGATCACGCTCGAGCTGGATCTGCACCTCGCGCAGCAGCAGCTCGATCTCCCGCACCGATGCGGCGACGCTCTGGTCGAGCAGCAACGCCATGTTCTCGACGGTCGTGCGCACCTCCTGCTCCTTGCGCTCCTTCGCGGCGGACAGTGCGTACGCCAGCAGGCCGGCAACGAAGACGTTGAGCGCCAGCACGGTAGCGATCAAGGCCAGGACAACCGTTTTCTTGTTGTGATGCATGCGTCCGCCAAGCGAGGGTGAGGGGCATTGAAAGTCGATTCGTTGCCCAACCTGGTTGAATGTTAACTGCGCCAAGCCCCCGGACTCCAGCTTTACGACACCTCCCCAGGTGCGCCGGCTGCAGGCCATTCTTCCAACGCGAGACGCCCGACTGCAGCCACCGGCAGGCTACCGCTATAATCCGCGGTTTCCCAGATTGAGCCGGAGCCCGCACATGGAAGCCGAACGCCAGAACGCCCTTGCCGAAAAACTCGCCGACCTCGCCGCCCGCGGTCGCGAACTACGGAGGTATCTTTGACTACGATGAGAAAGCATCGAAGCTCGAAGAAGTAAACCGCGCCCTCGAAGACCCGGCGGTGTGGAACAACGCCGAGCGCGCGCAGGAGCTCGGCAAGGAGAAGCGCCAGCTCGAGGACGTGGTGCTGACGCTGCAGAAGATCGACGCGCAGTCGCGCGACCTCAAGGATCTCTTTGAACTCGCCGAGGCCGAGGACGACGACGACACCTTCGAGGCGGTCGAGGCCGACCTGGTCGAGCTGCAGGGCGCGATCGAGACGCTCGAGTTCCGCCGCATGTTCAGCAACCCGATGGACCCCAACAACTGCTTCATCGAGATCCAGGCCGGCGCCGGCGGCACCGAGGCCCAGGACTGGGCGGGCATGCTCGAGCGCATGTACCTGCGCTACGGCGAGAAGAAAGGCTTCACCGTCGAGCTGATGGAGGAGACCGAGGGCGAAGTCGCCGGCATCAAGAACTGCACGATCAAGGTTTCCGGCGAGTACGCCTACGGCTACCTGCGCACCGAGACCGGCATCCACCGCCTGGTGCGCAAGTCGCCCTTCGACTCCAACGCCCGCCGCCACACCAGCTTCACCTCGGTGTTCGTGTTCCCGGAGGTCGACGACTCGATCCAGATCGAGATCAACCCCGCCGACCTGCGCATCGACACCTACCGCGCTTCCGGTG
>JAGOEI010000012.1 GCA_017997795.1 Thauera sp. | reverse complement strand
GCCGCACGCACGGCGGGCGAGGCTTCGCCCACGCCTGAATCGGGTTGCGCGCCCCCGACCGAGTCGAACAAGTCCATTACAGCGCGAACAGGCGTTGTGCGAGCGGGCCGCCGGCAGGCATGCCGACCTCGTCCATGCGGGCCTGGAACTGTTCGATCTGGCCGCGGATGATGGCCGCCGCCTCGGCACCGAAGGGCGCGCGGTTGTCATCGACCACGTCACCACCGAGCTCGGCGGCGATGTCGTTGGCGGTGCGAATCATGCGGTCGAAGGCAGCGCCGCCGGCCGCCACGCGCGGCACGTCGATCACCAGCGTCAGGCCGCGGGTGACCATGCCCTTGAGACTGTCCGGCACAAAGGCGTCCGCCTCGAGGTTGGCGAGCGTGAACAGGCTGGCTTCGCCCTCGATGGCGTGAAAGACACCATCGGGCGCAAGCCGCAGGCCGAGCCGTTCGGCGACGCGCTGAATGTCGCGGCCATCGAACTGGCCGTCGCGGACAACGACGTTCACGCCGATCTGCACATCGACGTCGGCGCAGAAGCGATCGAGTTCGGTGGCGCGGTTCAGCGTTTCGGCGCGCAGCGGCAGACCCGGCGGCAGCGCCATCACGGCGTCCGCCACACGCTGCACGCCGCCGGTGAAGCGCATGAAGTCGGTCTCGCCGATCGAGCCCTGGCGGTTGACGAGCTGCAGCGCAGCGCAGAACCAGTGGCAGGCGCCGGTGCTGCCCGCATTCAGCGGCAGCCAGACGTTGTCCGCGTCGTTGAAGCCGAACCAGCGCACCGGCTTGCTCAAGCCGGCAAGGTGCTCGGTCTGCGCCAGCCACAGCGTCCCCACGTCCAGGGCCTCGATGGCCTCGAGCCGGATCACGCAGTCGGCGCGCGAGTCGAGCAGGCGCGGCAACTCGGGCGCGGCGCGCTTGAGCGGCACGTCTGTGAAGCGCGGCGATGCGCCTTCTCCCGCGCCGATCCCCGGCTCGCGGCGCTCGGCCGAGTCGCCCGCGTCGGCCTCCGTGCGCGGCTCGAGCAGCACGTCGCGGTGCTCCGAGCGGAAGGCGCGTTCGGCGTCGCGCCGATGCTTGCGCTCCTGCCATTTGTTATAGCCGACGACCAGCACCACGGCGGCAAGGCCGGCGCCGATCAGCGCGATCTGAAGTTCGCTGTCCATTTAGTTTCCCGAATTCCTGCGTGTTGCCCGGTGTTCCCTACGCTGCAGCCGGCTCGGCCAGGCGCAGCGCCTCTTCGATATCCACTTCCACGACCCGCGACACACCCTGCTCCTGCATCGTCACGCCCACCAGTTGCTGCGCGAACTCCATCGTGATCTTGCTGTGACTGATGAAGATGAACTGCGTCTGCGATGACATGCGCTTGACCATGTTGGCGTAGCGCTCGGTGTTCGTATCGTCCAGCGGCGCATCGACCTCGTCAAGCATGCAGAACGGCGCCGGATTGAGCTGGAACATCGAAAATACCAGCGCGATCGCGGTCAGCGCCTTCTCGCCCCCCGACAGCAGGTGGATGGACGTGTTCTTCTTGCCCGGCGGCTGCGCGACGATCTGGATGCCGGCGTCGAGGATCTCCTCGCCGGTGAGCACCAGCTCCGCCCTGCCCCCGCCGAACAGTTGCGGGAACAGCGCGCCGAACTGTCGATTGACCGTATTGTAGGTCTCCTGCAGTTGCTCGCGCGTTTCACGGTCGATGCGGCGGATCGCGTCCTCGAGGGTCTCGATGGCCTGCATCAGGTCGTCGGTCTGAGCGTCGAGGTAGCCCTTGCGCTCGCTCGCACTCTTGAGTTCGTCGAGCGCGGCGAGGTTCACCGCACCCAGCTCGGCGATCTCGCGCGCAAGCCGCGACACCTCGCGCTGCAGCGTGCTCTCCTTCGGGTCGGACGCCAGCAAGGGCGCCAGCGCGGCCTCGTCGGCCTGCGCCTCCTGCAGGCGCTCCTCGAACTGGGCGACGGCGAGTTCCGCGGCCTGCACCGCCAGCCGCAGCTCGGCCACCCGTGCGCGCACCGGTGCCGCTTCGTGCTCGGTACGCAGGCGCAGCTCCTCGGCCTGCTTCAATGCGGCGGTCGCCGCCTCCATCGCGTCGCGCCGCGCAGCCAGCGCGGCTTCGCGCGTGGTGCGTAGCGCGAGCGCGCTCTGCAGCGCGGCGTGGCTTCGGTTGTCGTCGGTGGCGTCGAGTTCGGCCTGGCGGGTGTCCGTTTCGCTGACGATGCGCGCGAGTTGCTCGGCAGCGAGTTGCTGGTTGCGCGCGATGTCCTCGAGCTTGCCGGCGCACTCGCGCTCGGAAAAGCGCGCCTCCTGCAGTTCCCGCGCCGCCGCCTGCTCGAGCGCGCGCGCCTCGCGCAGCGCCTGTTCGCGCTCGCTGAGCACGGCCATCGCGCCGTCAAGGCGTTCGCGCTGCAGCTCGGCGAGCTCCACCGCGCGCGCCTGCTCCATCTCGGCCCGCGCCAGGTGCTCGCGCTCGGTCGCATCCAGCCGCACCAGGTCCTCGAGGTCGCGCGTCAACTGGTTGCGGCGCTCGTCCGCCCGGCTGCGCGCCTGGGCGAGCTTGAGCACCTCGACCTGCTCGGCGTGAACCTGCGACTGCGCGGACTGCAGCTCGCGGCGAAGGGTGTTGATCTGCTCCTGTACGTCGCTGGCGTGCGCCTCGGCCGCCAGCAAGGCGTCGTGGGCGAGCGCGGCAGCTTCTTCGAGCGCGCCCTGCTCGCCGGCGAGCGTGTCGATCTCGCGCTGGCGCTCGATCACGCCATGGGTGCGTGCGTCGGGAGCGTGATGGACGAGCGCGCCGCGGCTCAGCATCTGGCCATGCGGTCCGACCAGGCACAGCCCCGACGGCAATCGGGTGCGCGCGGGAAGCCAATCTTCCAGACGCTCGACCGCGAAGGCGCCGGCGAGGAATTCGTCGACCAGGCCGCGCAGCGCCGGATCGGTGACGCGCACCAGGACGGACAGGGGCTTTGGCGGGGCATCTGCCGTTGCGGCGCGCTCGAGCACGCCCGCCCAGGCTTCGGTCCGGGCCCGGGTTTCCGCGGGAGCCGCGTCCGTCACGGCCTCGGACGCACCTGCCTCGGCAAACGCCAGCGCAAGCGACTCGGGCGGACGCTCGTCGAGCAGGGTGCGCGCGGCCGCTTCAGCAGCGGCCGCATCGGGGCTGGTCAGCGCCGACAGGCGCTCGCGCAGCACCGCCTGCACTGCGTCGTCCCAGCCGGCGTCCACCTGCAGGTGCTTCCACAAGGGCGGCAGATGGTCGAGCCCATGGCGCTTGAGCCAGTCGCCAAGCTTGCCCTGCGACTGCACGCGCGCCTGGAGCTGCAGCAGGGCCTCACGGCGCGCACGTAGCTCGGTGAGCCGGCGCTGCATCGCGCGCTCGTGCTCGAGCGCCGCCTTCAACGCCGCCTGCGCGTCGGGCAGACGCGCCTGCCGCGCCGCGAGTTCGTGCTGATGGGCGTCGAGCGCGTCCTGCATCGCCTCGAGGCGCGCCTCGCGCTCGGCGACTTCGCGCTCGTCGGGGCCGATGATGGCGCCGTGCTCGCCCTCGAGGCGGCCACGCCGCTGCTGCAGCGCGTCGAGCGCGCGCAGGGCGCTGGCCCGGTTGGCCTCTTCGACGCGCAACTGCTGCTCGGTCTGCGCAAGCTCGCGGCGCGCGCTCGCGACCGTGGCGTCGGCCGCCTGGCGCGCCGCATCCAGATCCGGGAGGCGATCGGAGATCTCGCCGTGCCGCGCCTCGGCCTGCTCGGCGCGCAGCGCGGCGTTCTCGGCCAGTGTCTGCCAGCGCGCCTCTTCGGCGCCGAGCGTCTCGCGCCGCGCCAGCCAGTGCTCACGGTCGAGTTCGAGCTGCGCCAGACGCGCCTCCAGCCGCCTGCGCGCCTCGCCCAGGTGCTGAAGCTCGGTCTCCAGGCGGGTGACCTCGGCGCTGACCGCGAACAGGTCGCTCTGCGCGCCATGCACCGACTCGGAGGCCTCGAAGTGCGCCTCGCGACGCGCCTCGACCGCCGCCTCGAGCTCCTGCAGGCGGGCGCTGTCGGCCTCGATGCGGCGCGTGGCCTCGTTCAGTTCGGACGACACGCGCGCGTGCTCCGCGCGCGCCTCGTTGCGCTTCACCAGCCACAGCAGTTGCTGCTTCTGGACATGCGCGGCGTTCAATTGCTGGTAGCGCGCGGCGACCTCGGCCTGGGCCTCGAGATGGACGATGCGCTCGCCCATCTCCATGCGGATGTCGTCGAGCCGGGCGAGGTTGTCACGCGCGTCGCGCAGCCGACCTTCGGTTTCCTTGCGGCGCTCGCGGTACTTGGTGACCCCGGCCGCTTCTTCGAGAAAGCCGCGGATATCCTCGGGCCGCGCCTCGATGATGCGCGAGATCATCCCCTGCTCGATGATCGCGTAGGCGCGCGGACCGAGACCGGTGCCGAGGAAGAGGTCGATGACGTCCTTGCGTCGGACGTGCACGTTGTTGATGTAATAGGTCGACTCGCCCGAGCGATCAAGCACGCGCTTGACCGAGATCTCGGCATAGCGCGACCACTGCCCCGCTGCCTTGCCCTCGTTGTTGTCGAAGACCAGTTCCACGCTGGCGCGCGACACCGGTTTGCGCGTGGTGGAGCCGTTGAAGATCACGTCCTGCATCGACTCGCCGCGCAGCGCGGAGGCGCGCGTCTCGCCCAGCACCCAGCGCACGGCGTCGATGATGTTCGACTTGCCGCAGCCGTTCGGGCCGACCACGCCGACGAGGTTGCCCGGCGTGAGCACGGTGGTCGGATCGACGAAAGTCTTGAAACCGGCGAGTTTGAGTTTGGAAAGACGCACGTCGGAGGCGAGGCAGAATGCGGGAGCGGGATGCTGGCGCGGAACGAGGGGCGGAGCGGAAAGCGGGAGCGCGGCGGGAGGCTGCTTCGGGGGCCGCGAAGGCTGCGCATGATAACATCTTCGCCCTTCCCCACTTCGCCGCCGGCGCCCGTGCGCACAGGCAATCGGTATCAAAGTGAATCCAAACCTCGCCCGCCTCCAGACCTATCCCTTCGAGAAGCTGCGCGCGCTGTTCGCCGGCATCGAGCCGCCTGCCGATCTCAAGCCGATCCGGCTGTCGATCGGCGAGCCGCAGCACCCGACCCCCGGCTTCATCCGCCAGACCCTGGCCGACAACCTCGGCGGCCTGTCGAGCTACCCGGCCACGCTCGGCAGCGATGCGCTGCGCGGCGCGATCGCGCACTGGCTCGAGCGCCGCTACGGCCTGCCGAAGATCGACCCCGCCACCCAGGTGATCCCGGTCGCCGGCACGCGCGAGGCGCTGTTCGCCTTCGCGCAGTGCGTGGTCGATGGCACCCGGCCCGGCGCCAAGGTGCTGTGCCCGAATCCGTTCTACCAGATCTACGAGGGCGCGGCCCTGCTCGCCAACGCGGAGCCGATCTTCATCAACAACCTGCCCGAGAACGACTTCGGCTCGGATTTTTGCGCCATCGACGAGGCCACGTGGCGCGACATCCAGCTCGTGTATGTGTGCTCGCCGGGCAACCCGACCGGGCGTCTGTTGAAGCTCGACGAGTGGAAGACGCTGTTCGAGCTCTCCGACCGCTACGGCTTCGTGATCGCCGCCGACGAGTGCTATTCCGAGATCTACTTCGACGACGCCGACAAGCCGATCGGTGGCCTGGAGGCGGCGTGGCGCCTGGGGCGCACGGACTTCCGCAACGTGGTGATGTTCTCCAGCCTGTCCAAGCGCTCGAACGTGCCCGGCATGCGCTCGGGCTTCGTCGCCGGCGACGCGCGGATCCTGAAGGACTTCCTGCTCTACCGCACCTACCACGGCTGCGCGCTCAACCCGGCGGTGCAGGCGGCGTCGGTGGTGGCGTGGAACGACGAGGAGCACGTCGAGGAGAACCGCCGCCTCTACCGCGACAAGTTCGCCCGCATCACACCGATGCTGCAGCCGTATCTTCCGGTGCAGATGCCCGACGCCGGTTTCTACTACTGGGTGCGCACGCCGATCCCGGACACCGAGTTCGCCCGCCGTCTGCAGGCTGAATATAATGTGACGGTCCTGCCGGGCAGCTATCTGGCCCGCGAAGCCAATGGCGTCAATCCGGGCGCCGGTTTCGTCCGCATCGCGCTGGTGGCCGACACGCACGAGTGTGTCGAGGCCGCCGGGCGCATCATCGATTTCTGCAAAACCCTCTGAGAGAGAATCCCTACATGCACGCTCTGCAATCGATCATCGACACCGCCTTCGAGAACCGCGCCAGCCTGTCGCCCGCCTCCGCCCCCGCCGAAATCCGCAACGCGGTGGAAGAGGTCATCGCCGGCCTGGACGCCGGCACGCTGCGCGTGGCCGAGAAGAAGGACGGCCAGTGGGTGGTCAACCAGTGGATCAAGAAGGCCGTGCTGATCTCCTTCCGCCTGCGCGACAACGAGGTGGTGCAGGCCGGCGGGCTCAACTTCTTCGACAAGGTGGCGACCAAGTTCGGCGACTACACGCCCGAGCAGTTCCGCGAAGGCGGGTTCCGCGTGGTGCCGCCGGCGGTGGCGCGCAAGGGCAGCTTCATCGGCAGGAACGTGGTGCTGATGCCGTCCTACGTGAATATCGGCGCTTATGTGGATGAAGGCACGATGGTCGACACCTGGGCCACGGTCGGTTCGTGCGCGCAGATCGGCAAGAACGTGCACCTGTCGGGCGGCGTCGGCATCGGCGGCGTGCTCGAGCCGGTGCAGGCCGGCCCGGTCATCATCGAGGACAACGTCTTCGTGGGCGCGCGCTCCGAGGTCGTGGAAGGCGTGATCATCGAGGAGAACGCGGTGCTGTCGATGGGCGTGTACATCGGCATGAGCACCAAGATCTACGACCGCGAGACCGGCGAGGTCACCTACGGCCGCGTGCCCTCCGGCGCGGTGGTGGTGCCGGGCAGCCTGCCCTCGGCCTGCGGCAAGTACAGCCTGTACTGCGCGGTGATCGTGAAGCGGGTCGATGCGCAGACGCGCGCCAAGACCGGCATCAACGAGCTGCTGCGCGGCGCCTGAGCCAGGCGCGTTCATCGAGTCCGCGGGAGTCCGAAGGCGTGATTTTCGACAATCTGTTCCAACTGATGGCCGAGAAGAAGGCCTCGGACATCTTCATCACGGCCGGCGCTCCGATCCATATCAAGATCCAGGGGCACACCATGCCGATCAACCAGCAGGTCATGGACCCGCTGATGATCCAGCGCATGCTGGGCGAGGCCATCACCCCCGCGCAGACGGCCGTCCTCGAGCGCGACCGCGAACTGAACCTGTCCTTCGGCCGCCGCGACCTCGGCAACTTCCGCGTCAACGTGTTCTGGCAGCGCAACTCGCCCGCGGTCGTGGTGCGCTACATCCAGAGCGAGATCCCGACCATCGCCGAGCTCGCGCTGCCCGAGGTGCTGACCGAGGTCGTGATGGAGAAGCGCGGCCTGATCCTGGTCGTGGGCGCCACCGGCTCGGGAAAGTCGACGACGCTGGCGTCGATGATCGATCACCGCAACCGCAACCGCAGCGGTCACATCCTCACCGTCGAGGACCCGATCGAATACCTGTTCAAGCACCGCAAGTCGGTGGTGAACCAGCGTGAGGTCGGCATCGACACCCTGAGCTGGAGCGAGGCCCTGCGCAACGCCATGCGCCAGGCCCCCGACTGCATCCTGATCGGCGAGATCCGTGATCGCGAGACCATGCAGGCGGCGATCTCCTACGCGCAGACCGGCCACCTGTGCCTCGCCACGCTGCACGCGAACAACGCCTATCACGCGCTCAACCGCATCGTTAACTTCTTCCCGCTCGAGAACCGCCAGTTGTTGTACCTCGACCTTGCGGTGGCGCTGCGCTGCATCGTGTCCCAGCGCCTGGTGCGCAAGCCCAACGGCACGCGTCTGCCGGCAGTCGAGGTGCTGATGAACACCCGCCACATCGCCGAGCTCATCGAGCGCGGCGAACTGAACGGGATCAAGGAGGCGATGGAACAATCGCTCGCGCCAGGCTCGCAGACCTTCGAGCAGGCCTTGTTCCGCCTCCACGCCGAGAAGACGATCACGCTCGAAGAGGCGCTGTCGAACGCCGATTCGCCGAGCAACCTCAACTGGCTGATCAACAACGCCCAGATCCAGGCCGCCGATGCGCAGCCGGTCGCCAACAAGTCCACGCAGGTGATGGACTTCAAGGCCACCAACACGGACGGGGCGTCGTTTCACGAATTCACCCTCAACGCCGACAACAACTGAGCCCGTGGCCATCGGGCCCGGGTACCCCAGAGTCTTCCCCCACATGACCCCCCAAGCCACGCTGGCCCTGGCCTGCGAACTCATCGCCCGTCCTTCCGTCACGCCGGAGGATGCCGGCTGCCTCGAACTCATCGCCGACCGCCTGCGTCCGCTCGGCTTCACCCTCGAGCGCATCGACGGCGGTGGCGTCTGCAACCTGTGGGCGCGACGCGGCACCACCGCACCGGTGCTGTGCTTTGCCGGCCACACCGATGTCGTCCCGCCCGGCCCGGCCGAGGCCTGGAGCACACCGCCCTTCAGCCCGACCATCAAGGACGGCGTGCTCTACGGGCGCGGCGCGGCCGACATGAAGACCTCGCTCGCCGCCTTCGTCACCGCGATCGAACGCTTCGTCGCGGCCCATCCCGACCACGGCGGCAGCATCGCCCTGCTGCTGACCTCGGACGAGGAAGGCATCGCCACCCACGGCACGGTTAAGGTCGTCGAGGCGCTGGCTGCGCGCGGCGAGCGCCTCGACTACTGCGTGGTGGGTGAACCCACCTCGGTGAAGACGCTCGGCGACATGATCAAGAACGGTCGCCGCGGTTCGCTGTCGGGCACCATGCGCGTCAAGGGCAAACAGGGCCACGTCGCCTACCCGCAGCTCGCGCGCAACCCGATCCATCTGTTTGCACCGGCACTGGCCGAAATCGCCGCGATCACCTGGGACGAAGGCAACGAGTTCTTCCCGCCCACCACCTGGCAGGTGTCCAACATCCATGCCGGCACCGGCGCCAACAACGTGATTCCGGGCGTGTGCGAGGTGATGTTCAACTTCCGCTTCGGCTCGGTCTCCAGCGCCGACGAACTCAAGCGCCGCACCAGCGAAGTGCTCGATCGCCACGGGCTCGACTACGAGATCGACTGGCACCTGTCGGGCAAGCCCTTCATCACCGGTCGCGGCAAGCTGGTCGGTGCGCTGTCGGCGGCGATCCGCGACACCGTCGGGGTGGACACCGAGCTGTCGACCACCGGCGGGACCTCGGATGGCCGCTTCATCGCCGAGATCTGCGCCGAGGTCGTCGAGTTCGGGCCGGTCAACGCCTCGATCCACCAGGTGAACGAGTGCATCGCGATCGATGCGGTCGAACCCTTGTCCGTGGTGTATGAACGCACCCTCCAGGCCTTGCTCGGCGCTGGCCGCTGAGCGCGCTTCACGTTAGAACACGCAGAGAACCCACACCATGTCCCACGAAGTGCAGCACGCCGAAGACCAGGAACACGACGAGCATGATCACGAGCACGAGCATGGCCCGCTTGCCGAGCTCGTCACCGTGCGCGACTGGCTGCGCTATGCCGTCACCCGCTTCAACCGCGCCGGCGTGTTCTGCGGCCACGGCGTGCACGACACCTACGACGAAGCGGTGTGGCTGATCCTCGGCACGCTCGCGCTGCCCCTCGATCGCCTGGAACCCTTCCTCGACGCCTGCATTCCCGGCGAGGAACGCATCGGGGTGCTGGAAGCCATCGAGCAGCGTGCCGACGAGCGCCTGCCGACGGCCTACATCCTGGGTGAAGCCTGGCTGGGCGACTTCCGCTTCACGGTCGACGAACGCGTGATCGTTCCGCGCTCGTTCTTTGCGGAGATGCTCGAGGATGGGTTCGCGCCCTGGGTGGACGACCCCGAGTCGGTATCGAGCGTGCTGGACATGTGCACCGGTTCGGGTTGCCTGGCGATCCTGATGGCGCACGTCTTCCCGAATGCCGAGGTCACGGCGGTCGACCTGTCCGACGATGCGCTCGACGTCGCACGCATCAACGTTGCGGATTACGGCCTGGAAGATCGTATCGAACTCGTGCGCAGCGACGTGTTCGACGGCCTCGCCGGCCGGCGCTTCGACCTGATCCTGAGCAACCCGCCCTACGTCACCGCCGAGGCGATGGACGCGCTGCCGCCGGAATACCTGCACGAGCCGCACATGGCGCTGGCCTCCGGCGAGGACGGCCTGGACGTGGTACGGCGCCTGCTTGCGCAGGCTGCCGGGCACCTCAATCCCGGCGGCATTCTGGCCGTGGAAGTGGGGCATAATCGCCACATCGTCGAAGCGGCCTTCCCGGATCTGCCCTTCAACTGGCTGTCCACCCGCGGTGGCGACGACATGGTTTTCCTGCTGCGCCGCGAGGATCTCTGAGCCCCCGCACAGCGCAGGCCGACACCGGAGCGCAATGCAAACATGGCGAACGAGCGCCCTATCCTGCTGGTCGAGGACAATCCGGATGACGAGGCGCTGACGCTGCACGCCCTGAGCCGCAACCGGATTCCCAATCCGGTCGTGGTCGCACACGACGGGGTGGAGGCGCTCGATTACCTGTTCGGGACGGGCGTGCATGCGGGCCGCCGGGCCGAAGAGCTGCCGGCGGTCGTGCTGCTGGACTTGAAGCTGCCCCGCATCGACGGCCTGGAAGTCTTGCGCCGCATTCGCGCCGACGCGCGCACCGCGGTGCTTCCGGTGGTCGTACTGACCACCTCACGCGAGAGCCTGGATCTGCGCCAGGCGTATAGCCTCGGCGCCAACAGCTACATCCGCAAACCGGTCGATTTCGAACGCTTCGAACGCGCGATCGGCCTGATCGGGCATTACTGGCTGGAACTCAACGAGACGGCCGAAACCGTCTCGCGCAGCGCGTACTGAGCCCTTCCGCGGCTCAGGCGACTTCGTCGATCCAGGCCTGCTGGATGCCTTCGAGGATGCGCTCGCCGCAGCGCTTGGGGTCGTCGTCGAAATCGGGCAGCGCCATCACCCAGTTCATCAGGTCGACGAAATTCACCTTGGTCGGGTCGACGTCGGGATGCGCGTCGCTGAGCTGGATGGCGATTTCCTGAACCTCGGTCCACTTCATGTCAGTGCTTTCCTTCGCGGGCCATGTTGATCGTGTAGCGCGGGATCTCCACCACCAGGGGCGTGTCGGCAACCACCGCCTGACAGGACAGGCGGGACTGCGGCTCCAGGCCCCAGGCCTTGTCGAGCAGGTCTTCCTCTTCGTCCTCGGCCGGGTTCAGCGAGCCGAAACCCTCGCGGACGATGACGTGACAGGTGGTGCACGCACAGGATTTCTCGCAGGCGTGCTCGATGTCGATGCCGTTTTCCAGCAGGGTGTCGCAGATGGTGGTACCGGGTGCGGCGTCGATGACGCTGCCGTCGGGACAAAGCTCGACGTGGGGCAGGACGATGATCTGGGTCATGGGTATTGGATCAGGGGCATTCAGAGTTCGAGTTCGTCCACCTTGTGGCCAGCGAGCACCGAGCGGATGCTGTTGTCCATGCGGCGGGCGGCAAAGTCGTCGGTAGCGCGGCCGAGGGCGTCGATGCCGGCCTTGATCGCGCGATGGTCGGTGCCGGCGCGCAGGCTGCGCAGCGTGGCGATTGCGGCGTCGATCGCGCAGCGCTCCTGCGCATCGAGCAGGGCTCCATCCTTTTCGAGGGCATGCTCGGTCGCCTCGATGACGCGATCGGCTTCGACCTGCTGCTCGCGCAGCGCACGCGCCATCATGTCGTCGCCGGCGTGATCGACGCCCGAGCGCAGCATCTGTGCGATCTCGTCGTCCGACAATCCATACGACGGCTTCACCAGCACGCTCGCCTCCACGCCCGACGACATCTCGCGTGCAGCCACCGAGAGCAGCCCGTCGGCGTCCACCTGGAAGCTCACGCGGATTCGCGCTGCGCCTGCCACCATCGGCGGGATGCCGCGCAGCTCGAAGCGGGCGAGCGAGCGGCAGTCCGACACCAGCTCGCGCTCGCCCTGCACGACGTGGAAGGCCATCGCGGTCTGCCCGTCCTTGAAGGTGGTGAATTCCTGCGCGCGCGCGATCGGCAAGGTGGAGTTGCGCGGCACCACCTTCTCGACCAGGCCGCCCATGGTCTCGAGGCCGAGCGACAGCGGGATCACGTCGAGCAGCAGCCAGTCGTCCTGGTCGGCACGGTTGCCGGCGAGCACGTTGGCCTGCATGGCCGCGCCGAGCGCGACGACCTTGTCCGGGTCAAGGTTGGTCAGCGGTTCCTGGCCGAAGTAGTTCGCCACCGCGCGCTGGATATGCGGCATGCGCGTGGCACCGCCGACCATCACCACGCCCTTGATCTCGTCGGGCGCAAGTCCGGCGTCGCGCAGGGCCTTGCGCACCGGCGTCAGGGTCTTCTGCACCAGGGCCTTGGTCATCTCGGCGAACTCGTCGCGGCTGATGACCAGGTCGACCTCCTCGCCCGAGGCCAGGCGAAGATGGATCGGCGCCTCCTCGCAGGTGGTCAGCAACTCCTTGGCCTCGCGTGCCTTCATCTGCAGGCGGCGAGCGTCCTCCATCGAGGGCGGGGCAATGTGTGCCTTGTCCAGGATCCAGCAGAACAGGCGGTGATCGAAGTCGTCCCCGCCAAGCGCCGCGTCGCCATTGGTCGACAGCACCTCGAACACCCCGCGCGAGAGCTTGAGGATCGACAAGTCGAAGGTGCCACCGCCGAGGTCGTACACCGCATAGAGGCCTTCGGCCGCGTTGTCGAGGCCGTAGGCCACCGCGGCCGCGGTCGGTTCGTTGAGCAGGCGCAACACCTCGAGGCCGGCGAGGCGCGCAGCGTCCTTGGTCGCCTGGCGCTGGGCGTCGTCGAAATACGCCGGTACGGTGATCACGGCGCCGACCAGCGCCCCGCCCAGGCTGGCTTCGGCACGCTCGCGCAGCTTGCGCAGGATCTCGGCCGAGATCTCGACCGGACTCTTGACGCCGTGCGCCGTGCGCAAGCGCACCATGCCCGGGCTGTCCTCGAAATCGTAGGCCATGGTCTCGATGTGGGCCACGTCCTTGAGGCCGCGCCCCATGAAGCGCTTGACCGAAACGATGGTGTTGCGCGGATCGGTCGCCTGCGCCTTCATCGCACCCAGACCCACCTCGACCGTACCGTCGGTGCCGTAACGCACGACCGAGGGCAGCATGGTGCGACCGGTCTCGTCGGGCAGACAGACGGCAATGCCGTTGCGAACGGTGGCGACGAGCGAGTTGGTGGTGCCGAGGTCGATACCGACTGCCAGCCGGTGCTTGTGCGGCTCGGCAAACATGCCGGGTTCAGCGATTTGCAGCAGGGCCATCAGGTCTTGTTCCGTGCTTTTCTAGTTTTCCAGGGCCAGCAGGGCCTCGTCGATTTCTTGCTGGAGTTTGTCGATGAACATCAGCCGGCGCACGGTGTCGGCCGCTGCTTCGTAATCCCGTTCATCGTCGAGCTGGACCGCGAGGTGACCGCGCACCTCGCGCGAGTGCGCGAGCAGACGCTTGTGCAGGCCTTCGAGCTCGCCGACTTCGGCCGCCTCGCGCGCCTCCTCGACGGCCTCGCGCCACTCCATCTGTTCCATCAGGAACTCGGGCGACATCGCGGTGTTGGTCTCGAGCCCGGCATCGACGCCAGCGAGCTCCAGCAGGTACTGCGCCCGCGTCAGCGGCTGGCGCAGCGTGCGAAAGCCCTCATTCACGCGCGTCGCCCATTGCATCGACAGCCGCTTCTCGACGTCGGAAAGATGGGCGTGCCTGTCCGGGTGCACCTGCGACTGCAACTCGTGCCACGCTGCCTCGAGCGCGGCATCGTCGATCGCGTAGCGGCGATGCAGACCGAACAGCGTGAAGAAGTCCTGGGTGAGGTCGATGCTCATCGCGCGCGGCTCAGACGTTGAAGCTTTCGCCGCACCCGCACTGATCCTTCACGTTCGGGTTGTTGAACTTGAACCCCTCGTTCAGGCCTTCCTTGACGAAGTCGAGCTCGGTGCCGTCGAGATACGCGAGGCTCTTCGGGTCGATGACGACATTGACACCGTGGCTCTCGAACACCAGGTCTTCGTTCTCGGTGTTGTCGACGAACTCGAGCTTGTAGGCCATGCCCGAGCAGCCCGAGGTCTTGACCCCGAGACGGATGCCGAAACCCTTGCCGCGCTTGGCGATGAAGTTCGAGACGTGGCGGGCGGCGGATTCGGAAAGACTAATGGCCATGTTTGCAACTCCTGTTCAGTGGGCGCCGATCAGGCTTCGTGCTTCTTCTTGTAGTCGGCGACGGCGGCCTTGATCGCGTCCTCGGCGAGGATCGAGCAGTGGATCTTGACCGGCGGCAGCGCGAGCTCTTCGGCGATCTGGGTGTTCTTGATCTCGAGGGCCTGGTCGATCGTCTTGCCCTTCACCCACTCGGTGACCAGCGAGCTCGACGCGATCGCCGAGCCGCAGCCGTAGGTCTTGAATTTCGCGTCCTCGATCACACCGTCCTTGCCGACCTTGATCTGCAGCTTCATCACGTCGCCGCAGGCCGGGGCGCCGACCATACCGGTCGCCACGCCTTCCTCGTCCTTGGCGAAGGAGCCGACGTTGCGGGGGTTTTCGTAGTGGTCGAGGACCTTTTCGCTGTATGCCATGAATGCTCTCCTGCGGGGATGTTCAATATTTATTTGACCACAGCACCGGGCTCGAGGTGCCGTGGGATTCATTCGCTCGGTGGGCTGCTCAGTGCGCCGCCCACTGCACGGTGTCGAGGTCGATGCCTTCCTTGTACATGTCCCACAAGGGCGACAGCTCGCGCAGCTTGCCGATCTTCTTGTGCAGCAGGTCGATCGTGAAGTCGATCTCTTCTTCGGTGGTGAAGCGACCGAGCGTGAACCGGATCGAGCTGTGCGCCAGTTCGTCGTTGCGACCGAGCGCACGCAGCACGTACGACGGCTCAAGGCTCGCCGAGGTACAGGCCGACCCGGACGACACCGCGATGTCCTTGATCGCCATGATCAAGGATTCGCCTTCGACGTAAGCGAAGGAGATGTTGAGGTTGTGCGGCACACGATGCTCGAGGTCGCCGTTCACAAAGGTGGCCTCGATGTCGGTGAGGCCGGCGAGCAGCCGGTCGCGCAGCTTCTTGACGCGTGCATTTTCCGCCGCCATCTCCTCGCGTGCAATGCGGAAGGACTCGCCCATGCCGACGATCTGATGCGTGGCCAGCGTGCCCGAACGCAGGCCGCGCTCGTGACCGCCGCCGTGCATCTGCGCCTCGAGGCGCACGCGGGGCTTGCGGCGCACGTAGAGCGCGCCGATGCCCTTGGGGCCGTAGGTCTTGTGCGCACAGAAGCTCATCAGGTCGACCTTGAGCTTGTCGAGATCGATGTCGACCTTGCCGGTCGCCTGTGCGGCGTCGACGTGAAAGATGATTCCCTTCTCGCGGCAGATCTCGCCGATCTCGGCGATCGGCTGGATGACGCCGATCTCGTTATTCACGAACATCACCGACACCACGATGGTGTCGGGGCGGATCGCCGCCTTGAGCACGTCGAGGTCGATCAGGCCGTTTTCCTGCACGTCGAGGTAGGTGGCCTCGAAGCCCTCGCGCTCGAGCTCGCGCACCGTGTCGAGCACGGCCTTGTGCTCGGTCTTCACGGTGATGATGTGCTTGCCCTTGCCCTGGTAGAAGTGCGCCGCGCCCTTGATGGCGAGGTTGTTCGACTCGGTCGCGCCCGAGGTCCAGATGATCTCCTTGGCGTCGGCGTTGACCAGCGCAGCCACCTGCTCGCGGGCCTCCTCGACCGCCGCCTCGGCCGCCCAGCCATAGGCGTGCGAGCGGCTGGCCGGGTTGCCGAATTGCTCGGTGAGCCAGGGAATCATCTTCTGCGCCACGCGCGGATCCACCGGGGTCGTCGCCGAGTAGTCGAGGTAGATGGGGAACTTCAGCATTCAATCTCTCCGCAGAGTGTTTGTACGTATATCGATTTCAGCTTCGGCCGGCGTGCATCACGCCGCCACCGAGGCGAGATTCTTCAGTTCGCCCACCACGCGGGCGAAGGTGTCGATGAAGCGCCGCACGTCGTCGGCCACGGTGTCGCGGCCGAGGCTGACGCGCACCGCAGCGCGCGCGATGCCCGGCTCGACGCCCATCGCCAGCAGCGTGTGCGAAGGCTCCGGATTGGCGCTCGAGCACGCCGAGCCGCTCGCGCACGCAAAACCGGCGCGGTCGAGCTTGCCGACCAGGGTTTCGCCGTCGATGTCGGGGACGGCGAAAAATACGGTATTCGGCAGGCGCGGCGCGGCAGCGGAGAAGATCCGTGCCCCGAGCGCCGTGAGCGCCTGCTCGACTTCAACGCGCAACGCGGTCAGGCGCAGGGCCTCGTCCGCACGGCGGCTGAGCGCGCGTTCGCACGCCACCCCAAAGCCGACAATGGCCGCCACGTTCTCGGTGCCGGAGCGCAGCCCGCGCTCCTGGCCACCGCCAGCGATCAAGGGCGCGAGCTCGACGCGCTTGTCGATCACCAGCGCGCCGGCACCGAGCGGGCCACCGATCTTGTGCGCCGACAGCGTCATGCCATGCACGCCCAGGGCACGAAAATCGACGTCGATCTTGCCGAAGGCCTGCACCGCGTCGGTGTGAAACCACGCGCCCGCCGCCCTCGCCTGCGCGGCGAGCGTTGCGATGTCCTGCAATACGCCGGTTTCGTTATTGGCGAGCATCACCGACACCAGCCGCGGACGCTCGGCCAGCACCGACTGCCAGTCGTCAAGGTCGATCCGCCCCTGCGCATCGACCGCGATCTCGCGCATCACCCAGCCGCCGCGCTGCAGTTGCCGGGCCGGCTCGCGCACACAGGGGTGCTCGACGCTGCCGACGGCCACCAGGGCGGGCTTCATCGTCGCTGCCGCGCCCTTCAGGAACAGGTTGTTCGCTTCCGATCCGCCGCTGGTGAACACCACCTCGGTCGCATGCGCACCCACCGCCGCCGCGACGCGCGCGCGCGCCTCGTCGACCGCAGCGCGCGCCTGGCGGCCGTACTCGTGCCGGCTCGAGGCATTGCCGAAGCGCGCCGGCTCGGCAGCGCCGAGCCAGGGCAGCATGGCCTCGCGCACCGCCGGATCGAGCGGCGTGGTGGCGTTCCAGTCGAGGTAGACCGGCGCGAAACTCATTGCCAGGCCTCAGATCGCCGCGATTTCGCGCACGCTCGACAGCGTTGCGCGGCGCCGGATGTTGCGCAGCACGGCCATGTCCGCGTCGGGCTGCACGCGCCGGTTGACCAGCGCGTCGAGCGTCACCGAGTCAAGGTATGCGTACATGCGCTTGTTCAGGTTCGCCCACAGGTCGTGGGTCATGCAGCGGTGGGCGTCGTGGCAGTTTTCCTTGCCACCGCACTGGGTCGCGTCGAGCGGCTCATCCACCGCGATGATGATCTCCGCCACGGTGATGTCGCCCATGTCGCGTGCCAGGCGATAGCCACCGCCCGGGCCGCGCACGCTGCTCACCAGATCGTGCCGGCGCAGCTTGCCGAACAATTGCTCGAGGTAGGACAGCGAGATCTTCTGACGGTCGGCGATGCCAGCCAGCGTGACCGGTCCGTCGGTCTGGCGGGACGCCAGATCGATCATCGCCGTGACGGCAAATCGGCCCTTGGTCGTGAGTCTCATGCTCGCTCCTGGAAAGAGTGCTGAAGTCGAATCGGTCGGGATCGTCAAAGCGATCGGCTGTGCGAAACACACGCGTCGAATACCCGAACGTTTCGCTCAACTATACTTATCCCGACAAAAACGGTCAACTACTCGCTCCGCGCTATTCCATGATCCTCATCAAGAACCGGCTCCTTTTTCAATCGACCAGCTTCGACAACCTGCCGGCGTCGAAATCGTCTCCGGACGCAGTGGATTCGTCGAGCTTGACGCCGGCCGCCTCGAGTCGCGCGATGATCGCCTGCAGACGACGGTCGGTCTCGACCGAATGGTCGAGCAGCCCGTGCAGCGCCTTCGACACCGGATCGTCCATGTCGCGCGTGACGCCGTAGGCGCTGAAGCCGATCTGCTCGGCCTTCTGTTCGCGCGCCGCATCGCGCTCGGGGTCGACGACGCGCGCCGGGTTTCCCACGGCGGTCGCGCCTGCGGGGACGGGTTTGACCACCACCGCGTTCGAGCCGATCTTCGCGCCATCTCCCACGGTGAAACCACCGAGCACCTTGGCCCCGGCGCCGACCACCACCCCGCGGCCGAGCGTGGGGTGACGCTTGGTGCCGCGATACAGCGAGGTCCCGCCCAGCGTCACCGCCTGATAGATCGTGCAGTCGTCGCCGATCTCGGCGGTTTCGCCGATGACCACGCCCATGCCGTGATCGATGAACACCCGACGCCCGATCACCGCGCCCGGATGGATCTCGATCCCGGTCAGGAAGCGGCTGACATGGCTGATGAAGCGCCCCAGCCAGTGCCATTCGCGCACCCACGCGCCGTGCGCGATGCGGTGGAAGATCAGCGCATGGATGCCCGGGTAGCACGTCAGCACCTCGAGCGTGGAACGCGCAGCGGGGTCGCGTTCGCGTACGCTGGCAAGATCTTCGCGCAGGCGGGTGAACATGCTCTGGGACTCCATCTTCAAAGGGGGCGGGGTTTCGGGAAATTGCGTGCAGCGACCGAAATGCGCTTGCGCCGCCGAATGTCCGAGAATTTTAATCGACTATCCGCGCTGCAACCAAGCCGCACCGGGCAGCACAGGGTTCAGCCCCGCCGTTTCGGGGTCTCGAAGGTGGTCAGCATGCCGCGCAGGATGGCGACCTCTTCCTTCTCCAGCCGCACCCGGTTGAACAGACGCCGCATGCGCGGCAGCAGGCGCTTGGGGTTGGCCGGGTCGTGGAAGCCGCTGGCGGTGACGACACGCTCGAGATGGCTCATGAAGCCTTCGAAGTCGGCATGCGTGGCCGGCTCAGCCTGCACGTCGGCCGGCGCCGCGGCCGCTTCGCCGAGCGCCGCCATGCGCAGCTCGTAGCTCAGCACCTGCACCGCGGCGCCGAGGTTGAGCGATGAGAACTCGGGATCGGTCGGGATCGTCACCGGCAGACTGCACAGGCCGACCTCCTCGTTGGTCATGCCGCTGGTCTCGTTGCCGAAAACCAGCGCCACGATGCCGTCTTCGCTGCGCGCCACCAGTTCGCGCGCGGCGTCGCGCGCCTGCATGCGCGGCAGCGACAGCTCGCGCCGGCGCGCCGTCAGCGCAGCCGAGAACACCGTGTCGGCGAGCGCCTCCTGCAGCGTACCGACCACCCGTGCGGATTCGAGCAGATCCGCCGCGCCCGAGGCGCGCGCGGTCGCCACCTCGTCCGGAAAGGCCTCCGGCGCCACCAGCCACAGGTCGCGCAGCCCCATGGTCTTCATCGCGCGCGCGGCGGCGCCGATGTTGCCCGGATGGCTGGTACGAGACAGGACGACCCGGATACGGTCGAGCGCGAGGGGGCGATTCATATTAAAATTCCGCGTTTTCCGAATTTGCCGGGCTGCCTGCCCGGAACGTGTGAAGCCGGGCCGCCGCATCGCAAGTCGACGCGCGTCAATGGCAACGCGTCGCAGGCACCCGATTCTTTAACCGAGACCGCTCCGCATGCATGCCACACTGAACATCGCCGTCAAGGCCGCCCGTCGCGCCGCGACCGTCATCAACCGCGCCTCGACCCAGCTCGATCTGCTGACCGTGCAGTCCAAGTCGCCCAACGACTTCGTCACCGAAGTCGATCGCGCCGCCGAACGCGCGATCATCGAGGTGCTGCGCGACGCGTTCCCGAACCACGGGATTCTAGCAGAGGAGTCCGGCGAGACCGGCCCGGCGAATGGCCAGGACAGCGAGTTCAACTGGATCATCGATCCGCTCGACGGCACCACCAACTTCATCCATGGCTTCCCGCAATACGCGGTCTCGATCGCGCAGACCAAGAACGGTGTGCTCGAGCATGCGGTGGTCTTCGACCCCAACTCCAACGAGCTGTTTACCGCCTCGCGCGGCAGCGGCGCCTTCCTCAACGACCGCCGCATCCGCGTGTCGCGCCGCACCCGCCTCAACGAGGCGCTGATCGGCACCGGCTTCCCGTTCCGCCAGTTCGACAACGTCGATGCCTATCTGGCGATGTTCAAGGAACTCACCCAGAAGACCGCCGGCATCCGCCGCCCGGGCGCCGCCGCGCTCGACCTGGCCTATGTAGCCGCCGGCCGCCTCGACGGCTTCTGGGAGATGGGCCTGTCGCCGTGGGACATGGCTGCGGGCGTGCTGCTGATCCAGGAAGCCGGCGGCCTGGTCTCGGACCTGTCCGGTGAAGGCAACCACCTCACCACCGGCAACGTGGTCGCCGGTACGCCGAAGATCTTCGGCCAACTGTTGCCGATCATCCAGTCCTACCGCCCGGCCAACATGCAGGCCTGATCCCGTCTTGGCAGCCAGCAAGCTTTCCCCGGGCGCGGTCGCCGCGCGCCCGGATCGCCTTAATGTGGGCCTCAATGAGGGTCTGAGCGAGGCCGAGATCGCCGCGCACACGCCGATGATGCAGCAGTACCTGCGCATCAAGCAGGCGCATCCGGACACCCTGCTCTTCTACCGGATGGGCGACTTCTACGAACTCTTCTTCGAAGACGCAGAGAAGGCCGCGCGCCTGCTCGACATCACGCTGACCACGCGCGGCCAGTCGAGCGGCAAGCCGATCCGCATGGCGGGCGTCCCCTTCCACGCGGTCGAGCAGTACCTGGCGCGCCTGGTCAAGCTCGGCGAGTCGGTGGTGATCGCCGAGCAGGTGGGCGAACCGGGCGCGACCAAGGGGCCGATGGAGCGCGCGGTGAGCCGCATCGTCACCCCCGGCACGCTGACCGACGCCGCGCTGCTCGACGACCGCCGCGACGCGCTGCTGCTCGCCGCCAGCCTGCACCGCGGCGTGCTCGGGCTGGCGTGGCTGAACCTCGCCAACGGCGACTTCCGCCTCATGCAGTGCCCGTCGGACGCGCTGCAGGCGCAGTTCGAGCGCCTGCGCCCGGCCGAGGTGCTGGTGCCCGACGGGCTCGCCCTGCCCTTGCTGGATGCGCTCGCCCCGGCGCAGCGCCGGCTGGCCGACTGGCAGTTCGACGCCGAGACCGGCACGCGCCTGCTCACCACCCACTTCGGCACGCGCGACCTCGCCGGCTTTGGCGTCGAGGACCTGCCGGTGGCGCTCGGCGCCGCCGCGGCCCTGTACGACTACGCGCAGGCCACCCAGCGCCAGACGCTCGCCCACGTCACCGGGCTCGTCGTCGAGCGCGAATCCGAGACCCTGCGCCTGGACGCCGCCACCCGGCGCAACCTGGAGCTCACCGAGACCCTGCGCGGCGAGCCCGCGCCCACCCTGCTCTCGCTGCTCGACACCTGCATCACCAGCATGGGCTCGCGCTGGCTGCGCCATGCCCTGCACCATCCGCTGCGCGAGCGCGCCGAGCCCGCCGCGCGCCATGCCGCGGTGGCGGAGCTGGTGGGCACGGCCGAAGCGGACATGAACGCCGAGGCGGGCGTCATAGGGGACGGCGCAACGGGGCAGGACGTCGGCGCCGCCTCCGCCGGCCTGGCGCTGGCCGGCCGCGACGGCCGCATCGCCTTCGCCGTACGCGGCGCGCTGCGTGGCGTGGCCGACGTCGACCGCATCACCGCCCGCATCGCACTGCGCAGCGCACGCCCGCGTGACCTCTCGGCGCTGCGCGAGAGCCTGCTGCGGCTACCCGAGCTCGCCGCCGCCCTCGCCCCCTGCCGCGCGCCGCTGCTCGCCGAGATCGTCGGCGCGCTCGCCATCGCCCCCGAGCCGCTCGCGCTGCTGCAGCAAGCCATCGCCGCCGAGCCCGCCGCCATGGTGCGCGACGGCGGCGTGATCGCCCCCGGCTTCGATGCCGAGCTCGACGAGCTGCGCGGCATCCAGACCAACTGCGGCGAATTCCTCATGGCGCTGGAGGTACGCGAGCGCGAGCGCAGCGGCATCCCCGGGCTCAAGGTCGAATTCAACAAGGTGCACGGCTTCTACATCGAGGTCAGCCGCGCCAACGCCGACAAGGTGCCCGACGACTACCGCCGCCGCCAGACCCTGAAGAACGCCGAGCGCTACATCACGCCCGAGCTCAAGGCCTTCGAGGACAAGGCGCTGTCGGCCAACGAGCGCGCGCTGGCACGCGAAAAGCTCCTCTTCGACCAGGTGCTGGACGTGCTCGCCGCGCACATCCCGACGCTGCAGCGCATCGCGCGTGCGCTCGCCCTGCTCGACGGCCTCGCCGCGCTGGCCGAGGCCGCGCTGCGCTACGGCTACGTGCAGCCGCGCTTCGTCGACACCCCAGGCTTGAACATCGTCGGCGGCCGCCATCCGGTGGTCGAGCGCCAGGTCGAGAACTTCATCCGCAACGACGCGCGCCTGGCCGCCACCCGCCGCATGCTGATGATCACCGGCCCCAACATGGGCGGCAAATCGACCTTCATGCGCCAGGTCGCGCTCATCTGCCTGCTCGCCCACGTCGGCAGCTTCGTGCCGGCGGACGCCGCCGAGCTCGGGCCCCTGGACGCCATCTTCACCCGCATCGGCGCCTCGGACGACCTCGCCTCGGGGCGCTCGACCTTCATGGTCGAGATGACCGAGGCCGCCGCCATCCTGCACGGCGCCACCGAGCGCAGCCTGGTGCTGATGGACGAGATCGGCCGCGGCACCTCGACCTTCGACGGGCTCGCGCTCGCCTTCGCGATCGCCCGCCACCTGCTGGAGAAGTCGCGCGCGCTCACCTTGTTCGCAACCCACTACTTCGAGCTCACCCGCCTCAACGCCGACTACCCCGAGTGCGCCAACGTGCACCTGGACGCGGTCGAGCATGGCCACCGCATCGTTTTCCTGCACGCGCTCGAAGAAGGCCCCGCGAGCCAGAGCTACGGCATCGAGGTCGCCGCGCTGGCCGGCATCCCGGCCACGGTGATCCGCGACGCCAAGCGCCGGCTACGCGCGCTGGAGAACCGCGAGATCGACGCCGGCCCGCAGGCCGACCTCTTCGCCATGCTGCCCGAACCCGAAGACGCGCCGCTGTCGCACCCGGTGCTCACCGAGCTCGCCGACATCGACCCGGACGCGCTCAGCCCGCGCGAGGCGCTCGAGCGCCTGTACGCCCTCAAGCGCCTGGCCGCCGGCTGAGCGGCGCACTCCGGATCATCGCCCTGCCATCACCGCGAGCCGCCGCACCCCACGCTCCTCACACCTCACCCCTGACGCATCACTCCTTGCGCCTCACACCCCATGAATCCCCCCATCGACATCTCCGAAGAAGCCGGCGTGCGCTACCTGCACTTCGGCTCCGACTGGATCCAGGGCGCGATGCGCATCCGCAAGCCGCACGCGCTGGAACTCGCCTACACCCGCGAGATGATGGCCGGCCTGCTGCTGCGCGACGGTCTCGCCGCCGACGGCGCGCACTGGCCGCGCAAGGTGCTGATCATCGGCCTGGGCGCGGCCTCGCTGGCGCGCTTCGTGCATCACCACCTGCCGCACGCGAAGATCCGCGTGGTCGAGATCGCCCCCGCGGTGGTGGCCGCCGCGCGCCAGTTCTTCAAGCTGCCGCCGGAGGATGCGCGCTTCTCGGTCCACATCGGCTGCGGCGCGCAGTTCGTGCTCGAGCACGACGACGAATGGGACTACGTATTGATCGACGGCTTCGATCGCAACGCGCGCGCCGGCGTGCTCGACACCGAGCCCTTTCATCAGGCCGTGCGCGCCCGCTTGTCGAAGCGCGGCATCATGGCGGTAAACCTCTTTGGCCGCTCGCGCGGCTACAGGACGAGTCTGGAGCGCATCGTGCGCGCCTACGGTGACCGCGCCATCGCCTTCCCGTCCTGCGACAGCGGCAACGTGGTCGCCTTCGGCGCCGATGGCGAGCCGATCGCGCGCACGGTGGACGAACTTCGCGAGCGCGCGCGGGTCCTCAAGAGCGAGACCGGCCTCGATCTGGGGCCGACCGTCAGCCGGCTCGAGCAGTCCGGCAACCTGCCCGGCGGACAGCTGCTTCTGTGACCGTGCGACACCTGCGGGCCGGCCGTGGCCACAAACCCCGCCGACGCGCTATTCTTCAATTTGAAACGCTTTTCGCAGCGATTGCGGATCGAGAGGCACTCACATGAACACTTTCCTGATCACCCTGCTGGTCGTCGGCATCGTCATCGCCGCCATGGCCATTGGCGTCATGTTCGGTCGCAAGCCGATTGCGGGCAGTTGCGGCGGCATGGGCGCGATGGGGCTGGACTGCGAGTTCGGCTGCAAGAAACCGTGCTCCAAGCGTCAGGCACGCCTCGACGCGCATAAGGCCCAACAACAACACTGAACAATCCCGGGAGTTTCAGCATGCTCAGTTCCTTGCTCGTGAAGGACTACATGATCGGCGACCACCTCGCCTTCAACGCCGACACCAACCTGCTCAAGGCGGTCCACACCCTGCTCGAGCACGGGCTGAGCGGCGCACCGGTGGTGGATGCCAACAAGCGCCTGATCGGCTATCTCTCGGAAAAGGACTGCCTCAAGGCCGCCCTCGATGCGTCGTACTTCCGTCGCGAGGAAGGCACGGTCCAGGACTTCATGAGCCGCGAAGTGACCTCGCTCTCGGGCGACGCCAGCCTGATCGATGCCATCGAGATGTTCCTGAGCAAGCACTATCGCTGCCTGCCGGTGGTCGAAGGCTCGCGTCTGATCGGGCAATTGTCCCGCCGCGACATCCTCAAGGGGCTCGAGAAGCTGAGACGCGAGGCGCGCTGAGCGCCGTGGGACGATAGCCGGCCCCTTGCTGGCGCTCGCTGCACTGCGCGGCGGC
>JAGOEI010000103.1 GCA_017997795.1 Thauera sp. | reverse complement strand
CGCGCCATCAGCGCCGCGGCGTGCTCGGCGTCGGCCGCCGACTGCACCATGCCGCAGCGGCGGGCGAGCGTGCGCTCGAGGAAGTTGCGCATGCCCTCCTCGTCGTCCACCACCAGCACCGAATGCGCCTGCCAGTTGTACTCGGCCAGATCCACCGGCAGCGCCGCGGTCAGGGGCGCCGCCGGATCGGCCGCAACCCTCTCGTTCCCGGCCCCGGCGACGGGGTCCACCCCTTCTGCCATCTCGTGCAGCATCGCCTCGCCTCCCGCTTCCCTCATTCTCATCGACGCCGTGCCCTGGCTCAGAACGGCTTGAGCACGACCAGGAACACGACGACGAACAGCACCAGCACCGGAATCTCGTTGAACCAGCGGTACCACACGTGGCTGCGCGTGTTGCGGCCGGCGGCGAAGTCACGCATGAGCCTGCCGCAGTACAGGTGGTAGCCGATGAGGCCGATCACGAGCAGCGTCTTGACATGCAGCCAGCCACCGGCGAAGCCGTAGCCGAACCACAGCCACAGCCCGAGCGCCACGGCGATGATGCCGAGCGGGGTCATGAAGCGGTAGAGCTTCATCTCCATCAGCGCCAGGCGCTCACGGGTGGCGGTGTCCTCGACCATGGCGTGGTTGACGAACAGGCGGGGCAAATAGAACAGGCCGGCGAACCAACTGGTGACGAAGATGATGTGAAGAGCCTTCAGGGACAGCATGCAGGGACTCGCTCCTGGGTTGACGTGAACAATGTGGTGCTTGACGCGGAAAGGCGCCGGGTTCAGCCCGCGATGGCCGACCTGGCCGCGCGCAGCCCGTCCGCGATCGTCGGATAGCGCAGGCGCACGCGCAGTTCCCGCTTCAGCCGGCGATTGTCGAGGCGGCGCGACTCGCCCATGAAGGACAGCGTCAGCGGCGACAGCCGGGTGGCGATCTCGGCGCGCGCCAGGCGCGGCGGCCGCGGCAGCGCGAACGCGTCGGCCACGGCGTCGAAGTAGTCGCCCATCTTCATGCCCGAGTCGTCGCTGGCGTTGTAGGCACGCGCGGGCGGGGCGCGGAACAGCGCGAGGCAGGCGATGCGGGCGAGGTCCTCGGCGTGGATGTGGTTGGTGTGTACGTCCTCGTCCGCCACCAGCACCGGGTCGCCACGCTGCAGGCGCTCCAGCGGCAGGCGGTCGGCGGCGTAGATGCCGGGCGCGCGCAGCAGGGCGACGCGCACCCCGCTACGCCGGCAGAAATCGCGCAGGCGGCGCTCGGCATCGACCCGGCGTCGGCCGCGCGCGGTCTGCGCGTTGCAGGGCCGGGTTTCATCCACATGGGCTCCGCCACAGTCGCCGTAAACCCCTGTCGTGCTTATGTATACCAAGCCCTGTGGTAGACTTTTGCGGCTTCCCAGCGTGGCCAGCAGGCGCTTCGTCCGCGGGTCGCCCTCGCCGCTCGACGGCGGCGGCGCAAAATGCAATACGGCATCGGCCAGGCCCGCGAGACGCTTCAGGCTGCGCCGGTCGTCGAGGTCGCCCGCGATCGGAATCGCTCCGGCTGCCCGCAGCGCCACCGCCGTGTCGGGCTGGCGCACCAAGGCGAAGACGCGGAATCGGCGCGTCAGCCACGGCAGGGTGCGGAGCGCGACGTCGCCACTGCCCACGATCAGAATTCGTTTCATATTTTCATTTTATCTCACGCACCATGACCCATCGGATTTCGCTACGCCCGGGCGACCACCACTTCGAGGCCGCCGCCGACCAGACCGTACTCGAAGCCGCGCTCGCCGCGGGATTGCTGCTGCCACACAGTTGCCGCGACGGCGCCTGTGGCGCATGCAAGGGCAAGGTGCTGGAGGGCGTGGTGGATCAGGGTCGCCATTCCGACGGCGCGCTGACCGAGGCCGAGCGTGCCGAGGGCTACGCCCTGTTCTGCTGCGCGAAGCCGCTGAGCGACCTCACCGTGCAGGCGCGCAACGTCACCCGCGCCGACGACATCCCGGTCAAGAAGCTGCCCTCGCGCGTGCAGAAGCTGCAGCGCCTGGCCGACGACGTCATGCTCATCGACCTCAAGCTGCCGGCGAGCGAGAACTTCCAGTTCCGCGCCGGCCAGTACATCGACATCCTGCTCGCCGACGGCCAGCGCCGCAGCTTCTCGATCGCCAACGCGCCGCACGATGGTGGCCACCTCGAGCTGCACGTGCGCCGCATCGACGGCGGGCGCTTCACCGCGCACGTGTTCGAGGCCATGAAGGACAAGGAGATCCTGCGCTTCGAGGGCCCGCACGGCAGCTTCTGGCTGCGCGAGGACTCCGCGCGCCCGATCGTCATGGTCGCCGGCGGCACCGGTTTCGCGCCGATCAAGGGCATCATCGAGCACGCCATCCACATCGGCCTGACCCGGCCGATCACGCTGTACTGGGGCGCGCGCACCCGCGGCGGGCTGTACATGGACGCGCTCGCGCGCTCGTGGGAGGCCGCGCTGCCGGGATTGCGCTACGTGCCGGTGCTGTCGGACGAGGTGTGGGACGGCCGCCAGGGCCTGGTGCATCAGGCGGTGCTGGATGACTTCGCCGATCTCTCGGGGCACGAGGTCTACGTCTGCGGCGCACCGGTCATGGTCGACGCCGCGCGCAGCAGCTTCTGCGCCGGCCGCGGCCTGCCCGAAGATGCCTTCTTCGCCGACGCCTTCACCTTCGCCCAGCCGACGAACTGACCCCCGGAGCGCTCGATGAGCCAGACCACCCTGCTGACCCGCGAGCCGGTCGTCAACAAGAACCGCGCGATCACCGCCAACCGCCTGATCGCCCACGGCCCGAGCATCGCCTCGGTGGCGGAAGCGCTCGCCAGCCAGGCCGAGGTGTGGCCGACGCATCACCCGGTGTTCGTCAGCCTCGGGCGCCTGGTGCCCACGCCCGAGCTGATGCAGTGGACCATCCCCGACAACGCCGCGATCGAGATCCCGGCGCAGACGCTGGCGCACCCGCAGACGCAGGCGCTGATGGCGCAGTTGCGCGATGCCGGCGTCGGCATGTGCCTGACCTGGTTTCAGCCCGGCACCGCGCTGCCCGCCGGCCACGACTGGCGCTTCGTGCTGATGGATGCGCGCCGCTGTCCGACGCCGAGCGGCGCCCCCGGGCTGAGCCTGGCCTGGGGCCTGGGCGACATCGCCGCCTTCCGCGACGCGGTGGGCGCAGGCTTCGACGGCGCCTCGGGCTGGTTCTTCCTGCACGGCAACCCGCCGGCCAAGGCGCTCACGCCGGGGCACGCGCAGATCGTCCGCCTGCTCAACCTGGTGCGCAACAACGGCGACATCCGCGACATCGAGCGCGTGCTCAAGCAGGACGTGGCGCTGTCCTACAAGCTGCTGCGCTACATCAACTCGGCCGGTTTCGGGCTGATGTGCGAGATCCAGTCCTTCCGCCACGCGGTCAGCATCCTGGGCTACGACGCGCTCAACAAGTGGCTGTCGCTGCTGCTCGTCACCGCCAGCCGCGACCCGAGCGCGCCCGCGCTGATGCAGACCGCGATCGCGCGCGGCCGCTTCATGGAAGAGATCGGCAGCAGCTTCTTCGAAGCCGGCGAGCGCGACAACCTCTTCATCACCGGCGCCTTCTCGCTGCTGCACACCCTGCTCGGCACCTCGATGCAGACCCTGCTCGAAGAGATGAACCTGCCGTCCAACGTCAGCGAGGCGCTGCTCTACGGCCAGGGCGAATTCGCGCCCTTCCTGCGCCTGGCGCAGTCCTGCGAGCAGTTCGACGTCAAGGCGCTCACCGCCGCCGCGAGCGAACTGCATCTGCCGTTCGAGAAGGTGAACCGCGCCCAGCTCGTCGGCCTCGGCTTCGCCGACAGCCTGCACGCCTGAGACCGACGCGCTGCGACGGTGCGGGCGCTGCGGCGCGGCGCCGGGTGCACTGGTTTTGCGCCCACATGCCACACCGGTCACAGTCGGTAACGGGGTGTACCGCTAGAATTGGGTAGCTAATTTTCTTCGCACCGCGACCGCATGCTGCCTGCCACCTTCAGTGCCTTCGAACTCCAGCCGCTGCCGGACGGTGCATCCACCATCCTGCGCCTGCTGGCCGCGCAGGCGCCGAACTGGCCCGAGATCGCGCTCGTCGCCGCGCGCGACCCGGCGCTCAGCCTGGCCTTGCTGGTCGCCGACCCGCTGCGGCCCGGCGAACTCCAGGAGGGGCTCAACGCCGTGCTCCGCCGCCGCCTCGAGCGCATCGGCTCCGACCTGCTGCGCGCCTGGCTGCTCGGCCTCGGCCATGTGAGCGAACAGGGCGACGAAGCCGCGGACACGGCCTTGCTGCGCGCCGAATGCGCGCTGCACCTGGCCATCGAGACCGGCTACCCGCGTCCGGACGAAGCCTATCTCGCCGGCCTGTGGCGCGGCCTGACCCGGTCGACGGGCTGGAAGCGCGCCGCGCGACCGCCGGCCACCGAGCTCGTCGCCGCCTGCGGGCTGCCGCCCAGCCTCGCCGATGCACTGGACACCGGCGGGCTGATGGACGAGAAGCTGGCCACGGCGCACCCCTTGCTCGCGCTGGTCGAGGCCGCGGATAGGCTGACCGGGGCCGACTGGCTCGAACACGCCGAGCAGGCCGCCCGCCTGAGCGGACTGGAGACGGCGAGCGTGCTGGGCCTGCGCACCGACGTCACGTACATCGTGTCGGGCCATGCCGCCTTCCCGGCAGTCCCGGCCGTCGCGTCGCCACCAGCCCGCCCGTCGCTGCGCCTGGCCGAAGACCCCTACCGCTGCGCCGGCATGCTCGGCCTGCTCACCGCCGCCTTCGTCGACCTCGACGGCCCCGCCATCCGCGAGCGCCTGGCCGTCGCCGGGCCGCTCTTCGGCCTGCACACGGCACCGATCCTGCTCGGCAGCGGCGACGACGGCCACCTGCGGCCGATGCTCGCTCCCGACCCCGACAGCGTGTCCAGCCTGATCGCCGAGCTGCGGCTGCGCGTCGATGACGAAGCGAGCTGCATCGCCCTCAGCGCGCGCAGCGAGCATCCGGGCGCCTTCTTCCTCAACGACGACGGCCCCGGACGCAGCATGGCCGACTGGCAGATCGCGCGCTGGCTGGGGCGCGCCGGCTTCCATGTGCTGCCACTGGCCTCCGGGCAGGATGGCGTGCTCGCCCTGATCGCTGCGAGCGCCGCGCAGGCGCTCGACAGCGAACTGCGCTGGCGCTATGCCGCGCTGCTCGGCGCCGCCGCACGAGCGCTGCGCAGCTACAACCGCCAGCGCAACGAAGTCGCTGCGCGCGAGGCCGTGCTGCAGCAGCGCTTCCGCGACCACGTGCGCAAGATCGTGCACGAGGCCACCAACCCGCTCACCGTGCTCAAGAGCCGCATCGGCATGCTCGCGCAGGAACGCGCGGACGACACGCCGCTGCAGGACGAGATGAGCCTGCTCAACGCCGAGCTCGATCGCATCGACAACCTGCTGCGCGGCGCCGCCGACATCCCCGCCGAAGCGAGCGAGACGCGCCACTGCCGCGTGCCGGAGCTGCTGCTCGACATGCGCACGCTGTACGGCGAGCCGCTGTTCGGCAGCCGCGGCATCCAGCTCGAACTGCGTGCGGCGCGCGACGTGCCGAACGCCGCGATTCCCGCCTCGGCGCTCAAGCAGGTGCTGCTGAACCTGTTCCGCAACGCCTCCGAGGCCCTGCTGCCCGGACAGCGGCTGGTGGTGTCGGTGTTCCCGCTCGTGAATGTCGATGGCTGCAACTGCCTCGAGATCCGCTTCGTCGACAACGGCCCCGGCCTGCCCGCCGAACGCGCGCTCGACCCGCTGTCGCCCGGCGTCAGCACCAAGGGCGGCGGTCACCAGGGCCTGGGCCTGAGCGTGGTGCGCGAAATCCTCGCGCAGTGGAATGCCACCTTGCTATGTCGAACCCAAGTGGGTACGGGAACGAGTTTCCAGATTTTCGTGCCGCTGGAACAAAGCGCCTGAGTGTTGCATGATGCGGCCAAATAATATTTTGTTACCACACCCCCCGGGAGCCATGGTCACACCGACCGAGCACGCATTTCGGCCTCAGATCGAAGGAACGCCCGGCAGCCAGGCCAGCCCCTTTCGCATCCTGATCGTCGACGACGACCCGTCGCTGCGCCGCACTTTTCCGCATGTGCTCGCGCGTCCGGATCGCATCTTTGACGAGTGCGGCACGATCGGCGAGGCGATCGCGCGCCTCGAGCACGAGCACTACGCGCTCATCCTGCTCGACTACCGCCTGCCCGACGCCAATGGCCTCGCCCTGCTCGACTGGCTGACCGAGCACCAGCGCGACGAGGCGGTGATCATCATCAGTGGCGAGGACGCGATCGACGCCGCGATCGCCGCCCTGCGCCGCGGTGCCGACGACTACGTGCGCAAGCCCTACCACGTCGCGCAGTTGCAGCGCGCGGTCGAGGGCGCCCTGCACAAGGGATCGCTGGAAAAGGCCAACAAGCTGATGAGCCAGCGCCTCAAGGCGTCCGAGCGCCTGCACCGCTACCTGGTGGAGAGCTCGCCCGACCTCATCTTCACGCTCGACAGCGCCGGCCGCTTCACCTACCTCAATCCGCGCGTCAAGGCGCTGCTCGGCTACGACCGCAGCGCGCTGATGCGCCGCCCCTTCACCACCCTGGTGATGCCCGAAGACCTCGACCGCGTCGACACCTTGCTCAGCCAGCCGAGCAGCCTGCCCGGCGAGAGCTTCAGCGTCGAATTGCGGCTGCGCCGCTATCGCGGCAGCGCGAGCGGCGAAGGCGACAGCGTCACCGTGTCGCTGACCGGCATCCCGATGCTCACGCAGGAGGACGACCGCCGCGTCGTCGGCCTGTACGGCGTGGCGCGCGACGTCTCCGAACGCAAGCGCGCCGAGGAGATCATCTCCTTCCAGGCCTACCACGACCAGCTCACCCATCTGCCCAACCGCGTGCTGTTCAAGGACCGGCTCGAACTCGCGATCGCCCAGGCGCAGCGCCGCACCGGGGCGCTGGCGGTGATGTTCATCGATGTCGACCGCTTCAAGCTGGTGAACGACACCTTCGGCCATGCCGAGGGCGACGCCCTGCTGCGTGCCATCGCCGCGCGCCTGTCGGCCACCCTGCGCCGCGGCGACACGCTCGCCCGCCTGGGCGGAGACGAGTTCACCGTGCTGCTGCCCGACATCAACCAGCCCGAGGACGCGGAGATCATCGCGCGCAAGGTGCTGGAAGCGCTCAGTCCGCCGATCAGCCTGAGCCAGGGCCAGTTCCGCGCCACGGTCAGCGTCGGCATCGCGCTCTTCCCGCGCGACGGCAGCACCGCCGAAGAGCTGACGCGCCATGCCGACGTCGCGATGTACCAGGTCAAGCGCTCGGGCAAGAACGCCTACCGCTTCTTCGATCCCGACCTCAACACCCGCCACCGCGACCGCATCGCGCTCGAGAACGACCTGCGCACCGCGCTCGCGCGCAACGAGCTCGAGCTTCACTACCAGCCCCAGGTGAGCGTCGTCGACCGCCGCATCGTCGGCCTCGAGGCCCTGCTGCGCTGGCAGCACCCGGCACTCGGCGCGATCCCGCCCGCCACCTTCATCCAGGTCGCGGAAGAAGTCGGGCTGATCGGCGAGATCAGCGCCTGGGTGCTGGAGCGCGCCTGCGCGCAGGTCGCCGAATGGCGCAAGACCGGGATCGAACCGCCGCGCATGTCGATCAACCTGTCGGCGCACGACTTCCACCGCGCCAACATCGTCACCAGCATCACCGAGTGCCTGGCGCGCAACGCGCTGGAAGCCGGCCAGTTCGAGATCGAGATCACCGAAAGCATCATGATGAACGACACCGCCGGGGTCGCCGCCAAGCTGCG
>JAGOEI010000102.1 GCA_017997795.1 Thauera sp. | reverse complement strand
AAACCCAAGAAGGTTGCCATCGTTGCCTGCATGCGCAAGCTGCTGACCATCCTCAACGCGATGGTCCGATCCGGCGCCTCTTGGAACGATTCGATTCATCTCGCTTGACTCGCAAGACAGTTGCTCAAGCCCACCCTGATCGCCCTCGCCGCCGCGGCGATGTTCCCCGGGATCGCCCCGGCCTCGCCGCCGCCTGCAGCCAGCAGTGACGACGAGCTCTTCGAGCTGAGCCTCGAAGAGCTGATGGACATCGAGGTCTCGTCAGTGTCCAAGCGCGCGCAGCCGCTGTCCCGCACCGCGGCCGCAGTGCACGTGATCAGCGCCGAGCACATCCGCCGCAGCGGCGCCGCCAACCTCGCCGAGGCCCTGCGCCTGGCGCCCGGCGTGCATGTGGCGCGCTTCTCCAACAACCGCTGGAGCGTGTCGATCCGTGGCTTCGGCGGGCGCTTCGCCAGCAAGCTGCTGGTGCTGCAGGACGGGCGCAGCCTGTATTCGCCGCTGTTTTCCGGGGTGTTCTGGGAGTTCAACGACATCCCGCTCGAGCTCATCGAGCGCATCGAGATCGTGCGCGGTCCGGGCGCCTCGATCTGGGGCGCGAACGCGGTCAATGGCGTGATCAACATCATCACCCGCAACGCCGCCCGCGCGCAGGGCACGCAGATCTCGGCCGCGGTGGGCAGCGAGCTGCACGGCAGCCTGTTCGCCAGCCACGGCCTGGCCTTGTCGGAGACCACGCACCTCGAGGTGCACGCCAAGTCGCAATACGTCGAACCCTCGTCCACACCCGAAGCCAGCAGCGCGCGTGACTTCTGGCGCACCCGCCAGGCCGGCTTCCGGCTCGACGGCACGGCCGGCGGCGACCGCTTCCGGCTGCAGGGCAGCGTGCGCGACAGCATGGCGGGCGACCACTTCATGATGCCCACGCCGCAGGGGCGGACACCCTTCCTCCCGGTCAACCCGGCCAACGAGCTCGCCTACCTGCTCGGCCGCTGGGACCACGTCGCGGACGGCGGCGTCACGCACAGCGTGCAGGCCTATGTCGAGCATTCGGACATGGACATCGTGATCGCACGCGAGCAGCGCACCACCTTCGACATCGAATACCAGCAGCAGCAAAGCCTCGGCGAGCGCGTGCATGTGATGTGGGGCGCCGGCTGGCGGCACAAGCGCGACGAGGTCGTGGGCGGTGCGCCGCGCTTCCCCTCGCAGTTCACCAGCCCGCGCGACCGCGCAGACCTGCTCAACCTGTTCGCGCAGGGCGAGTTCGAGCTCGTGCCCGAGCGCTGGGCGCTGACCCTGGGGGCACGGGTCGACCGGCCCGACGACGCCCGGCTCGCCTTCCAGCCCAACGCCCGCCTCCTGTTCACGCCGGACGCGACGCACAGTCTGTGGGCCTCGGCGGCGCGCGCGGTGCGCACCGGAAGCCGGGGCGAGCGCACCGTGAGCGGACAGCTTCCCGCGAAGCCGCTGGAATCGCCGCTGACCCTGGGCGGCAACACCTACGCCGTGCTTGCGCCCCGGATCAACGGCAATCCCGACTTCGGACACGAGTACCTCGACGCGCTCGACCTCGGCTGGCGTGCAAGCTGGTCGCCCCAACTAAGCACCGAACTCGCCGCCTACCACTACCGCTACGACGACCTGCGCCATGCGCACCGGGGCGCAATCACCCCCGGCCCTGTGCCCGACGTCCTGATCCAGCCACTGACCCTCGACAGCACCGAGCGCGCCCGCGTGAGCGGCATCGAGCTGAGCACCCAGTGGCGCCCCACCGACGCCTGGGACCTCGCCGCCAGCCTCAGCATGAGTCGCATGAGCCATGTCAGCGTCGATGGCCCCACCGAATTCACCGAGGGCACGCCCGAGCGCATCTTCACGCTGCGTACCGGCTACGCGATCTCGCCCACGCTGCAGTGGGATGCCTGGCTGCGCCACGCCAGCGCGACGCAGACCTATGCCTTCCGGCCTGCCCGCCGCGTCGATCCCTACTGGACGCTCGACATGCGCCTGGGCTGGAAGGCGAGCCGCGACCTGGAGCTGTCCATCGTCGGCCAGAACCTGCTCGACCACCGCCACCTCGAGGCGATCAACGAACCGCTGCCGTCGATGATCCACGAGGTCGAACGCGGCGTTTACCTGCGCGCGGACTGGCGCCTCTGAGTCCCGCCGTGTCGATGATCAAGCCCCCCCTCCCCACCCTGCGCGCCTTCGCGCTCGGCCTGCTCGCCGTCGTCACCCTCGGCGCCACCGCCGACGCGCGCGCCGACGACTCGCTCGAGCAGGCGCGCCTGAAGGCCGCCTTCGTGCTCAACTTCATGAAGTTCACCGCCTGGCCCGAGCCGCGCACGGCCGACGCCGGCACGCTCACCCTGTGCGCCACCGACGGCCATCCGCTCGCCGGCCAGCTCCATGAACTGGAAGGTCGCGACGTGCGCGGCCTCGGCGTGCGCCTCGTCCATCACGGTGGCGACGACATCCGGTCGTGCGACGTGGTCTTCGTCGCCGCGGCCGACGCCTCCACCCTGCAAGCCCTGCAGCGCGCCACCGCCGCGCGCCCGATTCTCACCATCAGCGACCGGGCAGGCTTCATCGACCACGGCGGCATGATCGAGATGAAGCTCGTCAATGGCCGCACGCGCTTCGACATCAACCTGGCCGCGGCGCGCGCGGCCGGGCTGACGCTGAGCAGCCAGTTGCTGAAGCTTGCGGATCGAGTCGTCCAATGAGGCTCGGCGACCCGACGACCGCGAGCAGGCTGGCCCACACCGCGGCGGCGGCGGACGACATGCCCGCCGCGCCCGCCATCCTCGACCGGGCCGCACTCGATGCCATCGCCGCCGGCTATTCCGCCGGCAGCCACCTGCTGCACGCGCTGGTCGCGCTGTTCCGCGACGAAGGCCACAAGCAGCTCGCCCACCTGCACGACGCCTTGCGTCGCGGTGACCAGGCGACTGCGGCACGTGCCGCGCACACGCTCAAGTCGAGCAGCGCCGCGCTCGGCGCACGACGCCTGTCCGAGCACTGCCACCACATCGAGCACGCCCTGCACACGGGCACACCGGCCGCGATCGAGGCCTGGATCGACGACGCCACGCACGCCTTCGAGGCCGCGCTGGCGGCAATGCACGAGGCCCTTGCCGGCACGGAGCCCCCCGCGTGACGAAGCCGGCCCGCATCCTGGTCATCGACGACGACCCGATCATCCGCATGCTCGCGAGCAGCGCCTTGCGCGACGTCGGGCATCAGGTCACGGAAGCGGACAGCGCCGAAGCGGCGATCGAACTGCTGGACGCGCTGCGCCCCCAACTCATCCTCCTCGACCTCCTGATGCCGGGCATGGGCGGCCTGGCCTTCTGCGCCCGGCTGCGCGCCCGCCCGCGCGGCGGCCGCGTGCCGGTGCTGGTGATGACCGTGCTCGACGGCGACGCCACCATCCGCCAGGCCTTCGACGCCGGCGCCTCGGACTTCACCCCCAAGCCGTTCAAGCCCGGCATCCTGGCGCAACGCGTGCGCTTCCTGCTGCGCGCGCGCGACACCGTGCGCGCGCTCGAGGCCAGCCGGCGCAACCTGCAGGAGGCGCAGGACATCGCCCGCCTCGGCAGTTGGGAGCTGAACCGCATCAGCGGCGAGGCGATCTGCTCGGACGAGCTGTTCAAGGTGCTCGACCGCGACCCGGACGCGACGCCGCGGACGCTGGAGAGCTACCTGTACGGCGTGCACGCGGACGACCTCGCGCGTGTCCGGCAAGCCATCGGGGAGGCCATCGCGCGCCACGAGCGTGTGGACCTGATCCACCGCTTCATGACCCGCGACGGCGGCATGCGCTGGATCCAGTTGCGGGTGAAGTTCGAGTACGACGCCAGCGGCCACGCCGTACGCTCGTACGGCACGGTGCAGGACATCACCGAGCAGCACCGGATCGACGAGCGGCTCGACTACCTCACCCGCCACGACCCGGTCACCGGCCTGGCCAACCGCCGCCGCTTCATCGAACTGCTGCAGCAGCGCATCGCCCAGCATCGGCCGGGCACGTTCAACGCCGTGCTGCACATCGACCTCGAGCGCTACCGGCGCGTGAACAAGGGTCTCGGCCACGAGGCCGGGGACGCCCTGCTGATCCAGCTCGCGCAGCGCCTTGCCCACGCCGTGGCCGACGGCGGCGCGCCGTCCGCCGACGCGGAAGGCTCGGCGCACGGCGCGCTCGCGCGCTGGAGCGGCGCCGAGTTCATCGTGCTGGCCGGGGAGCTGTCCGCGCCGCTCGACGCCAGCCGGCTCGCCCAGCGCCTGCTCGAGCGCATCCGTCAGCCGTTTCGCAGCGGCGAGGACGAGATGATCCTCGACGCCCGCATCGGCATCGCGATCCATCCGGCCGACGGCGCCACCGCCTCCAGTCTCATCAACGCCAGCGTCGCAGCGACGCAACATGCCAAGCGCCGCGGCCATGGCGGACTGCAGTTCTACTGCGCCGAGCTCGATGCCGACGCCTACCTGCGCCTGCAACTCGAGCACGAACTGCGCCACGCCCTGGCCGACGATGCGGACGGCGCCGGCGGCAAGCTCGTGCTCCATTACCAACCCAAGTTCGACCGCCACGGCGAGATCCGCGGCGCCGAGGCCCTGCTGCGTTGGCAGCACCCCAGCCTCGGCCTGCTCGCCCCCGACCGCTTCGTTCCGCTGGCAGAGGAGAGCGGCCTGATCATCGCCCTCGGCGAATGGGTCGCGCGCGGTGTCTGCGCCCAGTTGCGCGCCTGGCGTGATGCGGGGCTGCCGCCGCTGCGGATCGCGATCAACCTCGCCGCCACCCACTTCCTGGACGAGCGCCTGCTGCCGCTGCTGGTCGCGGAGACACAGCGCTGCGGCGTCGCAGCGGCGCAGATCGAGCTCGAACTGACCGAGAGCATGGTGCTGCGGGACACCGAGCATGTGCGCACGACGCTGCAGCCGATGCACGCGCACGGCTTCCAGCTCGCGCTCGACGACTTCGGCACGGGCTATTCGTCGCTGAGCACGCTCAGCTTCCTGCCGCTGCACACGATCAAGATCGATCGCGCCTTCATCGCCGACATGTTGAGCGAGCCGCGCCAGGCGACCATCGTGCGCGCCATCATCGCGCTCGCCCGCGGCCTGGGCCTGACGGTGGTGGCCGAAGGCGTGGAAACCGCCGAGCAGGCCGACGCCCTGCGGCGCGAAGGCTGCGACCTGATGCAGGGCTACCACTTCGCGCCGCCGCTCGAAGCGGACGCGTTCGCGCGCCTGCTGGGCGAGTAGCGCGGGGGCCCGAAGCCGGCGGGCGCCGCGCCAGACCGGGAGGCACCGACCTCAGCCCAAGGTGGCGGGGCCGAACTTCAGGTAGTGATCCACCAGCAGCAGCAGGAACAGCAGCATCAGGTGGGTGATCGAGAAGCGGAAGGTGCGGATCGCGCTGTCGGCGCGCGCGGCGAACTTGAGCCGCCAGGCGTGGCGCAGGAACTGCAGGTTCAGCACCAGGCTGCCCGCCAGATAGAGCAGCCCGCTCATCCCCACCAGGTACGGCAACAGGCACACCGCGAGCAGCAGCACGGTGTACAGCAGCACCAGCGTGCGGGTGAATTCGATGCCGTGGGTCACCGGGAGCATCGGCAGGCCGGCGCGGCGGTAGTCTTCGACGCGGTGGATGGCGAGCGCCCAGAAGTGCGGCGGCGTCCACGTGAAGATGATCATCATCAGCACCAGGGCCTCGGCGCCCACGCTGCCAGTCATCGCCGTCCACCCGAGCACCGGCGGCAGCGCGCCGGCCACTCCGCCGATGACGATGTTCTGGGGCGTGGCGCGCTTCAGGAACACGGTGTAGACCACCGCGTAGCCGAACAGCCCCGCGAGCGTCAGCCACGCGGTCAGCGCATTGACCGCGACCAGCAGCAGCACGAAGCCGGCGGCCGCGAGCGCGAAGGCGAAGCTCACCGCCTGCGCGTTACTCAGCCGCCCGGTGGGCAGCGGGCGCAGCCGCGTGCGCGCCATGCGGGCGTCGATCTTCTGGTCGAGCACGTGGTTGAAGGCTGCCGCCGCGCCCGAGACCATCGCGATGCCCAGGCTCGCCACCGCCATCAGGGCGAGATGGGGCAGCCCCTCGCTCGCCAGCATCATGCCCACCCAGGCGGTCAGCACCAGCAGCGCGACCACGCGCGGTTTGGTGAGCTGCCAGAACGCGCGGCCGAGCGCGAGCGCCTCGCCAAGGCCGGCCGCCGCCGTCGGAATCCGCTTGTAGCCGTCCATGTCCGTCTCCCCTGTTGTCGTTGCTGCGACCACCATGCCCTGGCAAGGCCGCTTCGGCTGCGCGTTACCGTGGGAGCGGGCTTGCCCGCGAAGGCAGCGGCTCCGAATCCGCCCATTCGCGGGCAAGCCCGCTCCCACGGTCGGTGCCCATGCCCGGATCCGCCGCGAACGTCAGCCGCGCAGCCGGATGGGTGCGCTGCCCTGAAAGAAAGGTCTGCGCGGCCGACGCATGCAGCTGCCGGATCAGCAGCACCAGCGTCGCGAGCAGGCAGGCCGCGGTCAGGTTGTGGGCAACCGCGTTGAAGAGCGGCACCTGGCCGATCACGTTGATCAGGCCGAGCGTCACCTGCAGCGCCAGCAACACGCCCACCGCCACCGCCAGCCGGCGCGCACGCGCGCCCATCGCATGGCGCCAGCACAACAGCGCCAGGCTGCCGACCACGCCGGCGGCGACCAGCGCGCCGATGCGGTGCAACACGTGGATGCTCATGCGCGCCTCGTAGGGCAGCACGCCGAACTCGTAGGTCTCGTGACCGAGCGGCAGGCTGAAGGCGGCGCGCAGCGAGAACTGCGCGCTCCAGCCGCTTTCGCAGAAGGGCAGTTGAGCGCACACGGCAGCCGCGTAGTTGGCGGAGGTCCAGCCGCCGAGCGCGATCTGCGCCAGCAGCACGGCGAAGGCCAGCCAGGCCAGCGGCAGCAGGCGGGCGAGCCGGGGTTCGACGGGGCCGCGAAGCGCAGCGGCAGCGCTGGACTCGAGGGCGTCGACAAACGACTGGCCCGTGCGCCGCCCGGACGCCGCCGCATCCACGTGCGCCCCACCAGCGACCGCATCGCACCCGAGCTCGGAGCGCAGCAGCGCCAACAGCGCCAGCACCCCGAAGCCGCCGAACAGATGCGCCACCACCACCACCGGCATCAGGTTCATCGTCACCGTCCACATGCCGAGCGCGGCCTGGAACACCACCAGCGCAAGCAGCGTGGCAGCCAGCCGGCGCCCGCGCGGCAGCCGGCGCGAGACGATGAAGATCGCGAGCACGCACAGCCCGAGCAGGCCGGCGAGGTAGCGGTGCACCATCTCGTTGCGCGCCTTGAAGGGGTCTATCTGGGCGTCGGGGAAGCGCGCCTGCGCCGCGGCGATGTGGGTGTCGTGCACCGGCGGCGTGAGCCGGCCGTAGCAGCCCGGCCAGTCCGGACAGCCGAGCCCGGCGTCGGTGAGCCGGGTATAGGCGCCGAGCGCGATCACCGCCAGCGCCAGCACCAGGGTCGCAGTCACCAGCCAGCGTGCGCGTCTCATGTTCACGTCCTCATACCCCGCTGCGGTCGTAGTTCATCAGCCGCAGCAGGTCGCTGCGGATGTCGCCCGCCACGCGCTGCGCCTGCTCCGGCCCCGGCTCGACGGCATAGCGCAGAAGCGCCAGCCCGCGCGGGTCCACCAGCACGATGCGGCCCTGGACCGCGGTCTCGCTGACCTGCGCGGCCTGCCATTCGATGTGCGGGTAGCGCGCGCGCGCCGCCGGGATCTCTGCCGCCAGCACCAGCGCCTGCACCCGCGTCTGCTTGCGGCCCAGGCCG
>JAGOEI010000101.1 GCA_017997795.1 Thauera sp. | reverse complement strand
CGCATCGTGCTGTGGAGCCGCAGCCGCGACGCCCGCGCGCTGCGCCTGCAGGACCTCGCCGATCCGGCGCTCGGGCGCATCGCCATCGCCAATCCGCGCCACGCGCCCTACGGCAAGCGCGCCGAAGAGGCCTTGCGCGCCGCCGGCGTGTGGGACGCCGTGCAGCCGCGTCTGGTGCAGGGCGAGAACATCGCCCAGACCGCGCAGTTCGTGCAGACCGGCAATGCCACCGTCGGCATCATCGCGCTGTCGCTGGCGCTCAACCCGACGCTGGCCGCGCAGGGCGGCCATCACCTGATCGACGCCGCGCTGCACGCGCCGCTGGAACAGGGCTTCATCCTCACCCGCCAGGCCGCAGGCAAGGCGCTGGCCACGGCCTTCGCCGACTACATCGGCAGCGCGGCGGCGCGCGCGGTGCTGGTGCGCTACGGCTTCGAGCTGCCGGCGGAGAAGCCAGAAGCGACGCCGGACGCGAAGTAGGCGCCGCGGAGTGTGCGCAGCGAAGTGGGCGCGGCACAATGTCGGCTGTGTCACCGTTGGTGGCGTTGTGCCGATGGTGCCTCGCCGATGTGGCCCCGCTGATTTCGCCCCGCCGATGATCTTCCCTCGCCGATGACTTCCGATAAGCATGCCCTCCCTGACTAGCGCCGACTGGTCCGCCGTCTGGCTCACCTTCCAACTCGCCACCGTCAGCACCGTGATCCTGCTGCTGGTCGGCACGCCGATCGCTTGGTGGCTGGCGCGCACGCGCTCGAAGTGGAAGGGCGTGGTCGGCGCGGTGGTGGCCTTGCCGCTGGTGCTGCCGCCGACGGTGATCGGCTTCTACCTGCTGGTGGCGATGGGGCCGGCGGGGCCAGTCGGCCGGCTCACCGAGGCGCTCGGCCTCGGCCTGCTGCCGTTTTCCTTCGCCGGCCTGGTGGTCGGCTCGGTCATCTACTCGCTGCCCTTCGTCGTGCAGCCGGTGCACAACGCCTTCGAGGCCATCGGCCGCCGCCCGCTCGAGGTCGCCGCCACGCTGCGCGCCGGGCCGTGGGACAGCTTCTTCAACGTCGCGCTGCCGCTGGCGCGGCCGGGCTTCGTCACCGCCACCATCCTCGGCTTCGCCCACACCGTGGGCGAGTTCGGCGTGGTGCTGATGATTGGCGGCAACATCCCCGACAAGACGCGCGTGGTCTCGGTGGCGATCTACGACCATGTCGAGGCGCTGGAGTACGCCCAGGCGCACTGGCTGTCGGCCGGCATGCTCGCGTTCAGCTTCGTGGTGCTGCTCGCGCTCTACGGCCGGCGCGGCAATGCCGGCGGAGGGGTGGGCTGATGGCCGATCTTGCGCAGGCAAGCCTCGCAGGCACGGCGATCGGCTCCACTCCGGGCTCCACCCCGCCGGCCGCCGGCATCGAGGCATGTTTCGAGGTGGCCTACGCCGGCTTTCGCCTCGACGTCGACCTGCGCCTGCCCGGGCGCGGCGTCACCGCGCTGTTCGGCCACTCCGGCTCGGGCAAGACCACGCTGCTGCGCTGCGTCGCCGGGCTCGAGCCGGCGGCGCGCGGGCGCCTGGTGGTCAACGGCGAATGCTGGCAGGACGACGCGCGCGGCATCCAGGTGCCCACTCACCGTCGCGCGCTCGGCTACGTGTTCCAGGAGGCGAGCCTGTTCCCGCACCTGTCGGTGCGTCGCAACCTGGAGTTCGGCCTGCGCCGCATCCCGGCGGCGGCGCGTCGGGTGCAGCTCGAGCACGCGGTGGCGCTGCTCGGCATCGAGGCGCTGCTCGAACGCATGCCCGATCGCCTCTCCGGTGGCGAGCGCCAGCGCGTCGGCATGGCGCGCGCGCTGCTCACCAGCCCGCGCATCCTGCTCATGGACGAGCCGCTCGCCGCACTCGATCACAAGCGCAAGCAGGAGATCCTGCCCTACCTCGAGCGCCTGCACGACGAGCTCGACATCCCGGTGCTCTACGTCAGCCACTCGCCCGACGAGGTCGTGCGCCTGGCCGATCACGTGGTCATGCTCGGCGACGGCAGGGTGATGGCCGCCGGCGAGCTGCACGCGACCATGGCGCGGCTCGACCTGCCCACCGCCTTCACCGAAGACGCCGGCGTGGTCATCGACGGCACGGTGGCCGCGCACGACGACCACTACCACCTCACCCGGCTCGACTTTCCCGGCGGCGCGGTGTGGGTGCAGCGTCAGGCGGTGGAACTCGGCCGCCGCCTGCGCTTTCGCATCCACGCGCGCGACGTCAGCCTCGCCGACCACCAGGTCGAGGGCACCAGCATCCAGAACCTGCTGCCGGCGACGGTGACCGAGGTGGTCGGCGCCGACTCGCCGGCCCATGTGCTGGTGGGACTGGACGCCGGCGGCACCGCGCTGATCGCCCGCATCACCCGCCGCGCCGCCGAGCAACTGGTGCTGCGTCCGGGGCGGCGGATGTGGGCGCAGATCAAGTCGGTGGCGCTGCTGGGGTAAGCGGGCATGCAGCGTTCCAGCGTTGCGCGTCCGCACGCACGCGCGCCAGACCAGGGAAAGCCGCTGACCGCGACATCGGTCATGAGCTGCCGCGTGCATTTGTGATACAAGCTTGCGGATAACAAGATTTGCCCGAAAGAACACAAAATGAATAACGACGTCCGTTCGGTCGCAGAGTTGCGTGTGCTGGTCGGCTACCTGGGCGAGCAGGCGCCCGCCTGGTGGTCGAGCCGCTTCTTCGGCCCGCAGGCCGCCGCCTTCCTCGCCCCCGTTTTCGCCCGCTCGCGTTTTCTTGCCCAGTGCCAGGGGGTTTCGGCCGCCGCTGCGCGCCTCCACGACGAATTCATCGGGGTAGGGCGTGCGCTCCACCTGTTTCGCCTGCCCGAAGTCTTCGAGCAGGCGGTCGCAAGCGTGCTGATGGATCCGCAGTTCGAGGCCCAGATCGGAGTGCACATCGCGAGTCGCGAGCAGGCGCTGGCGCGGCTTCAGGCAATCGGTCGGGCGGCACGCGCCGATGAGGGCCCGATCGTTGTGGGCGACTGGAACGACGCGCTCGACGAGGTCTTGAAGACCATCGCCGGCCTCTATCACGACGCCTTCAGCAAGGGGATCAAGACCTTTCCCTACCTGCGAGAGGCGTAATGGCGGAGGGGCGCTTCTACACCACCCAGCTCCAGGCCGGGCTGGGGCTGATCACCGAAACCCGGCAATTGCTGGAACTCCACGAGCCCGGGCTGAGCGTCGCGGCGCTGACCGAGCGTGCGCTCGCCTCCGGCCGCTTTCCGCTCGTCACCGCCCGGCGCCTGCGCAACATCGTCGCCGAGTGCTTCGCACCGCGCTATCTGCGCAGCCCGAACACCGCCGCCGTGCTCAAGCGCCTGGCTGCCGGACTCGCCCGTGCGGAATTCAATCAACTCCTGCTCATCCACACCGCCCGCGCCAACCTGGTGCTCGCCGACTTCATCCGTGAGGTCTATTGGCCGCGCTACGCTGCCGGCCGTGACGCGCTCACCCTGGACGATGCGCGCGAATTCGTCATCGCCGCCATGCGCGCCGGCCGCACGCAAAAGCCGTGGTCGGACACCACCATCCGCCGTGTCGCCACTTACCTGCTTGGTTGCTGCGCCGATTACGACTTGCTCGGCGGCAATGGCCGCGGCCCGCGCCCCATCCAGCCGCTGCGTCTGCACACCAAGGTGGCGGCCTACCTCGCCTACGACCTGCATTTCCAGGGCCTGGGCGACAACCAGATCCTCACCCACGAGGACTGGCAGCTCTTCGGCCTCACCCCCGACGATGTGCGCGATCTGCTCAAGCGCCTGTCCCTGCAGGGCCTGTTGATCCTGCAGTCGGCGGGCGATGTGGTCCACGTCGGCTGGACCTGTAAAACCCTGGACGAGTTGAGCGATGTCATCACTCGATAACGACTTCAACGAGCTCATCGAACGCATCCGCCACGGTCGCGAGTTCGGCCATGCGAGCTTCGAGCCGATCTTCTACCTGGTCTTCCACCCGGAACAGATCCTCGACGTGAAGCGCCGCCAGTTTGCCTGGGAAAGGCGCCTCGCCAACGACGGCTGGGACGTCCACAGCTTCTCGATCGCCGACGAGATCACCGACATCCTGGCCAAGGCCCCGATGCGCAAGATCTGGCTCGTCGCCGACCAGAAGGCGCCGCTCGCCTGGGACAAGACCAACGGCTCGCTCGCCAATGCCGTGGCTGGTGGTGCGCTGCAGAAACGCCTGGAGGCAAAGCTCGAAACCCTCGAAGGCAAGCCCAAGGCGATCCTGCTGGTCACCGATCTCGAAGCGCTCCACCCCTACCTGCGCATCGGCGTCATCGAAGGCCAGCTCCAGGGCAAGTTCCACGTGCCCACCGTTTTCCTCTATCCCGGCGTCCGCACCGGAAAGACCCGCCTCCGCTTCCTCGGCTTCTACCCCGAGGACGGCAACTACCGCTCGGTCCACGTCGGTGGCTAAGGCTTGAGAGACTCCCATGGAAATCAAACAACTCTTCGACCCCGGCAAAGACATCTACCGCAGCATCGAGAAGGTGATCGCCTACGGCGTGTCGCAGGAAGAGCGGCTCAAGAAGGAAATCACCGAGTACGTCGTCACCGACAGCATCGACGAGCAGTTCAACAAGCTGCTGCTCAAGATGCAGGCGGCGATGGACGCCGGCGGCGAGAACGAGGTCGGCGTGTGGGTCTCCGGCTTCTACGGCTCGGGCAAGAGCTCGTTCACCAAGTACCTGGGCCTCGCCTTCGACGACCGCATCAAGATCGACGGCGTGCCCTTCATCCAGCATCTGCAGGACCGTCTCAAGCGCACACAGACCCGGCAACTGCTGAGCACGGTCGCCAAGCGCTTCCCGGCGGCAGTGCTGCTGCTCGACCTGGCCAGCGAACAGCTCGCAGGGGCGACGATGGAGGAAGTGTCGACCGTCCTCTATTACAAGGTGCTGCAGTGGGCGGGCTATTCGCGCAACCTCAAGGTGGCTGCGCTCGAACGTCGGTTGAAGAAGGAAGGCCGCTACCAGGAGTTCCTCGATCTGTTCGCCGAGGCCACCGGGGGCGAGCCCTGGCAGAGCTACCGCAACGACGAGCTCGTCGTCGACAGCCTCATCCCCGGCATTGCGCATCAGCTCTACCCGAACCTGTTCAAGACCGACGCGGCCTTCTCCACCACGGCGACCGAGGTCATCCGCTTCGAGAACGACCGCGTCCAGGAGATGCTCGACATCGCCCGCGAGGCCTCGGGCAAGGACTACCTCGTCTTCATCATCGACGAGGTCGGCCAGTACGTCGGCTCGCGCCCCAACCTCATCCTCAACCTCGATGGCCTCGCCAAGAACCTCAAGGCGCTCGGCAACGGCAAGGTGTGGATCATCGGCACCGCGCAGCAGACGCTCACCGAGGACGACCCGCGCGCCTCGCTCAACTCGCCGCAGCTCTTCAAGCTCAAGGATCGCTTCCCGATCCAGCTCGACCTTGAAGCCAACGACATCAAGGAAATCTGCTTCACCCGTCTGCTCGGCAAGTCCACCGATGGCGCCGCGGCGCTCGGCGCACTCTTCGATCAGCACGGCCAGGCCTTGCGCCACCACACCAAGCTCGAGGACGCCCGCGCCTTCGGCGCCGACTTCGACCGCAAGACCTTCGTCGATCTCTACCCCTTCCTGCCCGCGCACTTCGACATCCTGCTGCATCTGCTCGGCGCGCTGGCGCGCTCCACCGGCGGCATTGGCCTGCGCTCGGCGATCAAGGTCATCCAGGACATCCTGATCGATGCGGAAAGCGGCCGCACCCCGGTCGCCAACCAGCCGGTCGGCTGGCTCGCCACCACCGTCACCCTCTACGACGCCCTGGAAAAGGACATCCAGCGCGCCGAGCCGAGCCTGCACAAGGCGGTGAACACCGTCTGCCGCATCCGCTTCGCCGATTCGCCGCTGCACCAGGACATCGCCAAGACGGTCGCGATTCTGCAGATCCTCAAGAACCTGCCGCTCACCCGCCAGAACGTCGCCAGCCTGATGCACGACAGCGTCAGCGGCGCGAGCCGTGCGGCCGCCATCGACCAGGCCATCGAGCAACTGATCTCCGACCCGATCGTGCCCTTCGGCGAGCAGGACGGCGCGCTGTGCTTCTTCAGCGAGAAGCTCAACGACATCGAGCAGGAGCGCAGCCAGATCGGGCTACGCGGCGTCGAGCTCAAGCGCATCGCCAACACCGCGCTCACCGAGGTGTTCTCGCCGCTGCCCACCACGCAACTGCACAACTCGCTCGCGGTGCAGACCGGCCTCAAGGCGCAGGGTGCCGGTGGCCTACTCACCGCGCTCGCCGGCGACCGCAACACCATCCAGACGATCGTCGAACTCACCGACCCCAAGGACTACGACGCCGCCCGCAGCCGCCTGCTGGACGAGTCCCGCCACCCCTCGGCCAAGTACCAGATCTTCCTGGTCGGCCGCAGCACGCCCGAGATCGACGAGCTCACCGCCGAGATCTTCCGCTGCCGCGAGATCGCCAACAAATACCGCAACGAGCCCGACCAGGAGGTCAAGGAGTACTGCAACGGCCAACTCGACCGCGCGAACCGCCTCACCGCCGAGCTCGAGCGCCTGACCCGCCGCAGCCTGCTGCAGGGCTCCTTCCTGTTCCGCGGCCAGGCCAGCGCGGTCGAGGGGCTGTCGAACGACCTGCACGACGCCGCCCGCAAGCACCTCGCCACCGTGGCCGAGCAGGTCTTCGACCGCTACGGCGAAGCCCCGGTGCGCGTCGGCACCGACCTCGCCGAGCGCTTCCTGCGCACCGGCAACCTCGCCGGCATCACCTCGCAGATCGACCCGCTCGGCCTCGTCCACACCCAGGGCGGCAAGCCGAGCATCCGCGTCGACCACAAGGCGCTGGTCAGCATCCGCGACGCCATCGACCGGGTCGGCGTCATCGAAGGCAAGGCCCTGGCCGACCGCTTTGGCGATGCCCCCTTCGGCTGGTCGGCCGACACCCTGCGTTACCTCGTCGCCGCGATGCTGGTCGCCGGCGAGCTCAAGCTCAAGGCCGGCGGGCGCGAGATCAGCGTCAACGGCCAGCAGGCCATCGAAGCGCTCAAGACCAACAACAGCTTCAAGAACGTCGGCGTCGCGCTGCGCGACGACAAGCCCTCCATGGCCATGCTGGCGCTGGCCTCGATGCGCCTCACCGAGCTCTCGGGCGACATGGTGGTGCCGCTTGAAGACGCCATCAGCAAGGCCACCATCAAGCTCTTCCCCAACCTGCAGCAGCGCTACGCGCCGCTGGCGGAGAAGCTGCGCGGCCTCGGCCTGCCCGGCGAAGACCGCCTCGACGCCTTGTCGCGCGACATCACCGATCTGCTGCTCACCGACGCCTCCGACGCCCCGCAGCGCCTGGGCAAGGAAGAGTCGGCGCTGTTCGACAGCCTCAAGTGGGCAGCCGAGCTCAAGCTCGCGCTGGAACAAGGGCTCGAGACCACCCTGCGCGAGCTGCAGCAGATCCGCGACGCGATCGCCAGCCTGCCGCACACCGGCACGCCCGCCGTACTGAGCGAAGAACTCGCCGAGCCGCTCGCACAGATCGCCGAGCGCCTGCAGCAGGCCGACTTCTACCGCGCATCCGCGGACCTCGCCTCCCGCCTCACCGAACTGCGCACCCGCATCCGGGCTGCGGTCGAGACGATGCAGGCCGCCCAGGCGACGCGGATCAAGGAGGCGGAGTCCGCCCTGCAGCGTGTGCCCGAGTGGATCGAGTTGAGCCTCCCCGAGCAGCAGGAACTGCTCGGCCAACTCGAAGCGCTCGCGCTGGTCGCCTCCGCCGACCTTGCCGGCCTCAAGGCGCTGATCAACCGCGAGTTCGAGATCCAGGACCAGGTCCAGCAACTGCGTCGCCGCATCGAGCAGCTCGGCCGCGAACGCCTGCAGGCGCGACTGGCCGAGGAACAGGCACCGCTGGGCGTTCACGAAGGCCCCAAGACCATCAAGCGCCGGATCAAGACGCG
>JAGOEI010000100.1 GCA_017997795.1 Thauera sp. | reverse complement strand
CTGATCGAGCGCATCCGCAGCGAGAGCGGCGCGCAGATCGGCGGCACGCTGTATTCGGACGCGCTGTCGAAGGCCGACGGCCCGGCGCCGAGCTACGTGCGGATGATGCGCGCCAACCTCGACGCCCTGCGCCAAGCCATGAGCGGCGCCAACTGATGCATCCGCGCAGCGCGGCGCCAAAGACAGGCCGCCATCCGCGCTGCGCTTTCAGCCGAACAGGCTGTGAAGCATCTTCGCGCACAGCAGCATCAACACCCCGGCGAACACCTTCTTGAGCGTCGCCACCGGCAGGCGATGCGCGAGCTTCGCGCCCAGCGGCGCGAAGAACATGCTCACCCCCGACACCAGCACCAGGGCCGGCAGGTAGATGTAGCCCAGGGTCAGCGGCGGCGTGCCGGGCGCACCCCAGCCATTGACCAGGTAGCCCACCGTGCCGGCGATCGCGATCGGCAGCCCGATCGCCGCCGAGGTGCCGATGGCGTTCTGCATCTTGACGTTGCACCAGGTCATGAACGGCACCGACAGCGAGCCGCCGCCGATCGCCACCAGCGCCGAGATGCCGCCGATGCCCAGCCCCGCTGCGCTCATCCCCACCGCGCCCGGCAGGTCGCGCGCGGGCTTGGGCTTGATGTTGAGCAGCATCTGCACCGACACATAGGCCATGAAGCAGGCGAAGAAGATCGCCAGCGGCACGGTGTCGACGCGCGCGGCGATGAAGGTGGCGCCGAAGGTGCCGGCCAGGATGCCCGGCGTGATCCTGCGCACCACATCCCAGCGCACCGCGCCGTGCGCATGATGGGCGCGCAGGCTGGACACCGAAGTCAGCACGATCGCCGCCATCGAGGTCCCGAGCGCCATGTGCACCACCTGATCGTGCGGAAAATCCTGCGCCAGGAAGAAGGTGGTGAGCATCGGCACCATGATGCCGCCACCGCCCACGCCGAGCAGGCCGGCAAAAAAGCCCACCACCACCCCGAGCACGGGGTAGGCGAGCCACCAGATATCGACTTCCATGGGGTTCTCTCTTGTCCTGATCCACACCGCCGGCGCAAGCTTGCCGGTCGGCGAAACCCCGAACTATCAACCACGCCACCCGCCGCCGGCAAGCGTGGCGGCAACGGGCGCGCAGGCGCCCATGCAGGGCGCCCGAGCAATCGAGCCCGAGCAATGGAAGCAACTCGAAGCAACTCGATGCAACTCGATGCAATCTTCCCCGTCCTGCCGGCGCCACCTGCCGAGCGCGATCCCCTATAGTCGACCGGCTCGCCGCCGGGGACATCGGCGTGCGTGCCCCCCCCGCAATCGATCGAGGAGAAAACAATGAAACGAATCCAGCGTCTGCTCGCCGTCGTGCTCAGCGCCAGCATCCTCAACATCAGCGCCATCCACAGCGCCCAGGCTGCGCTCGTCCCCACCGAGGAGGCGGCCCGCCTCGCCACCGTCAGCCAGACCGAGTCGGGGCATGCCCGCCTCACCGCCGCCCTCGCGCGCGACGACGTACGCGCCGAGATGCTGCGCCAGGGCGTCGACCCGACGCTCGCCCAGGAACGCATCGCCGCCCTCACCGACGACGAGGCCACGCGCCTGGCCGACCAGATCGACAGCGCGCCCGCCGGCGGCATCATCGGCGCCATCCTGCTGGTGTTCTTCGTGCTGCTCGTCACCGACATCCTGGGCCTGACCAAGGTCTTCCCCTTCACCCGGTCGGTGCGCTGAAGGCGCATGGCCGTCGGCCTCGACGCAGCGATCGCGCCAGCGGACGGGCATGTCGCCGTCCGCCCGCCGCGATCGCACTCGTCCGTGCTGGCCATGCTCGTGCTGGTGCTGATGGCGGTGCTGGCGAGCGGCTGCGCCACCCAGACGCCGGCATTGCTCGCGCAGCCGCCGACCGGCCTGCCCAGCCGCGTTGAGCTCGCCGACACGCCCTTCTTCCCCGACGACAGCCACTTCTGCGGGCCGGCGGCGCTCGCCACCGCGCTGTCCGCCGCCGGCCTGCCCACGCAGCCGGACGAGCTCGTCGGCCGCGTCTTCCTGCCCGGCCGCGAAGGCTCGCTGCAGATCGAGATGCTGGCCGGCGCCCGCCGCAGCGGCGCGGTCGCGACCCCGATCCCGGGCACGCTCGAGGCCTTGCTGCGCGAGCTCGCCGCCGGCCACCCCGTGGTCGTGCTGCAGAACCTCGGCCTGTCGTGGGCGCCGTCCTGGCACTACGCGGTGGCCGTGGGCTACGACCTCGACGCCGGCGTGATGCTGCTCCGCTCCGGGCCGATGAAACGCCAGGTGCTCGCGCTGCGCACCTTCGAACACACCTGGAAGCGCGGCGGACACTGGGCCTTCGTCACCCTGCCGCCCGGCACGCTCGCTGCGACTGCAAGCGAGGCCGATGCCACCGCGGCGCTGGTCGCCTTCGAGCGCTCGGCACCCCCCGCCGCCGCGGCCACGGCCTATCGCGCCGGACTGCAGCGCTGGCCCCGCAACTACACGCTGCAGATGGGCCTGGGCAACGCGTCATACGCGGCGGGCGACCTGGCCGGCGCAGAGGCCGCCTTTGCGCGCGCCGCCGACACGCACGAGCAGGCGGCGGCGCACAACAATCACGCCCGTGTGCTGCTGGAACTCGGCCGCCCCGCCGCGGCACGGCAGGCGGCAGAACGCGGACTCGCGGTAGCGGGCCCGCTGCGCGCCACCCTGCTCGACACGCTGCAGGCGATCGACGCGGCCATGCCCGCGGCCGCGCGCTGACGCCCGCCCACACGCGCGCTTCCATGGCCGCCGACCCGAAGCGCCCGCCCCGCTGGCCCGACTATGCCAAGGCCGCGCTCGCGGTGATCGCGATCGCCCTGCTCGGTGCGCCGCTGCTCGGCCAGTTCGACCTCGCCAACATCGCGATGCTGTTCCCGCTCGCGGTGCTGTTCGCCGCGATCCGGCTCGGGCGCGGGCCGGCAGTGTTCGCGGCCTTCCTGTCGGTGGCGCTGTTCGACTTCGTCTTCGTGCATCCGCACTTCACCCTGGCGGTGTCCGACCTGCAGTACCTGCTCACCTTCGCGGTGCTGCTGGCGGTGGCGCTGACCACCGCGGAGCTGGCGGCGCGCCTGCGCCGCGAGCGCGACAGCGCCGAGGCGCGCGGCGAGGAGGCGGCGCGGGCCCGGCTGGCGGTGGAATCCGAGCGCCTGCGCAACACGCTGCTCGCCTCGCTGTCGCACGACCTGCGCACGCCGCTGACCGCACTCGCCGGGCTGGCCGAATCGCTCCCGCTCGCCGGCCCGCCGCTGCCCCCCGCCCAGGCCGAACTCGCCGAGGCGATCCGCGCCGAAGCCTTGCGCACGCACGCGCTCGCACGCGACCTGCTCGACCTCGCCCGCCTGCAGTCGGACGCACCGCACCTGACGCTCGACTGGATCGCCGCGGACGAGCTCATCGGCAGTGCCGTGCAGTCGCGGGCGCACTCGCTGCGCGCGCACGCCCTCACCCTGGATGTGCCCGACGACCTGCCCCTGCTGCGCGCCGACGCCGTGCTGATGGAGCGCGTCCTGTGCAACCTGCTCGACAACGCGGCTGCACATACGCCGCCCGGCGGGCGGATCACCGTCGCGGCGCGATGCACGACGGACGGCGCTACGCCCGATGATGCGCCCGCCTGGCTGGAGATCGACGTCTGCGACGAAGGTTGCGGGCTACCGCCGGGCCGGGAGCAGGCGATCTTCGAGCGCTTTGTCCGCGGCGCCGATCCCGGACCCGCCGGCCTTGTCGCAGCCCCTGCCGCCCCCGGTCAGGCACGCACCACCGGCGACGAAGGCACCGGTCTCGGGCTCGCGCTGGTGCGTGCCATCATCGAGGTCCATGGCGGCAGCGTCGCCGCGCACAACCGGGCTTCCGGCGGCGCCTGCTTCACCCTGCAGATGCCGTTGCCGCCGCAGCCCGAACCGCCACCGCCGGAAGCCCCGGCCCTCACCACCAGTCGCAATACATGAAAACGCCCCATCCACCCGCGCCCATCGTGCTGCTGGTCGAGGACGAAGCCGGCATCCGTCGCTTCGTCCGGACCGCGCTCGAAGCGGAAGGATGCGCGGTGCACGAGGCCGCCGCGCTCGAACGCGGCCGCATCGAACTCGCCAACCGCCGCCCGGACCTGCTGGTGCTCGACCTCGGCCTGCCCGACGGCGACGGCCTCGCGCTGCTTGCCGAGTTGCGCCAGTGGAGCGGCATGCCGGTGCTGGTGCTGTCGGCGCGCAGCAACGAGGCCGACAAGGTCGGCGCGCTCGATGCCGGCGCCGATGACTACCTCGCCAAGCCCTTCGGCGTGGCCGAACTCCTCGCCCGCGTGCGCGCCCTGCTGCGGCGTTCGATGCGTCCGCCGCAGGCGACCACGCGCATCGTATTCGGCGAGGTCGCAGTCGACCTCGACCAGCGCACGGTCACGCGCGCGGGCCAGCCGGTGCACCTGACCCCGATCGAATACCGCCTGCTCAGCCTGCTGATCGCCGGCGGCGGGCGCATGGTGACCCAGCGCCAGTTGCTCGCCGGCGCCTGGGGCCCGAACCACGTCGAGCATGCGCACTACCTGCGGGTGTACATGACGGGCCTGCGACGCAAGCTCGAGCGCGATCCGCGCCTGCCCGCCCATATCCTGACCGAGCCGGGCGTCGGCTACCGCCTGGTGCTCGAGGCGCTCAGCGACGCCAGAACGCCGGCGTCAGCACCACCAGCAGGGTGAAGATCTCCAGCCGGCCGAGGATCATCGCGAAGCTCAGCACCCAGGTCTGGAAATCGCTCAGGCCCTGGTAGTTGCCCGCCGGCCCCAGCGCGGCGAGTCCCGGCCCGGCGTTGTTGATGCAGGCGATGACGCCGGAGAACGCGGTGATCAGATCGAGTCCGCTGGCGCTGAGCACCAGCGTCAGGGCGACGATGCTGACCATGTACATGAAGCTGAAGGCGAGCACCGCGTGCAGCACGTTGTCCGTCACCGGCTGACGGCCGAGCCGCAGCGGTACCACCGCGCTCGGATGCAGCGCACGCACGATCTCGCGATGCACCTGCTTGTACAGGATGATCGCGCGCATCATCTTGATGCCACCGCCGGTCGACCCCGAGCAGGCGGCAAAGCTGCTCAGGAACAGGATCCAGACCTGCGCGAACATCGGCCACACGGTGTAATCGTAGGTCGCGAGGCCGAGCGAGGTCGCCAGCGACACGGCGTGGAAGGAGACGTGGCGGAACGCGAGCGCACCATCCTGATAGGCACCACTTTCGAGCAGATACACGGTGAGAAAGACCACGGTCACCGCGAGCACGCCGAAGAACCAGCGCAGCTCCGGGTCGAGCGCGTAGGGCCGCGGCGTGCGGTGCACCAGCGCCAGGTAGTGGGTGGCGTAGTTGATGCCCGACAGCAGCGCGAACACGACGGTGACCGACTCGATCGGCAGGCTGGCGAAGGCGCCGAGGCTGGCATCGCGCGTCGAGAAGCCGCCCAGCCCCATGATCGAGAAGGCATGAATCAGCGCCTCCCACGGATCCATGCCAGCCTGCCACAGCGCGCCAGTGCAGGCGACGGTGAGCAGCACATACACCAGCCACAGCCCCTTGGCGGTCTCGGCGATGCGCGGGGTCAGGCTCGACTCCTTCATCGGCCCGGGCGTCTCCGCACGGAATATCTGCCGCCCGCCGATGCCCAGCAGCGGCAGCACCGCCACCATCAGCACGATGACGCCCATGCCGCCGATCCAGTGCATGAAGCAGCGCCACAGGTTGATCGACACCGGCAGCGCATCGAGTCCGGTGAGCACCGTGGCGCCGGTGGTGGTGAGGCCGGAGGTGGCTTCGAAGTAGGCGTCGGTGAAGGACAACTCGGGCAGATAGAGCATCAGCGGCAAGGCGCCGAATACCGGCGTGAGCAACCACGTCGCCGCCACCAGCAGGAAGCCGTCGGAGACACGAAGGTCGCGCTTCGCGCCGCGCGTGCCCGCCCACATCAGCAGGCCGCTCGCAAAGGTGGCCAGGATGGCGAGGTCGTAGGCTGCGGTCGCGCCATCGTCGAGCGCGAACGACACCGCGAGCGGAAAACCCATGACCAGCCCGAACAGCATCAGCATCATGCCGAGCACACCGAGGACGGGAAAATAGGTTTGCATTGCAACAACCGCGGCGAATGCCCGGGGAGTCCGAAAACGGTGCGGATGCTAGGCCGCTGCGCGTAAAGATGGCGTAAAGACTTTGCAGTGCACCATGCGCAGCGCCGGCACTCCCCGCAGCGGTGTTGCCCGCTGTGGGAGCACACGCAAAGAGGGCGCAGTGATCGCTCACTGCGCCCTCTTGTGTGGCCCCCCGCCTGTGCCGTCTCCGCCGAGCATCCTGAACCTGGGGTTCAGGGGGGTCACGTCCCTTCCGCTTCAGGATCACCCGGCTAGGGGCGTTCACACCAGCGGCATCGATGGTCGGTGACCGAGTCTCTCGACTATTGGTTCAAGGAATCTACGACTTCAACGAACACTGCAGGGGATTGATCGGTCCTGCTGGTACTGCAATTACTGCGCTTCAGAAGAGCTTGTCCTGCTGGGCAAGCACCCCATCCAGGCGCGCTTTCATGAGTCCGATTCTACGCTTCATGCCTGGCATGTCAAACCCGTTGCCGCGCTGATACTGGAGGAATTCATGGGCGATGTTGAGCGCAGTCATGACCGCGAGCTTTTCGCCGGAAGAGTTCGTTTTCGTCCCCAGTTCGCGGAACTTGTCGTCAAGAAAAGCGACGGTTGCCAGCAGTTCGTCACGGTTCTCGGGCGTGCACGAAATGCGGTATTCCTTTCCCAGCAGCGTCATGTCGAGGTGTTCGGCGGACATCGCTTCAGGCCTCCGGCAGTTTGTCGAGCAGGCCCTCGAGGCGGTCCGCGGCGAGGCGGACCTTGTCGGCGAGCTTGCGGTTTTCGGCCTCCAGCCGGGCGATGCGACCGCGCAAGGCGCCGTTGTCGGCCCTCAGGCGGTCGTGCTGGCTGATCAGTTGCTCGAGCTGTGCTTCGAGCTGTGCGAGTTCGGTATCCATGGCGTCGGTGGTAGTGAGCGGCCGATGACGGGTCAATCGGCCGGGGTCGATCAGCGCTGCACCTGGGTGACGTCGCGCACCGCGCCGGTATCGGCCGAGGTGGTGAGCGCGGCATAGGCCTGCAGCGCGGCCGAGACCAGGCGCTCGCGCTTGACCGGCTTCCACGCCGCAGCGCCCTTCGCCTCCATTGCAGCGCGCCGACGCGCGAGCTCGGCGTCGGCGATCGCCAGATGGATGCGGCGGTTGGGGATGTCGATCTCGATCGTGTCGCCGTCCTCGACCAGCGCGATCGCGCCGCCGCAGGCCGCCTCGGGCGAGGCGTGGCCGATCGACAGCCCGGAGGTGCCGCCGGAGAAGCGCCCGTCGGTGAGCAGCGCACACTGCGCGCCGAGGCCGCGGCTCTTGAGGTAGGAGGTCGGGTACAGCATCTCCTGCATGCCGGGGCCGCCCTTGGGGCCTTCGTAGCGGATCACCACCACGTCGCCGGCCTGCACCTGTTCGCCGAGGATGCCGTCGACCGCGTCTTCCTGGCTCTCATAGACGCGCGCCTTGCCGGTGAATTTCCAGATCGATTCGTCGACACCGGCCGTCTTCACGATGCAGCCCTTCTCGGCGATGTTGCCGTACAGCACCGCGAGGCCGCCGTCGGCGGTGAAGGCGTGCGCCTTGTCGCGGATGATGCCGTGCTGGCGGTCGGCGTCGAGCTCCTTCCAGCGCCGGTCCTGGCTGAAGGCGACCTGGGTCGGCACGCCGCCAGGCGCGGCGCGGTAGAAGGTATGCACCGCCTCGTCGGCCGTGCGCTTGATGTCCCACTTGTCGAGCGCCTCGGCCATCGAGGCGCTGTGCACCGTCGGCACGTCGGTGTGCAGCAGGCCGGCGCGGTCGAGCTCGCCGAGGATGGACATGATGCCGCCAGCGCGATGGACGTCCTCGATATGCACGTCGGCGATCGC